>NZ_JAMSKS010000023.1:48451-98831 GCF_024436645.1 Rhodococcus sp. T9N | reverse complement strand
CCGGAACAACACGCGGCGCGAAGGTGGAGCCGTCACGGAAATTGGGCCAGAACCTTAAGAATGACCCCGTAGCGACGGATTGGGATTGACCCCTCTCCGATGCTAGGAGGGTGGGCGTATTCAACCGGTCGAAGCAACACGTTGCTGTTGAATTGATCGTAGGTGTTCGTCCCAAGCTTCAGCGGGGGTTCGCCATTGGAGTCGTTTCCGTGGTCGCGTGTTGAGAGCGTGGGCGACTGCCGCGAGATCGTCTGGGTTCCATCGCGAGAGATCAGTTCCCTTCGGAAAGTATTGGCGCAGTAGTCCATTCGTGTTCTCGTTGGTGCCTCGTTGCCACGGGCTGTGCGGGTCGGCGAAGTAGACCTTCAGCCCGGTGTCGATGGTGAACTGGGCGTGTGCGGACATCTCTTTCCCGCGGTCCCAGGTCAGCGAGCGTTTGAGTTCGGTGGGCATCGACGCCAGTGCCTGTGTCAACGCTCTGTTCATCGACACCGCTCCGTATCCCGACAGTGCCGGCCCGTTCTTGGTGATCGGTTGCTGTCGCCACCCACGCTCCCGTGGCAGGTGCACGAGGGTGGTGTATCCGGTTGTGCGCTCGACGACGGTTCCGATTGCGGACCTGTCCGTACCGATGATGAGGTCACCCTCGTGGTGCCCGGGGATCGCACGGTCGTCGGCTTCTTCGGGACGCTCGCTGATCAGTACGTCCGGGCTCACGTGAGCCCAGGCAGCACGCTTTGCTCTTGCCCGCGGCATGCGCAGAGCACGGCCGGTGCGCAGGCACAAGATGAGTTCGCGGCGCAGGCCGCCGCGGCCCTCGATGAACAGGGACTGGTAGATGGCTTCGTGGCTGATTCTCATGCTCAGATCATCCGGGAAATCGATTGGTAGCCGGTTCGAAATCTGCTCGGGGCTCCACGCTTTCACCCATCGGCGGTCCTGACGATGGGGCTTGTTCAAGCCTTTCCATTGCCGTTCGAGCGGTCCGGCGACAGCATCGCCGCCCGGCATGGTGATCCGGCCCGAGAGTCGGTCCTCAACATAGTGCCGTAACCGATCGTTGGCCGTGAGCTTGGCGGTCTTCGGGCGGCGGGCAAACAACTCGGCTTTCCAGTGCGCCACGCTGGCGCGGTATTCGAGCGTGCCTCCACGCGTGGCAGCGTTGCGGCGCAACTCCCGCGAGATCGTCGACGGGCTCCTCCCGATGGCACTCGCGATCGCGCGCACTCCGTGGCCGGTGGCGTGCAGGATCGCGATTTCCTCACGCTCTGCCAAAGAAAGGTACCTGCCTGCCGGCGGGGGCCACGAGTACGGCGTCATCCCGCCAGCGTGCCGGAACCACCGCTGACCAACCGCTTGCGCCACGCCGACAGCGTCAGCTGCCTCGCGAGGAAGCTTGCCAGTACTGATCTGCTCCCAAAAATCTCGTTCCTTAGACCGAGGATGGCCCGGCGCTCCCGGTGACCTCATCGGAGCCCTGCCCGTCACCTCCCGCACCCAATCCGATGGACGACCCACAACACCCTCCTGACCTCGAATGTTGCTTCCACCGATTGAGCCCAATGTGATATCAGTGGAGGATTGGGCAGAAATCCGTCGTCTGCATCGCAGCGAAGGAATACCGATCAAGGAAATCGCACGACGGATGGGCATCGCCCGGAACACCGTGCGCACCGCGTTACGCGCGCAGGGCCCACCGAGTCGGGAACGCGGCCCACGCGGCTCACTCGCCGATGGAGTCGAGCCACAGATCAGACAACTGCTGTCCGAGTATCCGCGGATGCCGGCGACGGTGATCGCCGAACGGATCGGCTGGGAGCATTCGCTGACCACACTCAAGGATCGGGTGCGACAGATCCGGCCGGAGTACCAGGGAATCGACCCCGCCGACCGAATCACGTACGAGCCGGGTCAACTCACCCAATGCGATCTCTGGTTCCCAGAGACGAGAATCCCGGTCGCAGCCGGGCAAGAACGAATCCTGCCTGTGTTGGTGATGACGTTGGCGTTCTCACGGTTCATGACCGCATCGATGATTCCGTCGAGGCAGGGCGGAGACATTCTCTCGGGCATGTGGACCTCCATCTCACAGGTCGGTCGAGTGACCAAAACACTGTTGTGGGATAGGGAATCGTCGATCGGTGGCACCGGAAAGGTGACCACTCCGGCGGTGGCATTCGCGGGAACGTTGGCCACGCAGATCAAACTCGCTCCACCACGGGACCCCGAGTACAAGGGCATGGTCGAACGGCACAACGGTTACCTCGAGACCTCATTTCTGCCTGGCCGCCGGTTTGCCTCACCCGACGACTTCAACGACCAACTCGGAGACTGGCTCGAACGCGCCAACTCTCGGATGGTTCGCTCGACCGGGGGACGACCAATCGATCTGCTCGACACGGACTATTCAGCGATGCTTCCATTGCCGCCGGTGAACCCGCCGATCGGACTGCACCACCGAATCCGTTTGGCCCGTGACTATTACGTCAGGATGGACGCGGTCGACTATTCCGTCGACCCGCGAGTGATCGGCAGGTTCGTCGACGTCGCCGCATCACCGAACGAGGTGGTGGTCACCTGTGAGGGACAGGTCGTCGCGTCCCATAGACGGTCCTGGGCGAAACATGCCGTGGTCACCGATCCGGCTCACGTCGCGGCGGCCGCGCAGTTGCGGCAACAGTTCACCCCCGACCAGCGGCGCCGCCGTGACGCCGACCGTCACCATCTCGACGGGCACTGGGTCGCCTTGCGTGCTCTGCCTGACTACGACGCCCTCTTCGGGGTCGATTTCACTACTCCCACAACGAAAGCGAGAACGTAAGTGGCTACCTCCACCAATTCGAAGACTGCAACACCGACCAAGCCGGCAGGGCCATCCGATGGGCTGCCGTCGATGATCGCCTACCTCACCCGCGTACTGAAAACCCCGACGATCGGAGCAACCTGGGAAGACCTCGCCGCCCAGGCGCGGGACGAGAACTGGTCCCACGAGGAATACCTCGCCGCGTTGTTGCAACGTCAGGTCGCTGACCGCGAATCCAAGGGTGCCATCATGCGGATCCGCACTGCGCATTTTCCGGCAGTGAAAACACTCGAGGACTTCAACCTCGACCACCTGCCATCGCTACGTCGTGATGTGTTGGCGCACTTGGCCACCGGAACTTTCGTCGCGAAGGCAGAGAACGTGATCCTGCTCGGCCCGCCCGGCATCGGCAAAACGCACATCGCAATCGGGCTCGGCGTCAAAGCGATCCACGCCGGCTACTCCGTCATCTTCGACACGGCATCGAACTGGATTGCCCGCCTCGGTGCCGCACACCATGCAGGCCGGCTCGAAGCGGAACTGAAGAAGATTCGCCGCTACAAACTGATCATCATCGACGAGGTCGGATACATTCCGTTCGATCAGGACGCGGCGAATTTGTTCTTCCAACTTGTCGCATCCCGGTACGAGTTGGGTTCGATCATGGTCACCTCGAATCTGCCGTTCGGGAAAGCGCACATGTTCGCGCGAATCTGTGCGTAGTCGCGCCGAAGTTTCACGGGTTCGGCAGTCGGGTCGGGTCGACGAAGTCTGCCAGGTAGATCATGGCGGCCTCGGCGGTCATGCCGAATGCCGCGGCGACGAGCTTCGGATCCATGGTGTTGACCAGATCGATAAGGCGAGTGCAGCGGATCATCCGCGGGCCGAACCCGCAATCGTCGAGCACATGACTCAGATAGGCGACCGATGCGGGTGACCGTCCGGCCTTGGTCCCTTTGGTGACGATGACGTGCGGATTGGCGGTGCGCCAGGAGGCGCGCTGGGCCAAACAGCGCTGCACGATCGTCCAGCTCGCCGGGTCCATCGGGACCGGATGCGGTCGCTCGCCAAGCCTGACGGTCTGTCGAAGCGGATCGACATCGTCGCAGGTCAGCAGCCGGACTTCGCGACTGGAAGCGCCATGCAGCAAGGCAAGGATGCCGACCAGGGATTCATGCGGATGCACCAGCAGGTCGGTGGTCCACCGCTGGAACAACCGGCGTTGTTGCTCGAGAGTGAGCGTCCGGCCACGAAAACCCTTGGCCTCTTTCCTGTCCAGGCTCTTCGTCGGATCGACAAGGACCAGACGGTGACTGCGCGCGAATCGGAAAAACTGGCGCAGCACGGTGAGTCTTCGCTGGCGCGACTTCGGCAGGGAAACTAGGAACGCCTCGACGTCGCCGAGCTCGACGGTCGCCCAATCTTGTTTCCCGCGTTCACTGTTCAAGAACGAAGCGAAATCTCGAACGGCCGCCAGTGCGGCCTCTATGGTCGAATCGCTGCGGGGCAGTGTTCCGGCCCGGCGAGCACGGGCCTTGGCGGTAAGCATGAACTCGGCGAATCCTGCGATTGCCGGTCGCAGCGGTTCAGGGGCCGCTTCGATCCGCCGTTGCCGGCGGCCGGCGGCGAGTCGCTCGTTGTGGTCGGTCGGCATCGCCAGCCCGTGTTCGGTGAAGAAATCTTGCATCGATCTGGCCAGCGGACCCATGGAACGGCCTGAGCGGCGTGCCCTGTCGAGCAGGGACGGCGGATGATTGGAGTGCTCGTCGTCGAGCAGTCGCCCCAGCTCGGTGACCGCCACACACGCACGGCCTGGCGAATAGCCGTCGGCGAGACAGGTGATCAGGCCGGGCAGCCAATCCGGCGGGTCGGCAAGACGTGCTAGGAGATGTTCGCCGGCCACATGCGGCCGATCCGGATGGCGCTGCCAGCATCGCGAGCACATGCCGCGGCCGGCATGGCGACGCAACACGCCACAGGCGACGCAGACGCGCGGGGGCTTCTTCGAAGGGCGCGGCCTCGAACAGTGACCGCACCAGCCGGTGTCCACGCGCAGATACCCGGGTTTGCCGCACCGCGGACAGTCCTGTTGCCGAGCTTGCAGGTCGGCTTTGCGTTGGCAGCCCCGGCACAACACGGCCTCCGCGAAGCGGACCTTGTGACCGCACTGCGCGCACCGGCGGGAACAAATCACGCAACGACCTGTCTCGACGACCAGCACCCTACTGCGGCTGCAGTCAGGGCACGGCTGCTTGGCGGCCGCGTCCTTGGCGCGGGCGGTGCACCGGCAGCACAGGTCGCGGCCGATGATGCCCACCGGTCCGCCGCACTCGGCACAGTCACGCTGGCGTTTACCCATGTTCTGCAATGACTTCCAGGTCGAAGCGTCACATCGGCGGAAGCGAGCGGCCGCGGGCGTTGACGGCTTGGCGCTGCGTCGGCGCCGGTCGAATTGGCGGATCGGCAGGACGCTCGACGGGAGTGGCGTCGATCTCGAACAAGTCGTCCGGAGTGCATTGCAAGGCAGTGCACAACGCGATCAGCGTCGTCATCTTGATCTGGGTGGGTTCCTTGGTGAACAGCGCCGACACCGACGCCGCCGACATCTCCAGCCCGGCTTTGTCTGCCAGCAGCCTGCGCAGCTCGGTCCCGGTCCACACTTCGCGTTGGGCCGCGGCCATCCGCAGTCGCCACTTGATCCTCACGCTCGCTCGTCCTCTCCGCTGAGCTCGGCCAGGGTGGTGGTCACCGCGCGCCGATACGCGTCCTCGATGAAGGTCGCCGATGGCCGGACATACCGCATCGTCGATCCGACGGTCCAGTGACCCAGAAGCTGTTGGATCGCAACCAGATCCACGCCACGCTCATAGTTGTGGGTCGCGCACGCACGTCGCAGCGCATGCGGGCTGAACCGCTCCGAACGCGGGCGCCCTTCGAGCTCCATCAGATATCGCAGCCGGTTGCGGATCGTTCCACGATGCAGCGGCCCGCCGGACTCGTCGGCGAACAACACCGGCGAGTCCGGGAACTTGGGCCGCACGTCGGTCAGGAACCAGCGCAGCACCAGGTCCAGACCGTCGAGCATCGGAACCCATCGCGGCCGAGGACCGGACATCCTGGCGCCCTTACCGAAGCGGACATGAAGTTTGCCGAACGGACCACGATCGAAATGCACATCCGGAAGGTCGAGCAGCGCAGCCTCTTCCGAGCGCAGTCCGGCATGATAGAGCGTCCGGAACAGCGCGTAGTCCCGAGCTGCCGGCCCATATTTTCGGGCGGTGATGATGCGCGCCTTCATGAACTCGAAGAACTCCCGCACGCGCTCCGGAGTCGGAGGCGGCACCAGCGCCGGCGAATCGTCGCCGACATGGCGGGAGGCGTTGAACTCATCCACCGGACAGACCAGCTTCACCCCGAACACGGCCTCGATCTCGGCTGCCTTGCGAACCTGGAGGAACCAGTGGAATCCCTTGAAGATCTGCACATACTCCCGCCGAGTCGACGGAGCACGGCCCGCGACTGCGAGGCTGCCGACGACTCGGTCGATGTCCTCGGCGGTGACTTCCCACGCCGGCCGGCCCAGTGCCGTCAGCGTCCGCTCGAGTAGCCCGATGTCGTTGTCGATAGTGACTGGGCTGAAGCCCCGAGCTCGCCAGGACGCGACGAAGGCGTCCACGCAGTTGCGTTGGAACACAACAGGATCTGACTCGATCGACTCTATCGGAACGACGTTGCCCGGGATCAGCCGCAGACCTTCGGTCATCAGCACACCTTCTTCACACCTGAACGATTAAGGTAGCACCTAATATAGACCGCTCACAGCTTGAAGAAGGCTAGAACGCGAAAACATGCTGAAGTCCCAGCGAGCTGCGGGTTTCCACGGAGACGAACAAGTGCCAACCCCAGATCGATGGGGAGAAACATTCTCCGACGACGTCGTCGCCGCAGCGATGATCGACCGACTCGTCCATCACGCTGAAGTGCTCACCCTCACCGGCGACTCTTACCGCACCCGGTCACGCCGAGAGCTCCTGACGAAGAACCGATCCAACAACGACTAATGACAGTAGGCGGGTCAACTTTGCGGGACCCGTAAAGGGTCAGACTTCAGAGACCGTTGACACGCCCGTACGATCGCCGACAACCGTTCCCCCGAGAAAGGTGGACCCGTGTCCAGTCGCCTCGCCGCCATCGCGGTGGATTGCCTCGACACCGATCTGATGAGCACGTTCTGGTCGACAGCACTCGGCGTGAGGATCACCAGCACGTGGACCGATTCCCATGGCAAACGATATGTCGAACTCGGGTCAGGACTGCCCGAGAGCACCGAACTTGTTCTCCTGCTTCAACCGGTCACAAATCACAAGGCAAACAAAAATCGGCTGCATCTCGACATCAGAGCCCAACACAGCGATCAACATGCCGAAGTGATGCGACTGTGCACAGCCGGAGCGCGCGTAGTGGACTGGGCGGCCGAGGATCCGTGGATCGTCATGTCCGACCCAGAAGGAAACGAATTCTGTGTCCTCCCTGGCCACCACGTACACCTTCCGGCGCCCCGACAACTGCGTGCCCTCCGGCCGGGATGCTCCACCGCCTCTGTCCTGCCACAATCGGAACCATGCCCGGCCCCGAGAGAAAACCCGCCCCGATCACCGTCGGTACCCGCGTCACCGTCACGCCGCCCGCGGCCCCGGATCATCCAGCACAGCGCGTCGAGACCGGGACCGTCGTCGACGACTACGCCGACTCCCTCCTCGCTCAGGGCGAACTCGGCCGCACTTGGGCACCAACACGCCGATGGGCCATCGCCCTCGACGACGGCCGCCTCGTCTTCGCCGCCGACAACGACATCACCCCCACCTGATATCCCCCTCGGTTCGGCCAAGGTTCTGCAACTCGCGAAGCGATGACGTGACGACACGAAGAGGGTGCGCGATGCTCGCGGCCGGCAACGGTACAACCCTCTAACAGGACGCCGATGGACTACTCACCCGCGCGAGCACCGAAGACGGCGCCACACCGACACTGTGGCGCACTCCCGGCGCGTAGCGAAACACTCCTACGAGCGACACACACGGTCGACGACATGCTGAATCGACACAGCGGCGAACGCCGCAACGACACGCGCGCACCGAGGCAACTCGCCTCCATTCGCCCACACGGCCGCCGCTCCGCCGGGCACACTGACATCCAGAAAGAAAAGCCCGTCCTCTAACGAGGTACCAGCGGGCCAGACACCCAGCCCCTGACAACGACGTGAGGAGCCTCCCGTGAAACCCGTCGCCAGGTTCATCGCACTGTTCTTGTGGGCCATCCTGCTCATCGCCATCGTCGGCATCGCAGTGAGCCTTGCCCACATGGTGTGGCTCCCCCTCCTCGCCTGGGCAATCGTCGCAGGCGGGGCCGCTGCTGGTCTGATACGTCTGCAACACCGGCCAGCCGGCAGCACCCGTAACATCGAAAGCTGTTCGTGCGCGGCGAGACCAACGCGCCAATCACGACAGGAACGACGGCCCCGACCACGCCTGACAACGCCTGCGACGACTCACCCTCGCGCGCCAGCCGGGCACCGGTGGCACAGCTCCCGTTCCCACCGGCAAGGAACCTGCTGCAGGTCCCTGGGCCGGGATGCGCTGCACAGAGAGAGTTATTCCGCAGTGTGCTCTGCGGTATTCAGTTCTGCAGGTTCATCTTTCGTCACTGTCGTCGCGATTCGTGGAGAATCGGTACACCCGAATTCCGCCCTCACGATCGGTGTATTGAATGCTCCAGGCCGTGCGATCGACCTGTCCCGCTTCGATACTCCGGACCGCTTCCTCCAAGGTCGGGTACTCCGCTGTGCGCTGGGCAGCACCGTCGTAGAGAAAAGTGAAATGCATTCCGTCCTCGTCCTTTCTTCCACGCAACTCAGGCTGCGGCCGCGGCCTGCAGGGGTGCCAGGGACCGTGCCGTCCGCAGTTTCTCGAGTGTTTGGGTGAGCAACCGGGAGACATGCATCTGCGACAGTCCGACCTTCTCCGCGATTTCCGCTTGGGTCAGCTCCCCGAAGAACCGGTAGAGCACGATGGTCCGTTCACGTTCGGGCAGTGCAAGGAGCGCCGGCCGGAGTGTTTCGTGGTTGTCGACGCCGTCGAGTGCAATATCGAACTTCCCCAACGTATCTGCGATCGACCGACCATCGCCCACGGCGGCGGCATCGAGGGACGCCGCGTGATAGGAATCGCCGGCGGCGACGATCTCCGCGACCTCGGCGGGCTCGACTCCGAGCTCTTTCGCCAGTTCCGGCACGGTAGGCTCGTGCCCGAGATCCTGCAGGAGCGCAGAGTAGGCCTTGTTGAGCGCAAGGTAGTTTTCCTGCAACGAGCGCGGCACACGAACATCCCAGCCGCGGTCCCGGAAGTGCTTACGCACCTCGCCCATCATCGTCGGGATCGCGAAGGCGAGAAAATCTTTGCCCTTGGACAGATCGAAACGGTTCACCGCACTGACCAGACCGACACTGGCGGCTTGGACGAGGTCCTCGTGGGCTTGTCCGCGGCCCCGGTATCGCAAGGCGATGTGGCGCGTCAGCGGCAGACACGACTCGATGATCTGCGTGCGCAGACGCTCGCAGCGCACGTCACCATCCGGCAGGGCAGTCAACTCTTCGAACAGGCCGGCAACGTGCGCATATGCGGCATCTCTGCTGTGCGCGCTCACGGCAACGCCAGTATCTGTCGATCGGTCGCTGCTCGTAGGCTTCGTGCTTTCGGCATCGTCGTCTCCTCCACTCCTGGTGCTGATTTCACGCTCGGGTGTTGATCGTCTGCAGGACTACGCGCAATGCGACGGCTGCGGCCACGGCGAACGCCACTGCGCCCAGCGGGCCAGCAAGGACGGAACCGACTCCGCCCACGACCCCGGCGATCACGATCACCAGGACGAGATCGATCGTCACCTGCCGCCACCACGTCAACGTGGCGCCCAGCGGTGTCCACACCGCTCTCCGCGAAGGCCGCCGCTGTGCACACGTGCGCGTGGCCTCGAATGTGGGGGTCATGGCAGTAGTCATTCACGCTACCGAAGTCCCTGTGCTCGCATACCTAGCTGTTCGATCCGATGGCGTAAATCTATATCAGCTGATGCAGATAAGCGACCGCAGAAGCGGCAGGGAACGCAGGATCGAGGGCGCTGTGAGCGCATCCTCCCTGGATAAACTGCGCTTTCAGGCGTGTTTCCACTCTTTCTGGTGGGCATGTCGAGGCCGTGGCAATTTTCGTCCGCGCACAAATCTGTAGCACCATGTATCAGATTTACGGCGTCGACGGGCGAAGGGATGATGATCAGCCGTGTTAAAGTCGACTGATATCCGGTTGGGCTGAGGGAGAAGTGCTGTGGCAGTGAGCGATGCAGCGCCCGCCCAGCGCGGGGTCTACGGGATTTCGGTGATGTCGGAACTGTCCGGGGTCGGCCCGCAGACATTGAGACTGTACGAGCGCCGCGGTCTGCTCACCCCCGCCCGCACGGGCGGAGGAACTCGCCGCTACAGCGAAGCGGACCTGGCCACGTTGCGGCGAATCAGCGCGTTGATCGCCGACGGAATCAACCTGACCGGGATCGGTGTCATCCTCGACCTGGAAACCCAGAACGCGGTCTTGGCCGAACGGATCGCTCAGCTCGCTCAGATGCCCGCGGAGGGGTCCTCGTCCGAGCTCAGACCGCAATCCGGTGATCGCTCGTCGGCGTGAGCGATGGCACCGAATTCCGCATCGGCAACGATGGCATGTCCGGCGGATTCGAGTTGGTCGATCGCGGCATCGAAGGCATCGATGAGCCACGGCTTCTGCGCCTGACTCAATAATGTGTCCGTGCCCTCGTCGCCGATTTGCATGATGCGCACCCGCCACGACCCGCTGGCATCGGGTTCGTCCCACAAACCTCGCGGAGAGTTGGTGGCCAACACGCAGCGGTTGTACTCGAGGTCCACGCGAATGGCGTAGTGCCCCTCCACGTTCACGACAGCAGCGGGACGCTGCGACGCTGCAGCCAATGCGGCCAGCGCGTCGTCGTACATGTCGGAGAACTTCTTCGTCAAAGGCATTGCCGTCCTACCCATTCGAGGCCACCATGCAGCAGACACGGCGGGAAAGGCAGCCCGTTGCCACTGTCATGAAAAAGCACTGGCACCCACCCTAACCCCACGAGGTGCACATCAGCGGGAAGCATCCCACTCGATATGCCGGGCGCAGCCACACACCGCGCCTGGCAGGGAAGCCAACGAATGCTCCAGTGAACGCATCGCCTGACTCCGATGCAGCAACGCATCGCCTGACTCCGATGCAGCGACAGCCATCCTCAGCCGGCCCCGACTACTGCTTCGTCAACGTTTCCACGACCTCGGCCGCGATCGCCGCCACCCGAATGTTGCGGGACTGGGATTGTTCGACCAGTACCTCGAACGCACGATCTGCACTGATCCCGTGCAGCACCATCAGCATCCCTTTGGCTTGTTCGATCGCCGCGCGCGTCTTCATCGCCGCTTGCAAGCCCTCGACCTCGGCACGCCACTGCTCCGCCCGGCGTGCGTTCCATATCGCTCCTTCGACCGCGGCGACGAACACCTGCACGAGCACCTCGTCGATCTCGCTGAAGCCGTGATCGTCGTAGCTGTAGAGATTCAACGCCCCTACGTGGTCGTCATCGGTCGTCAGCGGCGCCGACAGGTAACTTGCCACCCCCATCCCCGCGACGTTCTTCGCGAACTCGGGCCACCGCAGCGCCGCGTCCTCGATCCGCACCCGCACCACCTGCCTGGTGCGAGCCGCTTCCAGACACGGCCCTTCATTCGCCCGATACTGATCCACGTCGACGTCGAGGGCACGCTCATCCGTGCACGCGACCGTCTCGGGTTGCTTGTCGAGGGCGGAGAGGATCGTCACGCCGGCCATGTCCGCCGTGACGATCGTCGCTACGATCTGTGCACAGACTGACTGCAACATCACCGACAACTCCATCGGTGTACGCAGTAACGCACCGAAACGCTCCAGAGCGACCGAAATGTCGTCGGAACTGTATGCGCGTGCGGCCTCCTCGTCAGCGAACGGGGACGGCGCATCGAGCGCAGCAGAAAGATCGTCGCGAGTCATGGTGATCCTGTCTCGCAGGCACCGTCCTGCGCACACTCAACAAAGGTGGCGGCGCTGGTTTCACCGATACACGAACCCTACCTCCCCCACACGAAAGCAGAAACGAACACCCACGTCCCTGATCAGTTCAGATCTGCCTGCACGTCTGCCTGATCCTGCGCGTCCAGGTGATCAGTGCAGGTCCGTCTCGAAACGCTCCCCGCTGATGACGTCCCGCGCGATCTCGGTGATGCGCCGTTGCCGCGCAAAAGCCAGCGCACGCAAACGCACCATCGCCTCGTCCACCGAAATCCCGTGGTGGGCAGCGAGCATCCCGCACGCGATATCTACGTTCCCGCGTCGAAACACCCCCACATCGCTTCCCGAGGTCACTGCGTACGCCGAACCGAGCTCGGAGAGCACCGCATGAGCGATCGTGTGCGCGTACGACCGACACGTCACGTCATCGCGTGCAGTCAAGGCCACCGGTGACCGCCCGTAGAGTTCGAGCACTCCGAACGGGACACCCCCGCCGTCGAGGGGATTCACACAAAGGGGATACGCGTAGAGACTCGCCGCTCCCACCGACAGCGCCTCCGAGGCAAAAAGCGGCCACCGAGCCAGGGCCTCGCCTGCGGCCATGTCGTCGTGCCGTTCCGGGCGGTGAAAACGGTAGGCATCCAGGCACGGGCCCTCCCCGAGCGTGAACTGCAACTCGTCGAGCTCCTCCGCGACCCCGTCACTGGTGAACACCAGGTCCCGCGTCGAGTCGGTGGCGAACACCGCCACCCCGACACCGTCTGCCACCACCTCGCGCACCAGCTGGCCGGCGAGCTGCTTCGTCACCGCGAAAGGCCCCGAGGGACGAGATTCCCAGAGGGAGAGGTGCTTCGACATCGAAGAAGGGCTTTCCCGAGCGGGAAACCGCCCGTGTGGTCCTGAAACGACAGCTCCAACGGCGTGGACTTCCTACCAAACCTACACCGGCCGAGCCTCTTTCAGCCGCCACACCCCGCCCGAGCAGCCCTGCGGCAAGGGCGGCAACACGTGAGCGGCAACATCGGTACTGACCCGAGGAATGCACACGGCCATTTCTTGACCACCAGAGGCAGTCTAGATCGCTGATGATCACATGCTTTGGCGTCGATCGAGGTGTGTACCGGAAAGCCGGAATATCTTCCGACCGTGGATTTCACGTAATCCGATTGCCTGCACCCTACCTGTAGTGACCGCTGCTGCGCCTCTGACATCTATCCTGCTCGACCACTGAACCGCTCCTGCGTGGGGACCGCGGAGTGCAGGTCCAACGCGCGGCGGGAGCAGTTCGTGTCGAGCGAAAAACTGCGGCTACTTTTCGTTCGTCTCAGCCCGAAACGGTGCTTAGCTGAGTTTCTGCGGCTTCGATGCCGCAACCCTCGCCCAGAGGGTCGGCGGCGTGTCCGTCGTCCACCACACCGAACCACATCATCGACGAAGCCGAACGGCTGACCGCCAACTCCCTGGAAACGCGCTTGACGAAGGGAAGACGAGATGTGCCGTCGATCCTCGTACACCCAGGGCTCCGGGTCGCGAAGTAATGGATGGCCCGCCGGGTTCCATGTGAGTGTTGCCCCGGCGGGCCGTAACGTGTCGCTCTGGACCAACCCGGCGACGCGCAGCCAACGGCGGCCGAGCTGACATGGTCCGCTTCTGAATAGGTGAAAAGTTCAACGAGCGCAATCTCTATTCATCGTCACTTCCGTCTCGGGCACGGTACTGGAAGTGGCGGAAATACTGGCCGGCAAATCTCATCCCTGCAGAACGGCTGACACCTCGTGCGTGGAGCGCACTCTCTGCGAACGCGAAGTAGGGCGACGAACGGTGTCCTGTTCGTGGCGCTGGCCGCCAAATTCGGTGGGGACGTGCCACCACCCCCCCCCCTGACAGTTGTTGCCGGCCGCCGCTGGATAGCTTCCGTCACACAGCGCACTGCCTCGGCCGCATCGATGACGTTGCACGCGGTCCGCGCTTTTGGTCGTGTGTACTTATCGCTGTCAGCGGCGGGTGATGATCGTGCGGAGCACCAACCCGAACACGACTTGTGATCCCGCCTCCGACGGCAATTCCTGCCAGTGCATCGGCCAGGAGTACACCGGTGGTGATGCCGAGAACTGCAGCCACCGCGAACGTCAGAGCGATGTCTGTCGCCGCGGGCCGAGGGCTGCTGATCGCGGTTCCTGCTCCCGGCGGATCGAGATGTCGGTGCGCAGCATTTCCCGAAGATCGTTCCCGGAAGTACCCAGTTCGATGATTTCCGCGGCATGGGCAGAGAACCGATTGCGTGGGTTTTCAATCCATGCCTCGTGTGGCTCGATCAGCTGCCGCTGCTGCCTGAGCTTCCTGCCCCGGGGGTTTCCGGCGACGGTGTGGCGACGAGATCTCCCGGGCTGAAGAGATACGCTTCGGCTTCGGTGGTCAGCGAGGTGTTCTGTGTGGCGGGAAGTTTGGCACGCCAGTTCACGATCGGGTTGAGAACGCCGAACGGTCCGCAGCCCGATGCCGAGGGCAATGCGAAATCGGCGGCGGCAGCTTGCACGTTGCTGATCTTCAATGTCTCGGCTGGGTAGTCCGGCTCTCCGAGAACTTCGTACACGGGGGGATTGGCCGTGCCGGGGTTGACACCGCGAAGCTCGAAAGTGACGGGTTTGTCCGGTGAGCCGATATAGCATTTGTCTCCGAGGAACGGATTGTTGATTTTCATCCGAACCGGAAGGTCGATGTTGAAGTCGAAGATCTGATCATGCATCACCGGCAGCCCCACACCCTCGACCTCGGCGGTTACCGCAGCCAGTCCGAACAGATTGTTCAACGGCAAGTCCACTCCTAATACACCGCCGGGAACAGTGACCGGTTTGGAGTGCACCCCCCATCCGTTTTCAGCGTCACTGACGTAGGCGCCGTCGTCGGTCAGCCCCAAGCTCAGCACCATGTCGCCCTGACGGAGCGGTAATTGGAAGCCGTTGTTGTTGAACATCCCGCTCAGGACATCGACGTTGACGCATGACCCGGTCAGAGTGCCGTCACAGAATTCTGCACCGGGAATGTTGTCCAGTGTCGAGGCAGAGGCAGTCGGCGCGGCGAGGACTGCTGCCGCGCTCACCGCTACAGCCGCAATTGCGGCGCGTTGTGTGGAGCGGCCGAATATCGTAGTGCGTGTACCCATGGGTTCTCCGAATGATCGACAATGAAAGACGGACGCCACGATGTGCCGCCCGGTTACCGTGAAGAGATATAACATGTAAACTCCTGCGGCGTGCGCTTTTTAAGTGTTTGCCCTTTTTACTGACGTGCGACAAGGACCCACGACAAGATTTCTTGCATCAAGATCCGAGAGCTCAAGAACGTCATCTACGACGGGCACACCACAATCTCACGAGGGCGGCAGCCAACGACAGGTGTGCGGCAACGATCACGAGAACCTGAACGAGTACCGACGTCGCATAACGTCGAGAGAGCGGATGTCTTCCTCGGAAAAGTCCGCCGCCCGAGCCCAGAGCAAGGCTTGCTGGTAGTCCCGACGACGTTGATCGAGGTCTTCGACGGAGAGCCCCGCGTACCGGGTGTCGTTCCCACCGCTCCCGTCATCGGAAGACAGTGCCAACTGAGCCAGATACGCAGCAAGCGCAGCGGCATGGCGGCGACGATCAGCGGGCATGGGATACCACCTCGAATTTCCGGAGCCACAACACAGGCGCTGAACCCAGCATGCGGCGACACGCGGATTCGTCCGGTCCGCCGGAGCCATCCCAACTTCAGCAATAATCGAGTTATCGAACGGCACTGTCGATGTTACATCCTAAATCGATATGTAACGGCCTTACTCCGTATTGGCCACGGCGTCCTCGGCCCAACTCGGAGTGCCACCACTGCGCTCACCGTCGCGTTCGGCCAAGCCTATGGCAGCCGTGCTGCCACACCGGACGAGCGGCTTCCTATCACCTCACCGACGATCAAGTGGGATGACCGAAGGCCGTCGGCCTCATGCAGGGCTACGTCCGGCGCGATCATTCCGACGACGGAACCGCTTCTGTCCCACAAACCTCCCAGCGATCGCGCGCACGTTGGCAGACTTGGCATGCGACCCTGGTCGCTGGCGGCTCGTTCAGCAGCCGCTACCGGTCGGCCGCAGTGGTGGGTGACCGCGTCCTTGATCCGGCCGCAATGTCGTCGGCAATTCCGGCTCCACTTCGCTGTTCCCAAATGCACGTCTCACGCCTGCTCACCCAATCACTCGAAACTCTGCGCATCGAACTCGGAAAAACTACCTGACCGCGCCCAGGACGCCCCGCGACGGCAGGCACTCAATGCAACGTGTAAGCGAAACTCAATGCGGGACAGAACAATAATGCCGCCCTTCGTCCCAGCCAACCCGGAACAGTCCCTCACAGATCGCTGTCCTCACAACGAGCGAACCGACTCGTAGATCGTCCGCCGACCCGAAGTCCGCACGGCCGACGATGAACCTCTTCCGCGACACAAGTCCAAGCAGCCCTCCAAGAGTGATTGATGTCGAGCAATGACCGTATGAATCGCCGAAAGCGCCTCATTCCCACGTGTAGCGTTCCCTGATTTACGTATCGTGGGCTTCGTTCGCACGCGCATACTTCAGTCATGACAATCGCTTCAGGGTTTTCTCTTCCGCAGTTTCTCTGGAGCGAGTTCATCTTCGTCGCCGTTCCCACCACGATCGCCGCAGTCACCATCTCGTCACTGTGACGATCAGGGGCTGGCCCGCCGACGATCGAGGCGAGCACCGTGGTCCCGGGCTGCCAGCAGCGACGCAGTTTCCTGCCTGGCATGTAATCGCCTGCGCATTGACCGTCATTGTGACGTGTTTCCTCGCCGCCTACTTCTCACGCTGGATCATCACCGGCGGGTTTGCCTCCGGTGATCATGACGGCAGGATTCACCACTGCGTTCAATATCGCTGGCAGTACCGATAACACCGGCCAAGCAGCTGTGAGTGTGGTGCTGTCGGCAATCGGATGGGGCACTTTCCTGAGTGTGATCACGCACCTGCGTGGTCTCTGGACGCAAAAGACACTCGACGATGGCGCCAGAGCCCAAGGTCGAAGATCACCTTCACCGACGCTGAGGATCTCTGCCCTCTAATCATCAGTCTCGCCCGCGGGGATCGCACCGAAATGCTGAGAGTCGCGGCATATGCTCGTCCTGAGGAACACTCAAGAAGTGGAGTCAACATGAGGTCGAGGGAAACGTGGCTGAACACACGAACAGCGGAACTGCGCGCAGCGCTTCTCGACCTGGGAGTGACGATCGCAGACTCCGAAGCCCGCGTGCTGATCAACGACAAACTCGACGAATACGCCCGGCTGATGAGGGTAACTCGGCAAACCGCACAACGTAACTTCACAGACGAGCACCTGGCCATCTTCGCCAACTCCCTGGCAATGACCATCTCCGAGGAAGCACCGGGCGCGAACATGATTGAATTCGAACGCAAAATCTTGATGCCCACCAACGCCCTCGGACTGACGAACGCTGCATTGGCGGAAGCATTGAAAGTCGCCCACAGCAATCTCGAGGACCGCTCACTCACCGACGGGTTGTCCAATCTCTCGACGCTCGGCATGATCACCGCCGATACACAGGACTTTCTCGTTCCAGTACCGCGACCACTCTTGCTGCGCATTGCTCGATTTTTGGACAACTCCGCTAAAGCAGTGAGCGAAGGGGCGAACCTTCCCGATGGGGTCGACGAGACCACACGATCACACTTTGTCACCACTCTTCGACGCGACGCAGATGGACTACGCACTATCGCAAACATCGAGGACGGTGCTGTCCCAAAGCTCTGGCGCACACCGAATCCACCTTAGAACTGCACGTCCGTAGGTCACCGGCGTTTCTGGTGCACGCGTCCTTGGCCTCCAGCGCGGGCCCGATAGCGGAGCGTTCGTAGGCAAGACAAGATGTCGCTGATTCGAAGCGCCGCGCGTCCCACGTGCCAATCGCAGGGTCGAGGGTTCCTCAGCATCGAGCTCGCAGCCGCTGACCGGAGCCCTCTCAAGTGTGTGCCACCTACTCGATCCTGGCGCATGTCCCAGCGCAACGCAGGCCGTGACGACGATGATCCCCGGGTTTCTGTACGAATGCGGAGGATGCACCTCCTCCTGATCAATCGTTCGAATTCGAGCATGGGCAGTGACTTTGCTTGTCCCTCAATCCATCCCGAAACGATCGACATCCCGCCAGCTTGCCCAACCTCTCCTCTGGCATCCGATGACGTTGTCACCCAACATCGGTCGTTCGGCCCGGACTTTGATTGCCTGCTGGCGATCATCGGGAGAGCCTGACCTGGTCTACGAATCGGTCCGTTGCTGCCCCGCCGTTAATCGATGGCAATGACAAAGACCGGGGGTGACTTTGAAGAATCGGCGGGTCCAGCTCCTCGCCTCCTGCCCGCTACCTTGCGGCCTCAAAAACGCGTATTCGCCGCAGATCTCGGCGTCGCAGTTGCGGACGGCGTAGTAGTGCCCGCCCGCGCGGATCGACGGCGGGCATAATCGGACGACGCAATGAATCGACGCACGAGGCGGGTAGTAAGTTCAGGGAATTCGAGCTGTGGGAGGTGGCCGCAATCGGGAATCACCACAGAGTTCGCCGAGGGGATGGCATCGGTGACATGGCGTTCGAAAGCCGAAGGAACTAAATGGTCGTCGCCACCCCAGACGAACAGCGTCGGGCAACGCACATTCCGAAGCCGTTCCCAAAAGCCCTTCTCGCCGAATGCCTCCTCGGTGTAGATGTTGACCAAAGCGGACAATGCAGCCCGGCGGCGGTTGCCCTTGCTCATCGCGATCTCGAATTCGTCGAGTGCGGCGTCGTACCAGCCCTTTCTGACTCTCCTGGGATCAGCGAACAACGTTCTCAGTGCCGCCGTCATCAGTGGGCGAGGGAGCGCAACTCTCGAAATCCGAGCGAGATCGACCGGCAGCAGTTTGACAAACGGAGCCAACTGGCGGAAACGACGAAATGCAGGGGAAGGGCATAGCAGCACCAATGCGCTTGCCGCCTGGGGATCACTCATCGCCGATTCGAGTGCGAGCCGTCCACCCAACGAGTTCCCAACTACCGCAGCGCCTCTCGCATCCGTGGCCGAGAGGAAATCGTGAAACCAACGACACAATTGTTGCGCACTGTAATCCCACCTCGGGGCCTCGGATGCACCGAAGCCGGGAATGTCGGGCGCGAGGACACGGTGCTGTGCGGCGAGGCCCGATAGCAACGGCAACATGGACGCGTTGGTTGCACCGAGCCCGTGCAGCAGAACGAGCGGCGGCGCATCGGATGGGCCGGCCTCGAGGTAGGCGGTGCGCGCGCCTGCAACCTCGATCTCGCGGGCTTGTGGCCGGGCGGCGACCTCGATATCCGGAGCAAACGCGCCACCGAGCTGCAGCACTGTGGCCAAACTGCCACGTGCAATGAGATCACCAGCCAGAAAGGCCTCCACTCCGCTCCGCCGTCCTGTCAGTAAATCAGTGATTGTCGTCGCGTCGCAGTGGATACTGCACGTCGGTCGAGGTTGCGGCCCTGCGCTCAATTTCGCGACGCCGTCGACGATCTCCACAGACCATCGGCCGCAATCGGCGATGTCGAGGACCACAGTGGCCGTGCGTTGAGCAAATACCGTATCGGCCAGATCACGAGGAAAGTGCTCGGCAAGCACCGTGGCGACCTCCTCGGCGCGGGAATGGAACATCGATTCTCCTTCGACCGCGTCAGCATCTTGTTGTCTGTACGCTTGCCAGCCTCCTACCCGACTCTGCGAACATTCATGCATCGACCGGACCAACCACGTCACCTTTTTCATTAGATATCAAGGCGTCGGAGCCTTTTGGCAGATGCAAGATACGAAGTGGCCAGCGCTACAGCGTACGTTCCGTGCCATAGCCACGCTGAAACGCACACTCCTGGACGCCTACAACCAGCAAGCCGTCCGAGAACGGTACAACGTCAGCGCCACAAAGCACTCGCGAGAATCCCTTTGACTTGTCGAGCGACCAGATAGGCGCCGAGGGAACGGAATGCGGAACGCCCTTCCCTTCCTCGACAGAAACGGGCGGCTTCGAGGATGAACATGTTGAAGTTCGCGAAAGGACTTCTCGCGTTTGAACGGCCTCGTTCTCTCCACCGACGGTGTCGGTTCTGATGCGATCGCTGACAAGGGGAACCAGCCGCATTGCTGGCAGCAGCGACCACATGGGCGGCATGCCTGTGGTGTGCTCTGCCACTGTCGGACCCGTGGACGACTCCACGAACTGTAGTGCTCTCCGATTCCAGGGGCCCGCGAACCTCTATCGTCGATCCTCGTACCTCAGCTCCGCCATGACCGGTCAGAGACACCGTAAACTCCGGGTACCGGGCCCCCGTCACGTCGACGCGTCGAGGCGGGGACCTCTCTCGAACACGGAAAGTGAGCCCGTATGGCCGACGAACTGATCGTCCGACGTGTTATTACCGCCCCTACGGCGTCGATATTCGCTGCCCTGGCGAACCCTCAGGTACATGCTGCGATTGACAGCTCCGGCATGATTACAGAAGCACTAGATCCGACACCGCTGGTCGGTGTCGGTGACACGTTCACGATGCAAATGTATCAACCCGAACTCGGTGAGTACGTCACGGAGAACACCGTTTTCGTGTACCAGGTCGACGAGGAAATCGGCTGGCTGCCGAACCGCGAAGGCTCCCCGCTGTATGGGACCCGCTGGCTGTGGCGACTGGAGGTTGTTTCCGAAGACAGCACCGGCCTCACCCAGATATATGACTGGTCAGAAGTTAAGGATTCGGCCTTTCGCCGCTGTGCTGGGTTCCCGCTTGTGACCGAGGACCAAATCGTCACAACGATGAACCGTCTGGCCGAGCATCTCGGCGTCACGGTCTCCGACTGACATCACATGCGGTGACGTGTTCGCTCACCGCTTCTCGTGTGATGTGCTTGCGGCCGCTCTGCCGCGGCGCGTCGTAGTTCCTTCTCTTGATCGTGGCTGCGAATCCGTCGACCCGCTGTATGATTCGGTCAACTTCTTGGCCTGCAACGCCTGAACGGCGACGTCGGTCCCGATTCCATCGTAATGACGGGACCCGTCCTCACTTGTTGGTCAGTTCCGGACACCGGTATTGCACGGGGCGCTCGGCCACGCGTGTCATGACCTCCACGCTCACGCCGGTTTCGGTCGGCAGCGCTGTCGAAACCTTTTTCAGGCTCTGAAGCGTTCTCCATCTCCAAGCACACGATGTTCGACATTTGCTGGGCCGCAACCGCCGTGACCTGCTCACCGGTGATGGCGGCGAGATCGGCTTCCTGGGCCGCTGTTCGACCTGCGACTGCGCACCTTCGTTCATCATTTCACCGAACGCGTCCGTGCTCCCACCAAACGAAACATTTGTCTGTACCGTCTCTTCCGCTGTGCGTTCGCCCTGCTCGGAGTCCCCACAGGCGGCGAGCGCGAAGGTCATTTACCGCGAACGAAACCACGCATTTCATGCGTTCACCACATCAGCAAAATTCAATTTCCTAGACATTGCCGCTCCGATCTTGCTCCCTGCGGTTCGGCGCACGAAGCGAGCTCGGGTGCAGCAGCGGAAAACCCGTCGCGCTACCACACAGTCGCCAGCACGAATCGTGCCACGGCGAGTCCTTCTTGCAGCTTGGCCCGCGGCGGCGCCTTACGAAAACTCGGTCAATTGTTGATCACGATGTTGAGATTGATGATGATTCCACCGAAGGTGAGGACCGTGTTGGCCAGGCCGACTGTCGTACCACTGTTCAAAGCTGCGATCAGTCCGCTC
Organism: Rhodococcus sp. T9N; assembly: GCF_024436645.1. Classification (NCBI taxonomy): domain Bacteria; kingdom Bacillati; phylum Actinomycetota; class Actinomycetes; order Mycobacteriales; family Nocardiaceae; genus Rhodococcus; species Rhodococcus sp. T9N. Next base: position 77,066 of record NZ_JAMSKS010000023.1, on the reverse strand, counting down.
ATCGACGTATCTCCCTCATTGCCTTCGGGTTACGCGTACAAGTAGGCGCACTGCAACTGACAATAGGCCACTGCCGAGCCGTTCGGGTGGTTACGCATCGAGACAGAACGGCCGTTCGGTCACCGGCCGGACACGCCCCAGCCGCGATCCTCTCCACGTGGGAATGTCTACCCCGACTGGGTGGTACGCGAATGATGTGGACTCCGGCTGCGCTTCGTGTTGCCCTACCAACTCAGCGCTCCCCGCACTCTATAGTCAACGCCATGCGGATAGGTTTAACCTTTCTCCTTCTGTCCACGGCTGCAGCGTCAGGGTGCGCGTCACTGCAACCGGACAACGCCGGCGCCGCCGAGGTCGCGCAAGAATTTCATACCGCGTTCCAGGATGCGGACGGCGCCGAAATGTGCGACGCGATCGCGACCTCCACAGTCGAGCAAATAGAGATTTCGACGGGGCGAAATTGCGAGGACGGAATCGCAAATGCACATATACCCGCTGCCCACGGCGTCGTCGCCGCGGACGTCTACGGCCGGGCAGCGCAAGTCCGAATGCATGGGGACACGGTTTTCCTGACCCGGACAAGTCACGGTTGGAAGGTGATCGCCGCTGGCTGCCACTCACGAGGGGATGAACAACCGTACGAGTGCATTGTGGAGGGGAAATAACACGATGAGAGTCTCATTTTGGATGTGCATCCTGGTGGTGGCAGTAGGACTGGCGTACTTCATCACCGTCGGATTGCTACACCGATGAGCCGCACTTTTGCGCACAGCGTTCGCGACAATTCGCTGGCGCTTTTCTTCGGTGTCATCTTTGTCGCGGCCCTTATCGGGCAGGCTTTGACTGGAGTGTCGGTATATAACAGCGAGCAAACTGCAAGTGGTCTGGAGAAAATTTCCACGTTGCAGTACGTCACGTCGTCGTCGTTCGCCGTTGACGTCACGGAGAACTGGCAATCGGAATATTTGCAGTTTTTTCTCTACATCTACGCCACGGTCTGGCTCGTTCAGAAAGGATCGCCGGAATCAAAGAGCCTCGGGCGCAGTGGCACCGAGTCGGATGAAGACCAATGTGTCGGTTCCCATGCTCGTGAGAAATCCCCTGCCTGGGCTCAAAGGGGCGGCTGGCGACTCGCCATTTACTCGCGTTCTCTCGGACTGGTGATGGCGGCAATTTTTCTTACGTCACTGCTCGCTCAGTCCATCGCCGGCACAAGCGAATACAACGAATCCCAACTGCGCGACTTCCAGGACGTTGTTTCGTGGTGGGACTACACGACCTCCGCGGAGTTCTGGAACCGCACGCTACAGAATTGGCAATCGGAGTTCCTGGCCGTCGCAAGCATGGTGGTCCTCGCGATCTACCTACGTCAGCGCGGATCGCCTGAATCGAAACCCGTGGGCAGTGCGCATGAGTCCACCGGAATCGAAGGATGAGCGCGCAGTGTCTCGTACACCGCTGCGCAAACCCGCTCGTGTCGCAGGGGACGAGCCAGAGAATTGCGACGGTTAACGCTGTGAGTCACACTGGCCGCGCGCCCAGCAGCGCACGACCGCACAGTGTCGCTCGGACTATGTGCAAGCCGAATCTTCCGGCCCAGGTCTGCTGCAGGGCCGGTTCCCCGCGACGCTTTCGTGTTTCGTGTTCCGCTGTTCACGGCGCGATCGTGAGCCGTTCAGAAGAAGCCGCCCCACCCGCCGCCGGCGTATGCGGCGATCGCCAGGATGATGAGGATCACCACGAGGAGAAGCGGGACGATCAACGTCCAATTCTTTTTTTGGCCCGGCCGCTGCGGTGCAGGAGAGTCAGCTGGCATCATTCCGCTTCGCTCCGGTGGGGTAGGTTCTTGGGTCATCAGACGTCCTCCGTTCTGATTCGATCAATGAAAAAGCCGTCGACTCTGTTTGATTTATATCTGGAAGGTGACGACAGCGGGCGAGGCCGGATGTGCGGTTGTACTTCCGCCTTCGCCGAGGGGCAGTCGTTCGCGGAGAACGGCTAGCTCCGCGCATACGATTCCTTGAGTTGGGCGAAACGAGCGTCGCGTCGAGCTCGGTCCTGGAGGGCATCGTCAGGTGGCATAATGCCCGCACCCAACCGCGAATATCCTAGGTGCCCTTCGTATTCGAGAAACGCGGGCACTGCCTGGAAATTCATCCACTGATCAGCAGTGAGCAAGGACAGCGCTCGCCTCATAGTCGTTGTCGCCGCCCATGGATCGCCGGAAGCGCTTCGCCTTCGGGTCGCTGGCGGTGATGAACCTCCTCATGGCATCCCCGGTATCGGTCTCGAAATTTCAGACGTCAGGCTGGCTAAGACGTTGAGCGAGAAGCTTTTTACCTTGTTCGCCGCCCTTGCGGCTTTCCGCTTGGGCTCTCCGGAAAAAGTCGGCAAGCTCTTGATCGCCCGCATCCTCAGCATCTCGGATGTAAGTTTCCATGCGTAGCGCGTTGCTCAGCGACGCTTCGACGAACCAGATCAGGTTGTAGTCCTTGTCCCGCGTCCCCGTGATTGCGCCACCCTCTTCGGTTGTCATCGTCAGTCTTCCTTCGAACGACGAAGTACCGGTGTTAGCACCCCGTTCCCAAGTCCACTACCCGGTAACTTCGGGTTTCAATCTCGCAGGACCGAAACGTGCGCAAAACGACGGATAAATTGTGTACGCCGTGGGCACGGCATACACATCGGGTGGACGAGCGAGGGTAAACCATGTCCAGCTGGCTGTCATTCCTACCAGCTGGCTGGGGGCAGCTCATGTTCCACGCCGCTTTTCACCCGGTAGGGCGAAGCAGCGGCACCACAAGTAGGCTGCCGGTCTGGCTCGGTCTCCGGAATGGCTTGAATTCTAGGGCGATCCTGACCAGCAGTTCTTCTGGAAGCTCCCGCATCGGAACAGCAGAGGGCTTACCGCGGAACAACGAAGCAGTGGTGCAGCTGAGTTCTAGCAGGGCTGACTGTTCGTCGGTCAGTTTTGCTGGCTCATTCCTCAGGGACCAGAACGCCTTCGTTCGCGAAAACCAGTCTTCCGTCATCGAGTGCGACCGCCCAGCGATGCACTTGCGCCCAGTCTCTGCCGATAGCGTCCGAATCCAGGACCAACTCTGCATAGTCCTCGACCACTCGACCTGTACACCTGACATTCCCAGCGTTACTCGAATCAGCAACCGTGATCTCTACCCGAGAACCGATCTCGGGTACATACCCTTGATTTCCAGTTTGGTCGGTCATAGGTCGATTCTGTCAGATTTTGCACCGACATCCTCGAAGCACCAACTAACGGTACGAAGCGTAGGACTATCGCGCCGATGAATCTGGCGTCCAACAACACTGCGCAGCAATCGCTTTTGCGATCGCCGAGTCCCGACCGCGAACCGCCGTTCGAGACGCGTCGGTCAACCCACAGTGCTCCGCAGCGGTTACCTATGCGGCCGGCCCGGCCCATGGCCAGGACTCGCAGCTCGAGCTGGAGGACATCGTCCCCCACGCCTCCACCTTGCCTGGGACTGCCATCAGGGCGATATGTGTTGACGAACAGCACTCGACCAGAGGGGACTTCGTCGAGACGAGATTCGGGAGTTGCCAACGCTTCGGTGGGTTCAGAAGTGCCGCGCTGACATCTAATCGATCAGAAGAACAAGACTAAACGCAAACGTCGCCAGGCCCGAACACTTCGTTCGTACGGCCCGGGCGTGCCACTCTGACGAGTCCGAACACACCGCGATATGTCGACCTCGTGCGACCTCGACGGCTCTGAACTGAACCGCCGAGGCCCGGTGCCAATCGCCCGCATCCATGGGTTCGGCACCCCTGCACAGCTACCCAATATCGATTTTTTCAATCTATTCGATCAGGGGTGCAAGCGCCGCCACGCCAATCCCACAGTCGCCCAAGCTGGTACCGCTGCCGGGTGCTTACGCGCCTGGAAGGTTCGGCCGCGCTCAGCGCGTCAATTCGTCCTTCTTGGCGCGAGCCTTTTCGAGCGCCTTCTCGGCGCGCTTTCGGGCACGCTTACCCAGCACCTCGGTCTGCTCCGACGCCGTTTCGGCCCACTCGTTGCTCTTTTCGAGCGCGAGTTCGGCGAACTCGGAGCTGCGCTTGCTCGCCAGCTCTGCCAGTTCGGCGCTGCGCTCGCGTGCGGTCTCGGCCAGTTCGGAGCCGCGCTTCTGCGCGACTTCGAGGATGTCCGGGCCGCGTTCTTTGGCGACCTCTCCGAATTCCGCGGCACGCTTGCTCGCGATCTCCGCGAACTCGGAGCTGCGCTCCTTGGCGAGTTCGAGCCAATCCGTGCCGTGCGCCTTCGCGGTTTCGGCAAGTTCGGAACCGCGTTCGGACGCCACCGACAGAGCGTGTTCGACGCGATCGCTCGTGTGATCGGTCTGCGATGCGACCAACGGAAGTGCCGCGGCGATAGACGCCTGAGCCTTCTTCGCGGCGCGGCGGCCACGCCAGCCGAGCGACGGCTTGCCCTCGGTGTCGACGGACGCGATCATCAGTCCGCCGAGCAGGCTGACGTTCTTGATGAAGTTGGTCCGCTGCATCGCTCGCAGTGACGGATCGGTTTCGTTCCAGAAGTCGTGACCGGCAAGCGTGGTCGGTACCAGGCTCCCCGCGAGGACCAACGACGCGAGACGTGGCGCCTTGCGGTGGCCAACAGCGCGCCACCACCGATCTGGACGGCGGCGTTGATCTTGACGAGCGTTTCCGGATCGGCGGGTAGTTTTTGCGCGACGGCGACCGGTATGTTTTCGGTGACCGAGTTGGGCAATGTTTCGACGGATTTGTCGATCAGCGGCGAAGCTTTGGCTGCGCGCTGACCAGGATTGCGCAGAGCATCGATTCCCTCGGCGATGAAGATCGCAGAAAGCAGTGGACGAGCAATTCGACGTACCAGCATGTTTCAAGTCTCCCGACGTAGGTTCGTTTGTCGATTGTGGTGAGCGCGCCGGGTCCGAAGGCGCGCTGCAGTGGCCGCGATTGAGGGTGCTGAGAAGAAAGCTACCGGTACCGGTCGGGCTTTTCTTCTCTTCTGCTCTCTTTATGGCCGGTAATTGGTGTTCATCGAAAGGTTGGGTGCAAGAAGCCCCTGCACAGGTTGCTGAGGTCGCGCCGAAGGATGATCAGGCGGGAAATGTTCTCCGTCTGTGTTTTTCAACGGATGGCGAACTCGACAACTACTGCCACACGCTCCCACGCGCCGCAAACAGGAAACCTGTGCCCGTTTTAATGGGTAGCGGTAACCGCGCAGAGTGATCTCCCGGGCCGTCGGCAGCAAGACGATGATCGTCTCCCCGTCTACGAGATGTTTCGCCGTGCTATGTTCGCCGCGGGTACCCTACATCTGTTCGGCATCGGCAGAACTCACTTGGCGATGCATCGGAAGTTCATGCGCCGCTGCTGGAGCGAGCGCGGAGTTTACGACGCGCGACCACGACTCCCAAGATCAACGCGGAGCCCAGTACGACGGCAACCATGGCTGGACGTTCCCGTAGCCGTTCAGCGGTGGCCGCAAACTGACTCTTCAATCGAGTTGGCACATCGGCTTTTTCGGCGAGAGCGTTGATCGTGACCGCGAGGCTCTCGCGTTGGGCTTGGATGTCCTGCTCGCCGTTGTCGGCCGATCTTTCGGACGCGGTGCTCATTGTAGGCCTTTCTTGGCAGTGGCAATATCGCTCTTGACGCTCTCTGCCGTCCGTTCAGGGAGCGGAGGGGCGGCGTTCTTTGTCTGCTTGGCTCCAAAGAACGTGGTGATAGCGCCCAGGAGGAGCACGCTGGCCGCTACGATCAGTGCAGCTACCCACGGTGCGAGGACTGTCGATAAACCGATAACCGCCGCCGCCAAAAGTATTCCGATCCCGTACAGCAGAAGCAGAGCTCCTGCGCCGGAAATACCCACGCCCACACCGAGACGCGTGCTCTTCGACTTGATTTCGGCGACTGCGTGCGACATTTCGGTCCGGACAAGCCCGGTCATTTGTTCGGTGAGTCGTTCGACGAGCTGAACTGTCGATAAGGTGTGCGGATCCGCTGATCCAGACTGTGGAAGTGGCTCACCGGTAGCGGCGTGGGCTGATCCGCTAATGGAATCCTCTGTCATCGTCGAGTTCCCTTCTTCTGGGCCGTTACCGCCGTGGTTCTCTCGCAGTTCACGGCCAGCTTCGATGTCCTGTGCATGCTGGCGGGCGTTCTTTTCCGACACGCTGGTGTCCCGCGGAGGGAGACGGAGAAATTCCTCGGCTTCGATCCCTGCCTGTAGTTGACGTCCACGCTCGAGTTCTGCGTCGACCTCCGCCCCGAACAGCAGCGCGAGATTGGTAATCCACAGCCAGAGCAGAAAGATAACCGCTCCGGCCAACGAACCGTATGTCTTGTTGTAGCTGCCGAAATTACTTACGTAGAAAGCAAATCCGACAGAAGCCACGATCCACACGACGATCGCGAGCCCTGCGCCGACACTGATCCAACGAAATTTCGGCTGCTGCACATTGGGGGTTACGTAGTAGAGAACCGCCACAGCCAGCGTCACACAAATCAAAATGATGGGCCATTTCGCAATGTTCCAGGTCGTCACGACGCCGCCGCCGACGCCCAGTTGGTCGCCCAAAGCTTTCGTCACAGGGCCACTGATGACGAGCATCAAAATTACGGCCGCCACCAGTAACAGACCTGCGAACGTGACAGCGAGTTGGAGGGGGCGAAGTTTCCAGACGGGCCGGCCCTCGTCGACCTCGTACATGCGGTTCATCGCACGTCCGAATGCGCCGACGTATCCTGAGGCCGACCAGAGCGCACCGGCCAATCCAACGAGTAAGGCGAACCCCGCAGTAGGAGCCTCGACCAATTGTTCGACGGTACCGCGCATCGTTTCCACAGCAGAATCTGGTCCTATGGCGGCGATCAACTCCATCACGGTGTCCACGCTTGCACGTCCTTGTCCGATCACTCCCAGCAGCGAGACAAGGGCCAAGAGCGCCGGAAAAAGCGAAAGCACAGCATAATAGGTGAGAGCGGCAGCCAGATCTGTGCACTGATCACGGCTGAACTCGCGCGCTGAGCGGCGCGCTACAAACTTCCATGATTGGGCGGTGAGGTCGGTCGGGTCCGAGAGCTTTCCGGGGTCGTCGGCGTCAACCGCGTCTAGTGCCATGCCCGCACCCCTACCCCAGGCATCGGAGTCTCAAACTCGCGCGAGTTCGACTTGCGCGCACGCGATGCCCCCGAAAGGCGACCCCACCAAAACCGGCGGGCGGTGCAGATAGAGAACCTATGGCGATGAGCTACGGTTGGGTTTGGTTGAGATCCCAGCCAGGTAGCGAGCCACTTCACGTCTTCGACACGGGTCCTTCATTTGCGGGCAGAAATTCTCTCGCTGGGCGGATCACACAAGTACGCGTTCGACATCCCTGCGGCCGTCCCAGGCTTCGTCGGAACCGTGTAACACTCCCAAAGTCGAGTGACCCTCGCGCACCAGCTGCGTTCGACCCCAGCCGACGTCTCCATAAATTGTTGCAGAGGAGGGAATTACCATGATTCGAATCGCTTCAGTGCCCGCATCACACGTCTACGTGCGCCATTTGGCAGACCCAGTTGCGATCGACCCCGTAATTCGTCTGCCTGATCCCGTTCCCGCCGACGGGCGCAAAATTCCTGGCGGCTGGTGGCCGCCGGTCATGCTCGATCCGAGGTGGATTGCGGCCCACCACAGGGAATTCGACGCCTTTCACATTCATTTCGGATTCGACGCCATCGAGCCTGCCACGATGAGCGACATTCTTCACGAATTGAAAACACACAACATCCCGTTGGTGTATTCGATTCACGACCTGAGGAACCCGCACCACCCTGAGCCGGGTGCTCATCGGGAGGTGCTCGACATACTGGTACCGGCCGCAGATGAATTGATCACCCTCACACCGGGCGCCGCGAAGTACGTCACAAGGGAGTGGAACCGCGCCTGCACGGTGCTGCCTCACCCTCACGTCGTCGAGGAAGAGATGTTCGACCTCCCCCGTGTTGAATCTTCGAATTTCACATTCGGTGTACATGTGAAAAGCCTTCGCCCCAATATGGATCCGTTCCCTGTACTCGATACAGCGTCGGAGTCGATCAGATCTCTACCCGGGGCCCGCTTGCAAATCAATGTTCACAACGAGATCTTCGATCCTGACAATCATTGGTACGCACCACAAGCAGCTTCACGCTTGACTGAATATGCGAAACGTCCAGGTGTTGACGTCAGGATCCATCAATACTTCTCTGACGCCGAATTGTGGGAGTATTTGATGGGCCTTTCGGTATCGATACTTCCGTATCGCTTCGGGACCCATTCGGGGTGGCTGGAAGCGTGCCACGATCTGGGAACTGCTGTCATCGTACCGAGCTGTGGGTACTATGCCGAGCAGCAGGATTGCCAAGTTTACGGGTTCGACGAGCACCACTTCGACGCTGCCTCTTTGGATTTCGCAGTGCGGCGGGCGTACGCCGAGCAGGCTGAACGGGCCACCTGGGAGCGCCGTGCCAAACAACGCGTATTGCTCTCAGAAGCCCACCACATCATCTATGAACGGGCGATCGCATGAGACCGTTGCGGGTCGCTCTCATCGCTTCGAGTCGACATCCTGTCGGCGAGCCGTTTCCTGGCGGTTTGGAAGCGCATGTCTGGCAACTGACGCGCGCCCTGAAAAGGGACGGCCATGATGTGACTCTTTTCGCTGGCCCAGGATCCGACCCTGATCTTGCTTGCGGCGTGATAGACGTGCGTCCCGCCCCGACAAGTAGCGCGGCGCGCGAGGACATTTCAATGCCGCCCGAGCGGTTCATGAACGAACACCACGCCTACCTCGATTTGATGTTGCGCCTTTCTGGCGAGCTGGCCGGGCGGTTCGACCTCGTGCACAATCACAGCCTCCATTACCTTCCGGTGGCAATGGCCCCGATGCTGCCCACTCCCCTGCTCACGACCCTGCACACACCACCAACACCCTGGCTCGAGTCGGCGATGGCTGCGAGCGGGCAACGTGGCCGGTTTGCGGCCGTGAGCCAGCACACCGCAAACTCCTGGGAGCACGCGACAGGGCCTTTGACTGTTGTCCACAACGGGGTGGACACGGAGTGTTGGTCACCGGGTTCTGGGGGCGATCGCCTGATCTGGTTCGGTCGGATTGTGCCGGAGAAGGGAGCACACCAGGCGATCGCCGCCGCGCGCATAGCCCGCATGCCGTTGGTGTTGGCGGGTCCGATCAGCGATCACCGATACTTCTCGGAAATGATCGAACCGCACCTCGACGACACTGTCCGCTACCTCGGGCATCTTCCAACGAGTGAGTTGTCCTCCGCGGTAGGCAGTTCGGTTGCGGCATTAGTTACTCCGCTGTGGGATGAGCCGTATGGCCTCGTGGTTGCGGAAGCATTGGCCTGCGGGACCCCTGTCGTTGCCTTCGAAAAAGGCGGTATTCCCGAGATTCTCACCCCCGCCTGCGGTCGTTTGGTATCCGCTGGCGATGTAGAAGCGATGGCCACCGCAATCGTCGAGACTATCGGTTTGTCTCGTTCCGACGTCCGAGCACACGCTGTCATGCATTGCTCACACCGCCGCATGGTCGATCGCTACGTGGAGCTTTATCGCGAATTAGTCAGCACTGCACAGTTTTTCCCGATGGGAGCAGTGCAATGATCGGCTACTACATTCATCACCACGGGAAGGGACACCTCACACGCGCATCGACTATAGCCGCGCGCATCGGCCTTCCCGTAACCGCACTCACCAGCATGGATGTTCCATCCGATCTGCCATTCGCTGACCATGTGCAACTCGAAATGGATACCTCGGGCTCCAACAATCACAACCCGACAGCCCATGGAGCGTTCCATTGGGCGCCGACACACCAACCCGGCCTACGTTCACGAATGACGCGCATCGCCGAATGGATATCCGACGCCCGCCCCCAGGCGCTGGTTGTCGACGTCTCCGCCGAAGTCGCCGTCTTTGCACGACTGATGGGAGTACCGGTAGTAGTGGTCGCGATGCCTGGAGCGCGCGACGACGATGCACACCAACTGGTATACAAAATCGCCGACCATATCATCGCAGCCTGGCCGCAAGAAATCTACGATCCGGACTGGCTGCGCGACTTCCACCGCAAGACAACCTACGTAGGTGGAATCAGCCGCTTCGACGGCAGGCAGCGCGTCACAGACCTCGGAGGAGGTGATCCCCGGCCGCAGGTACTCGTGATGAGCGGCGCCGGGGGTTCGCACATCTCGAGAGAGAACATCCAATCCTGTGCTTCGCAGCACGATTCATTCCGATGGAAGGCCTTGGGAGTCGGCGGCGAGGGCTGGCTGGCGGACCCATGGAACGAATTGTGCAGCAGCGACATTATCGTTACTCACGCCGGACAAAACGCAGTTGCCGATATCGCAACAGCTCAGCGTCCAGCGATCGTCGTGGCCGAGGAACGGCCGTTCGACGAACAAGCCGCGACGGCGCGGGCTCTCTCAGAGCACCAACTGTGCCTTTCTCTTCTCACATGGCCGGCCACGGACCAGTGGCCAACGCTGATCGAGGAGGCGAAAGCAATTGGCGTCCACCGTTGGTCGAAGTGGAGGACAGCGGGCGCTGCAGATCGCGCCGCAGCAATCATACGAATGGTCTCCGAGCGAGGACCCCGCCCATGAAGTTGGCGGTCGTCACCATCGTCAAAGACCGCACTCGACACCTGCGCGCGCATCTCGCCGGACTACGGCGAAGCCACCTTCGCCCCGACCAGCATGTAGTCGTAACCATGGGCGATGCTGATGTGGAAATGGTTGTGCAGGAGGAACAGAGCTCTGCCGTGGTCGTCGAACTCGAGTATCGACACGGACCCCTCCCGCTCGCTCATGCCCGCAATGTCGGCGCAGCTCGCGCTCTTGCACTCGGGGCCGAGGCGCTGGTGTTCTTGGATGTCGACTGTATCGCCTCCCCACAACTTCTCGGGAAGTATCGCGACGCAATCATGACCACGCACGCGGAACCCATACTGTGGTGCGGGCCCGTGACCTACTTACCGGCTCCCGTAGATGGCTTCGCTGCGCTGGATATGCTTGCGCTTCTCCGCAATCCCCATCGAGCGAGACCGGACCCGAAGGACGGGCAGCTCGCGAACGAGGAGAACTACGATTTGTTCTGGTCACTCTCATTCGCGGTCTCGGTACCGACCTGGCGTTCGTTACCCGGATTCTGTGAGGAATACATCGGATACGGGGGTGAGGACACCGATTTCGCGTGTGCGGCACACGACCGCGGTGTCGGATTGCGGTGGATCGGCGGCGCGGACGCCTACCATCAGTTTCATCCTGTGTCCGATCCGCCAATCGAACATCTGCACGACATTCTCGCCAATGCCTACGTGTTCTATAGGCGTTGGGGACGGTGGCCAATGGAAGGCTGGCTTCGATCGTTCGAAAAGATGAACCTCCTCGATTTCGATCGGTCGTCAGGACGGTGGGTGCGGAGCCGCCGTTAAGGAAACCGAGATACTGCCCGGCCTGTTTCGTCGCGCTGAAAAGTAGGGCCGTCAGGCGATGCTGCTGCCCTGAGGACGCGCTCGTGTCCGCTGAAGCTGTGTCCAAGCCTTAGAAACGTCTCAATCCAGCGCGCTCAAGGATTCTGGGCCGATCGCACGGATGCCGTCCGGAGAATTAAAGAAATGCACCGAGGAGCTAGTCCTAGGAAAGCTGAGGGTCGAACTCATCGACCTCCGAACAACCCCTGAATCCGGCCCCGCGCCGTCCACACGTGCTCAGCATATTCCTTCGTCTGCGGACCGCGCGCTATCAATGGCCTTCTTGATCGAACAGGTCTTCGCCTTCGAGTCGTTTGATTCGACGGCGTTCCGCCAAGACCACCAGAACCCCGGCGACGAAGGACAACACGCAGACCGATCCGGCGATCACCGCCCACCCGCGAAACCCGTAACCCGCCGCTACTAAGGTAAATCCGAGTGTCGCCAACCCCAGTCCGATCAGCAGGTAGCCTGGGTAGTTCCGCCCGTCTGTGATCGCTTCGCCCACGTGCGATCGATTCGTACGGTCGTCATCGACGGGGAGACCTTCGTCCTTGTCGCTCACAGCACATCACGTCCAGAGATCATGTCGACGGGCCGTCCTTTTCACTCGACGCCCTTCCGTTCACCGCCCACATACCCGAGGCACGCACCACTGAAACTATCTTCCTACGGGCGTATGCACTCCGCTGGATCCCACGAGCGACCTCTCGGATGAATCTGCCGTCTTGCCTGGACGATGTTGCGCCGGCGCAATGCGTTCGGTGTTTCCGAAAGTGCATCGGGGTAGTCCCGCTTCATGAGTAACACAGGGATCGTGATCGTAGGTAGTGGGCCAGCCGCCATCTCCGCAGCAGAGTCCTATCGACGCGCCGGCGGTACTTCTCCAGTCACGATCGTGACTGCCGATAGTCACCTCCCCTATCTTCGTCCGCCGTTGAGTAAGGACTTCCTCAGAGGTGACGTATGCGCGTCGGCGATCGAACTACACACACAAAAGTGGTTCACTGATCTCGGCATCGAACTGATACGCGACGATAGTGTCGTTTCGATCGACACCGGCGCTCAGCGTGCCACCACCCGCACCGGGAACAGTATCCCGTTCCTCCGCCTGATCTTGGCCACAGGCGCGGAGCCGAAACCGCTTGCCGTTACGGGTGGTCGCAGAGCATTTTCCCTGCGATCTCTCAGCGAGGCACAGAGCCTGCGAGATGCCGCCGCCGCGGCCGACTCAGCAGTTGTCGTAGGCGCCGGCTTCATCGGCTGTGAAGCCGCAGCTTCCCTCGCGCTCAGAGGAATCGCGACCACTCTCGTTTCCCCCGACGAGGTACCCCAACACAGCCGCCTGGGAAGTGCTGTTGGAGAACGTATTACCGGGATTCTTGAGGAGGCGGGCGTGCACTACGTGGGGGGCGTCAAAGTCTCCGCTGTACACGAAGAAACTGTGCAGCTGGACAATGGCGTTTCCATTGCCACCGATATGGTCCTCGCCGCGACGGGCGTGGCACCGAGAACGGCTCTGGCAACCGACTCCGGGATCCGTCTGGTCACCGACCGAATCGCAGTCGACGAGCACATGTGTACATCCATAGAGAATGTGTATGCGGCAGGCGATGTCGCGTTCGCAGTGAACCGTAAAGCAGGGCGTCGCATTATGATTGAGCACTGGCAGGACGCGATCACGCAGGGCGAGATCGCGGGTACGAACGCTGCTGGCGGAGCGCAGTCGTGGGATGCGGTGCCAGGGTTCTGGACGACTATCGGCGACCGCACCCTGAAGTACGCCGCATGGGGCGACGGCTACGCTCGTGCGCGTCTGGTGGAGAGGGGAACTGGGTTCTCAGTCTGGTACGAAACCAACGGTATCGCAGTCGGTGTGTTGACTTTAGACGCAGACGACGACTACGCGGAAGGGCAGAACCGCATTCGAGCGGGTGCAGCGCTTCCTCTCTGATTGTGCATACGTTGCGGTTCACTGAAGCCATCCTGTCTCGCGGTGCTTCGCCGAGATTCACATTCAGGTAGATGAGGAGGTCATGAGGGAACCAGTGGCGAGCCACGCGGTGGATGGTTCGACGTGGCGCGAGCGCCGACGGTGCCGACTCAGACAATCGCAGGCGCGGACGGTGACGGCAAACTCCCGGCGGCCGCCCGTGGGAGCAGAGGCGCGGACTCTCTTGCCCGGGCACCGCACGAGGCTTGAGCGGTGCATCTCTGCAGAGCTTCGATGTTTGATCCGGCTCTTGCGCGGGAAGGTCATTCTTCCCACGATTCGCCGCGCCGGCAGGACACGGGTACGCGACGAAATCCCCGGCAGCGGAGGAATTTCCATGACAGATCTCACTTCCAACCTGTTATCGACCGGCACACCGACGCTGGGTGTGGAAGAGGAATTCTTACTCTGCGATCCCCGCACGGGGCGACCTAGTCTGCGCAGTAGCGAGGTTGGGGCCGCTGGCCACGTACTCGGTGTCTCCCTTCAACGCGAGCTTTCCCGTTGCCAGGTGGAAACGTCCACGTCGATAGGGGCCCACATCCGCGACCTTCGTGATCAACTGTGCGAATCGCGTGCTGCCACCGCTGCTGCTGCCGCAGGATCAGGCTGTCAACTCCTGGCCGTCGGGACAGCGTTCTACGACCCACCGCCCGGCTCCATCACCCCGACATCGCGGTATCAGCGTATGGCGGGCCAGTACGGAGCACTCGCCAGTGGGGTGACCTGTGGTTGTCATGTCCATGTCGGAGTCGAGGACCGCGAACGCGCCGTTCAGATCATCAATCACCTACGCCCCTGGTTGCCCACGCTCTTGGCGTTGACCGCGAATTCCCCCATCAGCGCCGGTGTTGATACCGGCTATGCAAGCTGGCGGCACATCCTCTTCGGAAGATGGCCAAGCTCGGGTCCGCCTCCTTACTTCGAGTCCGCTCGACACTACGAGGACGTTGTGGGAACGATGTTGGAGACGGGAGTCATCCTCGATCCTCATATGGTCTATTGGGACGTACGCCTGTCAGATCACCTTCCTACGGTCGAGATTCGGATCAGCGACGTGCCTGCGACTGTGGAGGAGACGATGACACTCGCCACGCTGGTGCATGCCTTGGTTGTCATGGCAACCAAGGCGATCATCAGCGGCGAGTCGGCCCCAAGTGTTGACCAGGACCTACTCCGTGCCGCATGCTGGCGGGCGGCTCGTGACGGTCTCGACGGCAAGGCACTCGATGTGAGGTCCGTCCGTCTCGTGACCGCTTCCCAGGCAGTTCGTCGCCTGGTGCACCATGTTGCCCCTGCCCTCACGGCTCTGGGAGAACTCGACGCTGTCGCGGCCTCCGTGGACAGAATCTTCGCCTGCGGGAACGGCGCGATCGTGCAACGTCGCGAGCTTGCGCGGCGTGGCAGAGTCTCCGACGTAATCGACCTGTGTGCCCGGCGTACCTTCGAAGGATGCACACACCCAAGGGACGTCAGCTTCTCCTCTCACCCCGGTGACCCCGTCTGTCCGTGAACCTCCAATCAGTGATCAGTTAGTTCGACTGTCCCTAGGTCCCACGGATGACACAGACGTGCGTTTTTGCTTGCCATGCGCCGCGTGACAGGCAGATCTGCCGATCACCGATTCCCGGTTAGGGAGCAAACGCCCGACGGAAGCCTTACCAGGCGCCCTAGGACAGGGGCCGCACAGGATCTGGCTGGCAAGCAGCGCTCGACGCGGCACCCGCCACGAGCGCAAGGACGGCGGCGTGAAGTGGGAGCTACAGCAAAGAAGTAGTCTTCGCCACGTTCGCGAAGATGAGAACACGTCGGCCGCAAGGATTGCTGTGATCTTCCGAGCGTTAAAATCGCCTGTTGGGAGATGATTCCGGAGCGGATGGTCCGAAGGTTTCCGCTGCCTCTCTAGGTGTGTTGCCTGGAGAAACCCCTCTGCTGGTCCGTGTCGAGTATGCCGGCTAGATCAGAACGTGGGGTCGCGAGATTTCTTCCGAGTGGTGAGGTTCAGACCCGTTGGCAGATCGCCATACCTGGCTCTGGGACGCCGGGTTGCACCCCCGTACATGAGATGGACTGGAACTGACGCCGACGCTCGAAAACAGTGTCTTCGCTCCGAGGCCAGGGCCTAGCGCCCCCGGTAATCCGCTACCGCGTCCCAGGCACACGGCGAGCTAAGTTTGCCCGGATCGAGCCGTGTGCTGAGCCTCGACCCTTTTCTCTACCTGCGCCAATCGTTGCCGGGCAATACAAAGAGAGTACCGCCAGGGCTGAATCTCGATTGCGCGCTGCCAATTAACTCACGGGTTCGTCATCTCGTGTTGCGGTGTGGCTCGGAAATGCAAGCTGTAGTGGTTCAATGTCGCCGGCACCGCGGAAGTGGGTTCGATGATGGGCGTTGACTCCAGCGAGAAATCGTTGCCACGCAACAGGTTTGCCAATGCAGTCGTAGCGATGAAGAGAACCAGATTCTGACCTGGGCACACCGCCGGCCCCCCACTGAACGGCATGAACGCTTGAGTCTCTGCCCGGCCGTCGAGCCACGCTTCCGGTGTGAACGTGTCGGCGAACGGAACATTGTCAGGGTCGCGGTGGAATGCTGCGGTCAAGATCATGAATGCGCTGTCGGCCGGGATTTCGGCGTCTCCCTCTGTGCTCGGCCATTTCGTGGGTGCTGTGGAGTCGCGCAAAATCACCGGGGTGGTCGGCCACAGTCGCGCAGACTCGAGAATGCAGGCACGCAAATACGAGTACTGCGCCGGCTGGTGAGCGTCTGCAGCGGAGATTTCTTCGAGCGCCCGACGTCGGTGTTGCGGATGCGTGGCCAAGAGCGCGAGTGCGCGGATTGTGACGATGCCGGCTGCGTCGAACGCAAACAGCCAATGCGGCACTTGCCCGATCGCGTCGACGATCGACTCCGCTGGCGTTTGATTCACGATTGCGATCAGGCTGGTCGGTTCTGCAATTGCAGCGTAACGGTACAGATTTTCTACGAACTTCTCTCGTAGCCGCCGACGGTGGGGAAGCAGATAGGACCAGTTGCCTTGCGACCGCAGTGCCCACAGTTGATCGGTGACGGAGTTGTCCTCTCGAGCTGATTCTCCGAGGACCAGTGTGCGGACCATGTTCCACCAGGCGGGAAGGAAGCTGTCTGCATCGAGAAATCCGCGGGTCGTGACGAGAGCGTTGAGTTGTTCCATTTCGGAGAGAACCGTCTCGGTCATGGGGCCCGCGAGATGATGCAAGGGCTGGCTGGTTTCGAGTACTGTTTCGTTGAATTCCCGGCGGGAGGTGCGAATGAGGCCGCGCGAGACGAGAACTCCGTGCGGTTGGAAGGTGCTCAACGCCGCCACTTTCTCTCGGTTGGCGGGCGTGAACGGGGCGGGAGTTTCAGTAAGGACCCGAATGGCGTCCTTGCTGTCGAGGATCACGACCACCCGGCGTCCTGGCAGCTTGAGCAGCAGCGGACCATGTCCGAACTCGCGGCGAAGTTCGGATACCAGTTCGGGTGTCGTGGCATCTGCTTGTGCTTTCTCCAGCAATGGCAAGGTAGACCGCCGCCGGGCGATAGCGCCTGCAAGCACTGACGGGCCGGCCAGTTGTGTGAGAAGGCGGACGGCTCGTCGTCCCTTTATCGTGGGGATCTGCGTGGACAGCGGTACGGACGGGTCTGTACTGAGTGTCATGTTCAGTTCCTACCCGTTGCACAGAGTGCCAAACTCCCACGTACACCAGATTTCTCACTCTGGGAGTCACTCTCCCATCTGTGCAGGTGTATCGCTGCAGTATGAACGAGCTCGGTAAGGCTACAGAATGCCTGCCTAATCTATACCCGGTCACTTTTCGTCCTCCAGGGTGAGAATTCGGTTCGACTAGTTCGCGCTATCCGTCGTGTACGAGCATGAGTGATCGGCTGGGGTCGATGTGAGCGTGGTCGTCGTCTAGGTCGGTCATCGGGTCAGGAACGGCCGTTCTTTGCGGGTGGGCGCAGGGATCTAGGGTGTCTTGTCCGAAGTACCCGCCTGGATCGGCCGGGGGGCTGCTGGCCGCTGCGGGAAGATCGGATGCGGTCACGGCCCGCGACGTGCACCCGATGTCGACGGTGGACCGACTGGTACTGGCTCACACGCCGCGGGCCGCTCATCTGAGCTACCCCGCGCCGTCGGCTGTCAATCGCGATGCCTCTTGATAAGGCGAATAACCGCCCGTTCCAATGTAAGCCGAGCCTCTTCGGGTTCGACGATTAGCGCCGCGCGGCGGACTGCTGGTGCGATGGTATCGCCGCGGCGTACGCCTCGACGACTCGTGGGTCGAACTACGACTTGCGGGCGATAGCGGGCGTGTTACCCAAGTCCTTCGATACTTCCCGCACACTTCGGAAATGGCGTGTGAGCGCGCTCTTTTCGTGTGAGGCCGTTCTTGGTCTACGAACGCCACGGCCGCCAATACTGTGGCGTTCCAGGCCCTCAGATCCTTTACCGAGTACCGCTGTCCTACCAGGGCTTTGAATCGGGCGTTCACCTCGTCGGAGGTAATGGATCGTAGTTCGTCAGCGGTCCGGTACACCAGAAGACGTTCTGAGGAATGGCGGTTTCGCCGTAGGGCTCGCAAAGCGTTGGCGAGGTCCGCGTCTGTGACTGTGGTAGTCCTGCGAATCCCCCTTTGCGGGAAAGTCGAAAGCTATGGTGTCTTTGGAAATTCGGACGTGTTCACGCAGCAACGTTGCGACTCCATACGTGCCGTTGTCTTCCGCGTACTTCTCCCCGCCGACTCGGAAAACCCCGCGATCGAGGAGCCTGAGTGCGACAGCCGCCGCCCGTTTCTGGCTTATGCCTCGGCTGCGCAGGTCTTTGTCGACTTCCGCTCGAAATTTTGGCATGCGCGCCCCCAAACGAAGAGCCCTATCGTGTTTTTCTCGGTCCCGCTCCGAGCGCCATTGCTCGTGATAGATGTACTGCTTACGGCCAGCTGCGTCCAGTCCGACGGCCTGTATGTGACCGTTGGAGTAGGGACAGATCCACACTGATTGCCACGCCGGAGGGATCGCAAGCCTGCGGATACGAGTTCGCGTCGAGTCGTCGACGGGTGCGCCGTCGGACTCGATGTACGAATATCCCCGCCCCCGACGGGTTCTGGCTATCCCGCGGGAGTCGGGCGTGGTGTGCCGAAGTCTCATATCCTTTTCCCACCGAGCTAGGAGTCGTCCGCTGCCGCTGTGGCCCCACCGGAAAGTTGTTCTGGCCTGTCACTACCCACTGCCCGTGCGCCCATTCGGGATACAGCGGCACAGTGGTCCGAGCCTCTGTATCAGGGTGTCTCGAATGAGCACATTGCAATCTGTCACATACTGCGGCGACTCGATCAATATCGGATCTAAACCGTTCAGTTCGTATGGTTGATCGCTCTCGGATGGCCGCGGTACGGCAGCCGTTTAGGTGGCGAACTGTCGATGCCGGCTTCTTTTCGCGGGATTCAGCGTGTTCTCCTACCTCGGATGCTTGTCTTCTTGTTCGCGTTGCTCATCCAAGGCGTGTACAGCGTTGTCGGCTTCTTCTCGACGGAGCGCGTCGCGCATCGTGTGCCACTTCTCAAGTGAGGCGCGGGGGGGAAGCAGCGGAATGTCTCGATCGACGATTGCCTCGATCACGACGGGTTTCTCAGCAGTGAGCGCATCCCTCCATGCTTGGTCGATATCCTCGTTTTTGTCGAGGCGAACGCCTCCGAGACCGAGAAGCCGTGCGTATTCGGCAAAAGGGAAAAGCGGTACCTGCTGTGAGGGCGGAAATCGGGAGTCCCCTTCCATTTCCCTTTGTTCCCAGGAGACTTCAGCGAGGTCCTGGTTGTTGAGCACGAGAACCACGAACCGGGGGTCCTCCCACTTCCGCCAGTGATGTGCCACGGTGATCAGCTCGGAATTACCGTTCATCTGCATAGCACCATCGCCTGCGAGGGCAATGATCGGCCGGCGCGGGTCGGCGAACTTGGCCGCCAACCCGTAGGGTATGGCTGATCCCATCGACGCCAAAGTGCTCGACAAATGTGCCGGAACCCCCTGAGGTAGCTGTAAGAAACGGGCGTACCAGTACACAACGGACCCGACGTCGACAGCCACTTGCGCATTCTCGGGGATGTGTGACGATAGCCCCGCCACGACGGCTTGGGGATCCAGTGACGTTGTGCGTGAGGCGAGTCGCTCCGCGGAGATGCGCTTCCATGCACTGACCATCGAATCGACCTCGTGCCGCCATGAAGTGTTGTTGCGGCGAAGCCTGGGCAGCAGCATACGGAGCGTCTCTGCTGCGTCGCCCGCGAGTGGTGCTTCGACGGGATATTTGGATCCGAGATTTCGCGTTTCGATGTCGATCTGGACGGCGCGTGCCTGCCCGACAGCTGGGTAGAATTCGGTCCAGGGGTCGTTACTGCCCACGATGAGCAATGTGTCGCATTCGCGCATGAGATCGGCTGAAGCAGTGGTCCCCAGATGTCCCATGACGCCGCATGCCCAGCGAGATGACTCGTCCACGACCGGCTTTCCCAGCAACGACGTCGTGATGCCAGCACCCAGAACCTCTGCTATCTCCGCGATTTCGGCGCGCGCTCCGGCGGCGCCTTGACCGACCAGCAGCGCGATCCGCTCGCCGTCGTTGAGGAGTTCAGCAGCGCGGTCGAGATCCGCCTCACGTGGGATAACCCGTGGAAAAGCTATTGCGGGAGAGCTAGGAATTATTCCGTGTCCGGATGGTTCGTCCGTCAATTCGGCTTGCTGCACATCGTGAGGGACGATCACGCAGGTCGGACTGGAAGTAGCCACCGCGGTGCGGAAAGCGTTGTCCAGCACTGCTTCCACCTGCTCGGATGTAGTCAGTGTCTGCGAATACTGAGCGCACACGTCCTTGAACAGAGTGGGCAAATCGATTTCCTGCTGATAGCTGCTTCCGCGGGCGGTGCTCATGACCTGCCCGACAATCGCCACGACGGGCTTGCGGTCGAGTTTTGCGTCGTACAAACCGTTGAGGAGGTGGACCGCACCCGGGCCTTGCGTCGCAAGACATACGCCGACTCCGCCTGTGTATTTGGCGTGACCGGACGCCATGAACGCCGCCATTTCCTCATGACGTGCAGTGACGAGCTCCATGCGTTCGCCGGCGCGTGCCACTGCAGCCAGAAGTGGGTCGATGCCATCACCCGCGTACCCGTAGATTCGCCGGACTCCCCACGCTTGGAGTCTGTCGACGATTCCGTCGGCGACATTTGTCATGGCCTCTCCTGTCTTTCGGTTGACGGCCGGGGCTCAGTGCGACAGCGCGTCAAGGGGTGGGCATACCGCCGTTCACGTGAACAGTTGCCCCGACCACGTAACTGGACTCTGGCGAAGCCAGGAAAACGTAGGCAGGGGCCAGTTCGGTTGGCTGGCCGGCGCGCCCTAGCGGCGTGCTGTGCCCGAATTCCGGGAGCTCCTCCGGCGGTTGCCCGCTACTGGGCTGAAGAGGTGTCCAAATCGGGCCCGGTGCAACGGCATTGACGCGAATACCCCTGCTGGCGAGTTGGTGCCCGAGAGATTTTGTGAAGTTGTTGATTGCGGCTTTCGTGGACGCGTAGTCCACAAGTATGGGCGAGGGTTGGTAAGCCTCCACCGAAGTTGTGTTGATGATCGTCGATCCGGGCTGCATATGAGCAAGCGCCGCTCGCGATGTACGAAACATGGCGAGGATGTTCGTCTGAAATGTTTGCTCGACTTGGGAGTCTGTCAATTGCTCCAGGCTGTCGACAGCGACTTGTTTGCCTGCGTTGTTCACCAGAATATCGAGCCCGCCCAACTGTTCTGCGGCGAGATTGACGACCTCTCGGCAAAACGAGCCATCGGAGAGGTCCCCGGGGAGAGCAATCGCTTTCCGACCGCTCTCGGCGACGATGCGCAGCACTTCCTGTGCATCCCGTTCTTCGGCCGGCAAATAGGTGATCGCGACATCGGCGCCCTCCCGCGCAAAGGCAACGGCTACGGCTGCACCTATCCCGGAATCACCCCCTGTCACAAGCGCTTTCCGGCGCCCAAGACGTCCGGTACCTGTGTAGGAGAATTCACCGATATCTGCAGACGGTGTCATCTTCGCGGCAAGTCCAGGTTCGTCCTGGCGTTGAGGTGGTGGTTCGATGGACGGGTATCGAGTGACCGGGTTCTGGAACTCGAGTTGATCGATTCGAGTGGTGTCGGCATCTTCTGACACGTTCGGCCCTTTCTGTCGGTGAACTCTCCTCCGGCTACCCACCGGCCGGGGGAATACACCTCGTAGCCGAGACTGCCTCGCTCAGCAATAGCCGCGTGGTTACGGGGCTACTTTTGTTGGACACGGCGAGCGCGCGGCCGAACAAGTGTTCCCAGGGGCGCCTGCGGTGCCGACGAGGCCCGAACAGGTTTTCGAGTTCCCGCGGCGGGGTTTTGCGGCCAGCCGGTGGGCAGCGGTTCTGACGGGGTCAGGGATGAAGGCGGCGACGATTGCGAGCATTTTGGACATCGGCGATGCTGCAACTACTCGGCGCCGGCCCTTCATCAGTGCCGAGTAGCCCTGGCGGGCGACCTCGGCAGGATCTTTTCGATCGCGCCATTGCGGTGTCGTCCATATGTGCCCGATGAAAGAAATTGGTCTGAGTCGGGCCGGGCATCAGTGATGTCACTGTGATTGCGCTGTCGTGCAACTCGCTTTGCAGTGCTTGAGCAAACGACTGCACGGACGATTTGGAAGGATTGTAAAGCCGTCTGGTACGGCCCGGACGTCAATGACGCCACTGAGGAGGTGAAACGGATGCGTCCGTGGCCGTGAGTTGGCATCTCCTCAAGGACAATTTTCGTGAGGTGGATGGCGCGCACGTTCGTGTCGATCACCGCCAAGGTGTCTTGAAGAGGTGTATCGACGAAGGTGCCTCCCCTGCCGATACCGGCGTTGAGAACGGCTACGGAGAGGGGACGGCTATCACTGGTGATGGCGTCGGATGTGTTCTGGATGCCGATCTCTGTCCGCAGATCGGCCTGGATCGACGCACCGAAAGGTCTTGGTTTTTCTGATTGTCGGCCGCGGAGAAAATCTCCTGATCGTCCGCGACGATGACCAGGTCGTAGCCGTCTGCAGCGAGCAACTCGGCGAATCGAAAACCCATACCGCTCGATGCGCCTGTCACGAGCGCCAACGGAGGGACGGTCGTCAGGGGGGCCTCCCTTCGGGATCTGTTTGGCGACATGGTCGCTGGCCAGTGTCGGGCCATCGCGTCTCGGGTCCGGAGATGGTCGGGACGCGTTGGGGGTATCGGGCGACTGAGGAGTACAACATGACGGCACCATGCATTTCCGCCGGAGTGAGATACTTTCCCTTCGCCGTGCCTTCTCACACATCTGATCGTCATTGCCAGGACTCGCCCGGGGCGGTGCCGTTCGGCACACGCAAATGCGGGTGCAGTGTCTGATTCCACCCCTGAAGGGCTTCGATCAGGCGGACGCTTCATCGCGCACCACGCGAGCAGGTGCTGTTGTCGGCAAGCATCGACGACCAATCCAGCAATCTCGACATATAGGCGCCGCCTGTGAACCGACCGCTAAGGGCGAAAGAGCGCGTCTCGTAGGCATCGAGGCCCTGGCCATGCTATGAGGAATCCGGATCCTGAAAACTCAGTTGAAACTGCGGTGGAGCGTGGGAGTTGTCTACTATGCAGAACGCGTTGCCCTCGGTGTCGAGCAGCACAATGAAGTCGGCATTCTCGGGGTACCACCAACGAGCACGGGTCGCTCCGAGGGAGATTAAGCGCTCAACCTCCCGAGCCTGAACATCGCCGGTCGCGCGCGTACAGATTTAGGTGCAGTCTGGGTTCAGCCTCAGGTTCGTTGTCGCTGCGCTGGATTGATAGCCGAGGCTCTCCGTGGGCGGTACACAGATTCGTGGATCCGTTGTCACCGTGTCGCGCGCTTGCAGTCAGATGCATTGCGCCGCACCAGTACTGCACGGTGCGGGGCACCTTACGCGCCCCAATGACGGTTGCCCCTAGTGCCAACGTGATCTCAATCTAACCCGTGCGCGGCCCTTTGTGGCACGGCCAAGACCGACCCGGGGATCGGAGCCGGACGGCGTGAGTGTTTCCATGCTCGGGGCTTCGTACCGAATGTCGATGTGCCGATGCATCCTGATGCCGTTCATTCGAGTAACAGGACGCCGGGTTTCCTGTCTCCGAACCTGCTGGTGCGCTGATATTCCCAGCTGTAACGGCAGGCGTGACCGAAGCGCAGTGCAGTGCACGCATCCGTGGGTTGGTTGCGGCCGGTTTTCCTCAGGACGAAGGTGTCAGGTGGCACTAGCGTGGCTGATTGCGACTGTCTGTGTGCTTGCTCGCAGAGTATTTTTCGTCTGCTTGCCGTGCTTGAGGTCCTAGTCTTGTATGCACGGCAATTGTGGTGCTGTCGAGTTCGGTCTTACCCGGCCGGGTAGGGCTGCGTCCGCAACATTCGCGCCAAGTGGGCGGCGTTGCGCGCAAGGGTGGCGTTGGTAGAAGCCACGGCATCGGGAACAGCGTCGAGGTCGTTGTAGTCGCCCGGGGTCATCGCTTCCCCGTTCCAGTAGGTGCACCCTTGTGCCGGGATGGTGAAACCGCAATCGTTGAGGGCTTGGAAGAGCGAGGCGACGATGGCGTGCGCCCCGTCTTCGTTGCCGACCACCGCAGCCACTGCCACTTTATCGAACAGGATTGGTCGTCCACTGTCGTCTGTTTCCGAGAGTTCGGCGTCGAGGCGTTCGAGAGCGCGTTTGGCGACGCTGGACATCTGCCCCATCCAAGTCGGTGTGGAGATCAAGAGAATGTCGACGGCCTGGATGCGCTTCCGAATCTGCGGCCATTGATCCCCGTTCCCCATGTCAGCGTCGACACCGGGCAGGATGTCGAAGTCGACCAAGCGGATCTTTTCTCCGTTCACGTCATGTCGGCGAAGTTCGGCGAGAACCTGTTCAGCGATAAGTTCGCTGCTGGACGGCGCAGGTGAAGGCTTGAGCGAACATGTCAGGGCGAGTGCAGTCAGTGAAGTCATGTTGGGCAGCTACCCGATATCCTCGTGTGCCACACCACTGCTGTCCGGTGACTTCGAGAGTGTTGATGTTTGAGGGGGCTGACCTTGATTTCCCACTAGTCGCGATGGCCTTTTTGTTGTCGTCGAACGCCACTTCCCGTGTGACGATGCCGAATTCCGCTGCAAATCCTGCTGGCCGATGCCGACTGGATGCTTTCCACTACGTACCCCCAGACATCTTCGTCTCGTGCCCAGCCAACTTGGGCCCGTAGACGGTTCTGCCGGTGTGGCAAGCGGAAGCCCGACACAAGGGGCGCAGCGAATCCCGGCCCAGTCGACAATATGACAAGAATGTGTCTCAGTGTCCGCGATGAGTCCGCGATCCTTTCGCCCGCTCTGCAGATCGTTTCCTGTTCTGCATTGCTGTGCCCCGTTTTCGGAAGTTGACTGGGGGGCGAGAATAGGTGACGCGTCCGAGGGCGTGTGATGGACGGACTGTCTCCTGGGCTGTTCGGAGACGGTTTCCTTACCCAGTCCTCGGAGCTTTCTGGCGGCCGAGAGGAGGTATCGCTCTGCTGCGGTGTAATCGGTGGTCGCAGTTCCGTTGTCGCCGTTGGCGCGGTTGAGGATTGCGAGGTAGCGGCGTCGGTAGAGATGTGCGTCAGGTTGGCTCAGCAGGAATTCCGTGGCCGCGATGACCTCCGGGCTCGGTGTGACAAGTGCGAGGGATCGGCGGTTCTGGCGTCCTGCCCTGACGTGCCCCTGAGGGCCGGGTGTTGTGTTCCTCTTCGCGTTACCAACACCGTCTGAAGGCGGCTCGTTCATCGGACGGTTGTCCTGGTATGCACGAGGGCGAAGTCTCCGCCGTAGTACTCCAAGACTCGGTGGTCCATGACCCGATGCCAAAGCGGCGGTATGGCTGCGCAGACGATCATCACCGCGTAGCCCGCTGGCAGCTGAGGCGCTGTCGGTGCGCTGCGCAGCGCTTGGTAACACAGGCGCGGATTCGCATGATGATCACTGTGTCGTTGTAGTTGGTACAAGAACAGGTTCGAGACCAGATGGTCACTGTTCCACTGTCTTCGGGTCGGACTTTAACGAAGCTTCCGTCCTCGCGGGGGACTGCCCCCATTTCGGTTGACTTGTGGGGTGGGACTGCCCCATTTCGGTTGACTTGTGGGGTTGATAGTTTCAGGCGGCGTATGTGGCCTGGTTGATTGTCTCAAACTCGATCGGCGTGAGCTTTCCGAGGCGCCGTTGCCGGCGCTTGCGATGGTACGTTTTCTCGATCCACGTCACGATCGCAATCCGCAGTTGTTCCTGTGTCGACCAGTGTTGCCGGTCGAGGACGTTCTTCTGCAGCAGTGAGAAGAACGATTCCATGGCAGCATTGTCACCGCATGCCCCGACCCTGCCCATAGAACCTTGTAAACCATTGTCGGACAATGCGTGAACGAACTTTCTCGACCGAAATTGACTGCCTCTATCGGAATGTACGATCGTCCCAGACGCGCCGCGAAGGGCGATGGCATTGGTCAGTGCCCTCACGGCCAGCGACGCTTTCATTCGCGAATCGATCGAATAGCCGACGATCTTGTTCGAATACACGTCCTTGATCGCGCACAGGTACAACTTGCCGGTACCAGCTTGGATTCCAGCAATCGTCGCAACACCTACTGAAAGGTGTTGCAATGGCTGGCAAAAAGTACACGGATCAGCAGAAGGAAGAATTCTTCCGATTACTCGACAGAGGTGGCACGGTCCGCGCCGCAGCGCGTGCAGTCGGCGTTCATGAAAACGCCGGCTACAACTGGTTACGGAAAACAGGGCTGACCATGGCGCGGGCCGCGCCGCGCACCTACCCCGCGGAACTCAAAGCTGAGTTCTTGCGGCTCGTTCGCGAGCGAGAAATCATCTCGACCGTCGCTCATGAGCTGGGGATTCACCGGCCAACAGCCTATGCATGGGCGCGGAAAGCAGGAATATCAACCAGCGAGGCACGCAAAGTCAACCCGCGGCGCGAAGAATTCCTGCGTCTGCGAGCGGCGGGACTCACGCGCGTAGAGGCCAGAGCTCGCGTCGGGGCCGATGCCCGATCGGCGACCGACTGGGACAAGGGCATCACGATCATCAACCGAGGTCGGGTCTATCCCGACGGCCGGGTGGTGCGGTACCCGGTAAAGAACAATGACGGTGTGCCAGAACGAAGAACCCGCGCGATCGGCGGAAGCGTCGACCTCAACGTCGTCGAGAAGATCATCCATCCCCGATACCTCAGCCTGCTCGAACGCGAGCAGTTGCAGGATCTACGGCGCGCAGGGTTGTCGATCCGGGCGATCGCGTCAGAAATGCGACGCGCACCGTCGACGATCAGCCGAGAACTCAAGCGCAACACCGTCTCGGTGAGGGGATATATGCCTCATACGGCGCATCGGCTGTCCGTGAAGCATCGGGCCCGGCCGCGGCAGGCGAAGCTGGTTGCCAATGCCGAGCTTCGTTCCTACGTCCAGGGGAAACTGGCGAAAAGGTGGTCGCC
The DNA here is from genome assembly GCF_024436645.1 of Rhodococcus sp. T9N. Lineage (NCBI taxonomy): Bacteria > Bacillati > Actinomycetota > Actinomycetes > Mycobacteriales > Nocardiaceae > Rhodococcus > Rhodococcus sp. T9N. The sequence goes on along the minus strand of NZ_JAMSKS010000023.1, from coordinate 49,959 downwards.
GCAACAGATCAGTCACCGATTGGTCAAGGACTTTCCGACCACTCCGCAGATGCGTGCGAGCACCGAGACGATTTATCAAGCGATCTACGTCCACGCCCGAGGCGAACTCACACGGGAACTCGGAAAGCAACTGCGCCGCGGTCGAATTGCACGCAAACCGCACAAGCAGCCCGATGCCCGCCGGCCGCGGTTCGTCGACCCGATGAACTCCATCAGCAATCGGCCGGCGGAGGTCGACTCGCGAAAAGTTCCAGGACATTGGGAAGGTGATCTCATCATCGGCGCGCTGGGTGGATCGGCGATCGCGACACTAGTCGAACGCTCCTCCCGCTTCGTGATGCTCGGCCACCTCGGCCGCGAGCGGACTGCCGAAGCCGTCCGAGACTCCCTCATCACCACCGTCCGTCACCTGCCCACATCACTGCGGGGAACACTGACCTGGGACCAAGGCGCCGAGATGGCCGAACACCGCGCGTTCACCGCCGCGACCAACTTCGACGTCTACTTCGCAGACGCGGGCGCTCCCTGGCAGCGCGGCAGCAACGAGAACACCAACGGTCTACTGCGCCAATACTTCCCGCGCGGAACCGACCTGGCAGTGCACAGCGTCGACAAACTCTTGGCCGTCGCGGAGGAGCTTAACGATCGACCCCGGAAATCACTCGACTGGGACACCCCTGCAGAGCGCCTGAGTGCTTTACTGGAAGTCTCGTAACCACGAGTGTTGCGACGATTGCTGGAATACAAGCAGTCTGGTGTTCGGTGATATCGGTGAGCCACAACTGGTTCGGCTTCTGTGCCGTGAACCTGCGGGCGACGAGATCGTCATGGACCGATGGACCCGATTTCCTGTTCAGTCCCTTCTTCTTCGTGAACACCGACCAGATCCGTTCCTGCGAACACAGCCGAGCGACCCGATTCTCGCTGGCGGTGATGCCTCGACCAGGTAATCGTCGGCGATAAATCGGTATCCGAAAGCCGGATCGTCAGCGTGAATGTCGTAGGCGGCGTTGATCAGATGCGCATCGTCCCAATCCCTTTGTGTCACAGGACCTTGGCGCAACTTGTAGAACGCTTGAGCGGAGAATCCGAGTACCCGGCAGGTCACCGTGACAGGAATTTCATCTACGGCGAGGTCGCGGACCAGCGGGTACATCATTTTGGGTTGACGTCCCGAGACAGGTAGGCGACCGCTCGACGCATCACTTCCGCTTCCTGCTCGAGCAGCCGAATTCGTTTCTTCGCTTCGCGCAGCTCGGCGGCTTCGTCCTTGGTCATTCCGGACCGGTTGCCGTCTTCGACGTCGGCTCTTTTGAGCCAGTTGTGCAACGTGGGTTCGGAGATCCCGAAATCTTTCGCGATCTGGTTCAGCGGTGCTTCGCGTTTGCGGGCAACCGCGACCACGTCGCGGCGGAACTCCTCGGGGAACGGCTTCGGCATAGCGGCATCCTTCCACTGTGAAGACACATCTTCACAGGTCAGATGTCAACCAAACCGGGGGCAGTCCC
>NZ_JAMSKS010000023.1:0-48351 GCF_024436645.1 Rhodococcus sp. T9N | reverse complement strand
CATAGCGGCATCCTTCCACTGTGAAGACACATCTTCACAGGTCAGATGTCAACCAAACCGGGGGCAGTCCCGAAGCATGAGACCACCAATTACGCGGAATTGCATGCACTGGACTACGGACTCAACGCGGGTCCTTCGTTTCCGCAAGCCGGGGCGGGTCCCGCTCAGCTTGCTTTCCATTCTCGCGGTAGTGGGGGGTTCGAGGTCCTTACGTCGCTGTTGCCCCGCAAGGTCGTAGGGATCAAGTAGGACATGTTTGTCAGTCCCCTCTCGGGGTAGGACGTTCGGTGTAGATACCCGCGAGGAAACTGGAGAAACCACATGCCAGATGAAAAGAGCGGTCCCAGCGAAGGCATCAAGGGCGTCGTAGAAGACGCCAAGGGCAAAGCCAAAGAGGCTGTCGGCGCTGTTGCAGGAAACGACAGTTTGGCTGACGAAGGGCGAGCACAGCAGGTCAAGGCTGAGAGTCAACGCGAAGTCGCGAAGAAGGAGGCGGAGGCAGAGAAGGCTCGTGGTGAAGCGGAGGCGAACGAAGCTCGACAACGGTCTGAGCAATAGTCGAAGCCTTCAACGCTCCCCGCCCGGGTTGCCGCCGGGCGGGGAGCGTTGTGATTCAGTTGGCCTTCACCGTCCACTTGAAGCTGAGCCCGCGCAACGGATTAGTTCGTAGTGAGCCAGCGAAGTTCGTGTCCGGTACTCGAAGAAGTCCGTCCTGTCGTATACAGCCCGAGCGAGTTTGTTGTGACGAACATTTCGATTGCCTCGATTGGGCGATGGGTAGTCCCGCCGCATGGATCAAAACCGAGCACCGTTGCTGGAGGCCCTCGAGCAGTACCGTCGGTTGGATCGGTACGGGTTCACCCCACCGGGGCACAGACAAGAGCGCGGCACAGACCGGCGGGTACTCGATGTACTCGGGCGGGATCCATTCCACGACGACGTTCTCGCCACGTCCGGCCTCGACGACCGCCGATCATCGAACAACTACCTTGCAGATGCCGAACGATTGATGGCCGACGCGGTGGGCGCGGACTATGCGTTCTTCTCGACCTGCGGTAGTTCACTGTCCGTCAAGGCAGCAATGATGGCAGTCGCGGGCAACGATCCCGGTGGGCTGCTGCTCAGTCGAGACAGTCACAAGTCGATCGTCGCGGGGCTGATCTTTGCCGGCATCACTCCCCGATGGATAACCCCGCAATGGGATGCTGCGCACCACATTTCGCATCCCCCTTCCCCTTCCCAAGTGCGTGATGCGTGGGAAAAGAACCCGGACGCGGCGGGGGCGCTGATCGTCAGCCCGAGTTCGTACGGCACCTGTGCAGACCTAGCCGCGATCGCAGACGAATGCCACCGCAGGGGTAAACCCTTGATCGTCGACGAGGCGTGGGGTGCACATCTCCCTTTTCACGAAGGATTGCCCACCTGGGCGATGGATGCAGGAGCGGACGTCTGCGTGGTCAGTGTGCACAAGATGGGGATGGGTTTCGAACAGGGGTCGGTCTTCCACGTCCAGGGAGATCTTGTCGACACTGCTCACCTGTCGGCGTGCGCCGATCTGTTGATGACCACGAGCCCCAACGTCATGATCTATTCAGCTCTCGACGGATGGCGCCGTCAGATGGTCGAGACCGGACACGAGTTGTTGGATACAGCGCTGACACTGGTCACCTCGCTTCGTGACGACATCGAACAACTCCCAGATCTCGAGGTCCTCGACTCCGAATTGCTGGGCCACCAGGCTTCCCACGACCTCGACAGAATGCAAGTGCTGATCGACGTTTCACGGACGGGAGCCACCGGCTATCAGTGCGCGGATTGGCTCCGAGCCGAACGCTCGATCGATGTAGGCATGAGCGACCATCGGCGCATCCTCGCGACCGTCTCCACCGCAGACGATCGCGAGACCACCCGACGACTGCTGGACGGCCTCGAAGCTCTCTGCGGCGCAGCACCAAGTTTCCCCGACACCCCCCGCATCGAGCTACCCTCTCCTGCGAGCCTTCAACTCGAAACTGTGTCATCGCCACGCGAAGCATTCTTCGGCCGAACTGAAATGATCCCCGGTGCCCACGCTGCCGGACGTATCGCCGCCGAGCAACTCACCCCGTACCCACCCGGAATTCCCGCCGTGGTGCCCGGAGAGCGCCTCGACACGGAAGTCATCGGCTACCTTCAGTCCGGACTGCGCGCGGGTATGGCCGTGCCCGATGCCACCGACTCCTCACTCGATTGCTTTCGGGTGATGGCCTGAGACGACGTTGTTTGCCGGTTTGATCATCTACCCCACGGGTAGCACCCTGTACAGACCGATACTTCAGTTCCATTGACACAGAGGAGGAACACCAGTGGCTCGTCAAGACTCACAACCCCAACTCAAGGATCAAGACCTCTACGAAGAACTACGAAAGAAGGGGGATTCGAAGCAGAAAGCGGCCCGGATATCCAACGCAGCGGCCAATCGGGGGCGATCGAGCGTGGGCAAGTCCGGGGGCAAGTCTTCGCCGTACGAAGAATGGACAGTCGAAGAATTGAAGAGACGCGCCAAAGAACTTGACCTGCACGGCTACTCGAAACTGAAGAAGAGTGAACTGATCGATACGCTGAGAAATCACTGAACCCGACTTAGGGGGCGACATACGGGCTCAGTCCGATCTTGGGTCCGTCTTTCGCGCTTCTGCGAATCGGTGACCTTCCGGATCGAAGAGAACTTCCCTTTGAGACTCCGACTCGACAAAGGTTGTGGCAAAACACCAGAACCTCTCTGCGACAGACAGCACGTGCGCCGCTCAGTGAACCTCGCCCCGCCCGCGTGAGCCCTAGCCCTCCCTTGGAAAGACTATTCGGAGAGCCGCTGACCGAATCCTATCGGCAAGTAGTCGGGCTAGTTTCGGCATTCTAGGCACTTCCGTGGGATCACTAAACCTGTACTCGCACTCCACCGTTGCCGACACCGGTCACTCGGACGACATAGTGGACCATCCTCGCGGGCTATCTCAACACCGCTCTGGAGACCATCAACCTGATCGCGCGTCAGGGGCGGGCAGCACGAAGTTTGTGTGACACGGTGGCAGCCAGAACCGTCGAGCAAGCCGTCGGAGTTCTGATGGGGGGGTGCACACCATCAACGCAGTGGACGCGTTCTCCGATTGGAGGCAGGCGCAATTGTTCGCGCCCTCAGCACAGTCGAGTACGCCCGCCTTGCGGTCACCTCAGCAGACGACGGTCGACTCTAATCGGTTTCCGTGACCAAACGTCACAGGTAGATCGGCGATGCGTTCGTGATATCTATCCCTCGGCAGAAAGCGTCATCACCGCAATCCGCATCTACTCCCTATCCGGGACGACTTCCCCACAGTTGACGTTGCGAAGCAGTGGAATTCGCGAAGTGCCGACTTCTACAGCTACGGCGGCCCTGCGTGCACCATAGGGGTGACAACCACTGCATGCCCGGCAAACACACAACTCCGACACGGTGTTCGTGCCGCGCTGACGGGCGCGTGTCCATTCCCTGGCGTACCGCCGGAGGTTCCGCAGAGATGATTTCGAGGCTGAGGCACGATCAGGCTGCGTCAACCGAACTATTCGACATGTGGGGATGGATTCCCGTCGCCGTCGAGTAATTTCCGCTCAAGAGCTCCTCCGCTTCGGATGTGGTGAAATGTGGAGCGGCCGTGCTGATTCCCAAGATCGCACGCCACCAAGCTTCGCGAGCCTCGGATTCGGTCCACACCACAGGTTCGGCGTCGTCGAGATCCATTTTTCTACTCCTTCGAACCATCTCCTCGCTTGCTACCCGACTCCTTCGAGCGTAAAACGCGAACATTGTGCGCCTGCACGACCACCTCTCGTCACCCACCCCGCGTGTTTCCTCGTCACCCTCCCCACGTGTTTCGTTGTGGGGTGGATCGGCTACCACTTCCACATGGGTGAAACAGCGGACAGCAAGGAGGTGGATTCCGCGATGCCGGCAACAACGATCGATGGACACCGACTGAATCTCACCCATCTCGACAAGGTGCTGTATCCCGATACCGGGACAAGTAAGGGTGAGGTGATCGAATATTTGAAAGAGATCGCGCCGGCCATGTTGCCTCATCTCTCGCAACGTCCTGTCACGAGGAAACGCTGGCCCGATGGTGTCGACTCGGACTTCTTCTTCGAACGGCAAGCACCGCCTTCAATCCCGAAGTGGGTGCGGCGGTTCTCTGTGCGCCACCAGGACCGCGCTGTCGATTATCCCCTTGTCGATTCGACTGCAGGCTTGGCTTTGATGGGCCAACTGGCCGCGCTGGAACTTCATGTGTCGCAATGGACTGTCGTCAAGGGTAGGCCAGGCCTGGCCACCCGGTTGATTTTCGATCTCGACCCCGGCGAGGGTGTGGAACTGTATGACTGCGCGCGCGTCGCCCTGGCAGTTCGAGAGCACCTCACAGCATCAGGCCTGTCGTCGTATCCGGTCACCAGTGGGAGCAAAGGCATTCACGTGTACGCCGAGCTGACCACGACTCTCGACTCGGAACCGTCGCAGTTCGCCCAGAAAATCGCCAAGCAACTCGCCAAAGACTGGCCGGACCTGGTGACCGCGACCATGGCGAAAACCGAACGTTCAGGCAAGGTATTCGTCGACTGGAGTCAGAACAACCCTGCTAAGACGACCGTAGCACCGTACTCGCTGCGGGGTCGAGCCGAACCAACTGCTGCGGCACCCCGGGATTGGTCCGAAATTGAGCAGAAAGGCCTGCGCCAGTTACGTTTCGACGAAGTACTCGAACGGTATCGAAGCGACGGCGACCTGTTGTCGAAGTCTCTGGACTCGCTCCACACCTATCGGTCCAAACGCCATCGAGGCCAGACACCCGAGCCGATGCCAGAACAGTCGACGAACGGACAGGGGTCGGATTCCGTCGAAGAACTCAGTTTCGTCATCCAGGAACATCACGCGACCAACCTGCACTGGGACTTCCGGCTCGAACACGACGGTGTTCTCGTCTCGTGGGCGGTGCCGAAGGGGGTCCCGACCAAACCGGGAACCAACCGTCTCGCCGTTCAGACCGAAGACCACCCGCTCGACTACCGGACGTTCTCGGGGACCATCCCTGAAGACCAGTACGGAGGTGGGCGGGTCGAGATTTTCGATTCCGGTAGTTATGTCCCGATAAAGTGGGAAACGGGGAAGCTGGTGTTCGAGCTCCACGGCGACCGGATACGTGGACAGTACGCACTGATCAATACCAAAGCCGATCATTGGTTGATGCACAAGATCAAGAAGGCCGACGAACGGCCGATTCCTTCCGGCGGTGGTGAACAGCCGTCGAGGGTGACGACCGAACACAGCGCACCGCCCCACGGTCTGGAACCGATGTTCGCTACTCTCCGTCCTGCCGATTATCTGGAGACCCTGGCCGCCGGCGAGTGGTCCTTCGAGGGCAAATGGGACGGAATTCGGGCGGTCGGTGAAGTATTCGACGGAAAACTTCGACTGTACAGCCGTTCGGGACTCGACCTGACATCCACCTATCCCGACCTCGCCTGGATCGGCCCGGCTCTCGGCGAACACGCCGCAGTCCTCGATGGTGAGATAGTCACACTCGACGCGCACGATGTCACGAGTTTCGCTGCTCTGCAGAACCGAATGGGCCTGCGACGAACAGCCGCTATCGAGCGTGCCGCTGAGAAGTACCCCGCCGAGTTTTTCGTGTTCGACATCTTGTTTCTCGACGGAACTTCACTGATGAAGAAGAAGTATCTCGATCGGCGGCGGGTACTGGACGAGCTTGCCGCCACGTGCGAGGGACTCACCGTGCCTGCTCGGCTGAACGGAAACGGCGAACGAGCACTGGACGAGAGTCGACGCCGCGGCTGGGAGGGAATCGTCGCCAAACGCAATGATTCCCCGTACCTGCCGGCCCAGCGTGGACGATCCTGGGTCAAGGTGAAGAACCAGCGCACCCAGGAAGTCCTGGTCGGCGGCTACCGGCCGGGCAAAGGCGCTCGCGCCGACAGCCTCGGTTCGTTGTTGTTAGGCGTCCCCGACGAGGACGGACTGCGCTACATCGGCCGGGTCGGTACCGGATTCACCGAATCGGCGCTCGAAACCTTGAGCCGCACGTTGAAACGCCTGTCCCGCAAAACCAGCCCCTTCTCCGCTGAATTGAAACCCTCCGAACGAAAGGACGCAGTGTGGGTGACGCCGCGACTGGTCGGTGAGATCGCGTTCACCGAATGGACGACGGCAGGTCTGGTCAGGCATCCGACGTGGCGCGGACTGCGACCGGACAAGGACCCGGACGAGGTACGGTTCGAATAATCCGAGGGTTTCCTCGGCGTGGGAGAACTGCGCGCGAGGAATGGTGGCGGCGCGAGCGGGTACTGCCAAATCATGCATCTACGACACATTCAGCTCCGACGCACGGACCGCCGACTCCTAAGCCTCGGACGCTCGACAACTATCACAGGTCTCTCCCTCGCTGCCCTTGTCGCGGCCGGATGCGGCGGTAGTGACGGCTCGACCAGCGAAAATGCCACCGTCGAAACACCACCCGCCTCGCTCGACACGACAACGACGGTTCCCAGCTTTCTTCCGGGTCTCGACGGTGACGTATTTCGGGCACCCGGTCAGGCGAGTGACGACGACGCTTTCACGTACGACGAGGTTGTGGTTCCTGTGGGATCTGCGGTGGACATCGAATCCGAAGACGAGGGCAACCGAACGACCGTCACAGTCGAGGCCGCAGGGCTTACTCCCAATCGAGATCTGGGTGTGCACGTGCATACACGGCCGTGCGGCCCCAACCCAGCGGACTCCGGGCCGCACTATCAGAACAACGTGGATCCGGCGGCCGGCCCCGAATCACCCTCCACCGATCCCGCGTACGCCAACCCCTCCAACGAGGTTTGGCTCGACATCACCACCGATGCGAACGGTAACGCTCAGTCGTCAGCCACGGTCGACTGGAAGTTCCGCGAGGGAGAGGCGCAGTCTGTGGTGATCCATGCTGACCGTACGAAGATTGCGCCGGGAGAGGCAGGTGTGGCAGGCGATCGGCTCGCGTGTATCGATGAAGACTTCTGAGCAGACAAGAACATCTACGTAGACTGTCGCCCATTGATGTACCACCACGCGCACAACGGGCGACGAAAGGAGATGTCGATGCATGAGTCGAAAAAGAAGGACGCATTACGCCCATCTACGAGCGGATCCGAGCATCAACACGCGTCGGATTCGGAGGGGAAAGCAGCACTCAACCAAGATCTCACCGGACTAGTCGACGATCTCGAGGAACAGGTGGTCGAGGAACGTCAGCAGGAAGGCCTTCCGGGGAATCGAGCAGACCGCGAGGACGCCACACCCATCGACACCGGTGACAGGGCGCCGGACTGACGACTCGCTCCGGTGATCGCCGGCGATCACTGGTTGAATGCGTCGACCGAAGCAACCGCTCTGGCAGACTCTCTGGACTGACTCTCGGGACTGAACGGGATCCCGGCAGAAAGATCTCCTGCAGACCGGGCCGGGTGAATCGTCATCACTGTCTTGTCGGTGGCGGAATCAATCGCGCCCGACGCCGCAGCTTTCTACGTTCCGTAAGGCATCGTCCCACAGATCACCGCTTGGTCAGCGATTCCACGACCTCGGCTGCGAGCATGGCCACCCGGACGTTCCGCTGCTGAGACTGATCTACGAGGACCTCGAACGCCCGATCCTCATCAATCCCGTGCAACGCCATCAACATTCCCTTTGCCTGATCGATTGCCGCTCGCGTCTTCATCGCTTCTCGAAGCCCGTCGACTTCGGAGCGCCATTGCTCCGCCCGACGCGCATTCCACACCGCGCCCTCGACCGCGGCCACAAAGACCTGTAACAACACTTCGTCGATCTCTGTGAAACCGTGATCACCGAAACCGTACAAATTCAGCGCTCCCACATGACGCTCGTCGATTGACAACGGAGCAGAAAGAAAACTCGCCACGCCCATCCCTGCAACATTCGACGCAAACCGCGGCCATCGGAGCGCCGCGCCCTCTACCCGCACCCGCACCACCTGTCGAGTCCGAGCAGACTCCAGACAGGGACCCTCGTCGGCCCGGTACTGATCGATATCAACGTCCAAAGCGCGCTCGTCGGTGCATGCCACCGTCTCCGGCTGGCCGGAATGCGCAGACAACGTCGTCACACCAGCCATGTCGGCACCTGGAATCCCAGGGTCTCCGCAATCTCATCGGAGCGGTACGGGCGCACCGCAGCGATAACTACTACCGGCGTATCGGAAGCTGAATCTTCGGAAAGGGTCATGACCGTCCTGTCCCGCAGGAATCAGGTCCTGCGCACACTCGAAAGCGGCGGCGCTGGCTTCACCGATACACCCTCCAAAACAGACAAATTACGAACCCGGGAATCGGACGAAATGAGACGTAACCTCCGCAAGTCAGGCTTCTCGGACTACCCGGATGTGTCGGAGGGAACCGTCGGCGGCGTCGGGTATCTCCATCCCTGCGTCGACTCCCGTTTGCAGATAGTCGATTACGGACCGGTCGAGCCGCTCTCCCGGCACGACAGCGGGAATACCGGGCGGATACGGGGTCAGCTGTTCGGCGGCAATACGCCCATCCGTTCTTCGTGCCTCTATCATCTCAGTGGGCCCGAAGAAGGCATCACGCGGCGACATCACGGACTCGAGTTGCAACTCGCCGGGGTTCGGCAAGAACATTTTCGGCGGCGGATCGAACTCGCGTGCAGCGCGAGCGAGTGACGTCAGCGAGGAGACGAGTCGGTCCGCGGTGCTCTCGTCGTCGGCCATAGACATCGTGGCCATGACGCGTCGGTGATCATGCATACCCAGGTCGAGGTGGCAGTGCTCGCGCACCCAGTCTGTGCACTGATATCCGGATATCCCGAGCTCGCTGACGTCGAGAAGAATTTGCAGCCGGTCCAGATCATGTGACGCTTCCTCTCCGAGCAGTCGCTCTTCGAGCACGTTCAGGCCGTCGATGTCGGCGATTCGTTCCCTGGTGCGTTGGGCGAGGGTCAGAGCTCGGCCGAGTAGATCCCTTCCTTGTTCGACCATCTGTCTGCGCCAACCGTCGATGGCCGCGTACAGCATCACGTTTGGGCTTGTTGTCGTCAGCAGATCTGCGCATTGCGAGAGGTGAGATTCGTCGACGAGATCCCCCTGGAGGTGATAGACGGATCCTTGTTCGAACCCCGCCCCCATCTTGTGGATACTGACCACACAGACATCGGCGCCGGCATCCATAGCCCATGTCGGAAGGTCCTCGTGGAAGGGCAGATGCGCACCCCACGCCTCGTCCACGATGAGTGGCTTACCTCGCTCATGGCACACGTTCGCGATGGCCTCGATATCCGCACACGTCCCGTACGGGCTGGGGCTGACGATCAACGCACCGGCCGCATCGGGGTGTTTCTTCCACATGGCAAGTACCTCGTCCGGCGACGGCGGGTGGGAGAAGTGCATGTCTTCGTCCCATCGTGGTGTGATCCAGCGAGGCGTCACCCCGCTGAAGATCAGGCCGGCGACGATGGATTTGTGTGAATCACGGGAGACGAGCAGCCCTCCCGGATCATTTCCTGCCACGGCCAGCATCGCGGCTTTGACCGACAGCGAACTACCGCAGGTCGAGAAGTAGGCGTGCTCTGCCCTCACTGCCTCGGCCATCAATTGTTCGGCTTTGGACAAGTATCCGTTTCGGGACTTGCGGTCGTCCAGACCACCGGAAGCCAGTACGTCGGAACGGAATACGTCGGGACCCAGTACCCGGATGACCCGAGGGTCTGCACCGCGTCCCTGCCGGTGTCCCGGTGGGGAAAATCCGTATCGGTCGAGTCGGTGGTACTCCTCCAACCCGTCCAGAATAGGTGCCTGCGACTGGTCCATGTACAAGGCCTACCCGGTGACGTCGCGTCTTGAACAATTGTCACCGCCGCCTCGAAGTTGTGGACGTTGATCGTGAGGCCTTCCACCACGAAACATTCTCTGTCAGTCTGTTTTACAGGGAGGTTCGCGTCGAGAGGAGGCCTTCCGATGACGGTCATCGAGTGCGTGGGAAACGGACGGGCACGTGGGCGCGCCCACGGTGAGCACGCGCGCGAGATGATCCACGCTGCGCTTGCGCGATGGCGGGAAGGTACGAGCGCTCACAGCCGGGAGCACCTCACCGCGAACGGACTGTTGGCGACCGTCGAAGCCTCGGTGCCGGATTTGGCCGAGGAGATGCGGGGAATCGCGGAGGCCGCCGCCGTCCCCTTGCCCGAAGTTCTTGCGTACAACTTTATGGATCAGCAGTGGTGGATACACCGCGAGCACCTCGAGCTCGGCTGCAGTGTTCTCGGGCAGGTCGGCGAAGGTGGCGTGTTCCTCGCCCAAAACATGGACCTGCCGGATTTCATGACTGAATCGCAGGTAGTACTGCATGTCAGTCCGGGGCATGGCCCCGACGCGCTCGTGCTGAGCTCGGCGGGAATGATCGGGCTGACCGGCGTCAACGATGCGGGCGTCGGCGTTTGCGTCAACGCGCTTGGCATGTTGCGCCACAACGAGGTCGGATTACCTGTGGCGACGGTCATCCGAGGGGCGCTTGCGCAGGTTTCGCGCGATCGTGCCGTCGACTTCTTACGCCGCGTCTCTCACGCGAGCGGGCAGCACTATGCGGTGGCGGACGCGCGCGGTTTCCACGGTGTGGAGTGTTCGGCCTCGAAGGTTCGAGACAGTACCCTGCCAGGTTCGCGGATGGTGCTGCACACCAATCATCCGCTGTCGAACGACGATATCGATCTCGTTGCCGAACGAGAACTGACCGATGAGGGACGGATCGCCGATTCCAAGGTTCGGATGGATTTTCTGACGTCGCATGCGGTCAGTGCTCGCGACGGCGAGTCTGCACAACGCATTCTCGCCGACCGCAGCGCGCCACTGTGCGTTACTCCTCGCTTCGGCCGCCGGACACAAACTTTCGGGGCTGTCGTCTTCGAGTTTGTAACCACTCCACCAACAGCGCGATTCTGCCTCGGTTTGCCGGACCGGGAGCCCTGGATCACGCCGAGTTGGAGTGAGCCTCGGACGGTGGAGACGCGCTAGGAAATCACGGCCGCATGGAGGTTGACCGACGACCTAGATCGGAGGACCGAGTCGTTGGATACGGCAAGCGGCAGTCTTGAAAATGGGCTGCTTGGAAGCGGGATCCCAATCGGTGATCGTCATCTCGTTTGCCGCGCGCCGATGTACGTGGCGACCGGATTCCGAACGCGGAGTGTCCCAGTATCCGTAGTGGAACGGCACGAAGATCACCCCTTCGCGGATACCGGTGATACGCGCTTGTCCTTCGATGATGCCCCGCCGTGACATGACCGCGACGAGATCGCCTTCGTCGATGCGATTGCAGAGCGCATCACGCGCTGAGACCTCGACCCCATACCTGCGGTGCGGCGGCTTGCAATTGCGGAACGCGGGCAGTCTTGGTTCGCGTGTGAAAGTGGTATAAAGTCCGGCCCGTGATGAGCGCGTATGGGTACTCGTCGTCTACGTGTTGGCGAGGTGGAACGTACTGTGCCGCTTTGATCATCGCTTTGCCGTGTGGGTTACGGGCGCGGTATTCCTGCGCATCGACTGGCGCGCCGGTGGCCAGATTCTTGCCGTAACTTTCGCAGTAGGCGGGCGCGGCAAAGAACTGTCCGTCGGTGTACAAACGCTCGGTCCCGTCGGCGTGCTCGTCATCGCACGGCCATTGAATGCCGCTCCCCCCCACGCAGGCGCCCGTATGTGAGCGCGGTGTAGTCGCACGGGCGTCCGGCGCTGCATTTTTTCCATGCTTCGAAGGCAGACTCCGGATCGTGCCAGGGCGGAAATGGATCGCCGTCCTTGTCGCGGAAAGCCATACGCCGCGCGTAGTCGAGGAAAATTTCGAGGTCGGCTCTCGCTGCACCTGGCGCCTCGACAGCTTTGTCCGAAATGTGTACGGTCCGATCGGCATTGGTAAAGGTTCCCGTCTTCTCGCCCCAGGTCGCTGCGGGAAGAACCACGTCGGCCAGTTCGGCGGTTTCAGTGAGAAAAATGTCCTGTACAACAAGAAAAAGACGTTGCTGCGCCAGGATTGATCTGATCCGATGCAGCTCGGGTAGGGAGACAGCCGGATTGGTCGCACTGATCCACAGCATGCGAATCGAGCCTTGTTCCGCATGTTCGAATATCTTCATCGCGTGCGTCGGCGGTCCGTCGTGCTGTATCCGTCGGATGTCCAGGTTCCACAGTTTGGCGAGTTCTGCGACGTGCTCGTCGTTCGCCCAGTTCCGAAACCCCGCCAGGTCTCCGTTGGCGCCACATTCTCGTGTGTTCTCAGCCGTGGGCTGCCCGTTCATCTGCAGCAGCCCGCATCCGGGGCGACCGAGCATGCCGCGGATGATGTGGATGTTGTTCACTTGCACTGCCGCTGCCGTCGCCTGGTGCGATTGGTAGAACCCTTGCAACACTGTCGACAGTAGGCGCTCGGCGGTGCCCAATAGTTGCGCTGCTCGACGTACATCCTCTTCGGAGACACCGCAGAGTTTCGCGACGCGCTCGAGTGTGTACTCCGAAACGCAGGCGACAAGGTCGTCGTAGCCGACCGAGTGATCGTCGACGTACGTGTGATCGACCCAGCCTTGCGCAATAATCTCGTGTAGCAAACCATTCATGAGCGCGAGGTTTGTTCCCGGCAGCGGCGCCAGATGAACAGTCGCAACTTGGGCCACGGGAGTGGGGCGCGGATCGACAACCACGATCTTCGGTGGATCTTCGCCAGCCAACCGGTCGAGTACTCGCGACCACAGCACGGTCTGTGTCTCGGCGACGTTGTGGCCGAACAAGGCAATCACATCGGCGTGGTCGACGTCCGTATAGCTTCCCGGTTGGCCGTCGCTCGCGAAGGACTCCTTCAACGCCTCGGCTGCAGTTGCGGTGCACAATCGGGTGTTGCCGTCGAGGTGGTTGGTTCCGATGCCGCCGTGCGCGATTGCGGCGAGGGTGTAGTACTCCTCGAGGAACAACTGGCCACTGGTGTAGAAACCGAGAGCGCTGGGCCCGTGCTCGTCGAGGAGTGCTCGACTTCGGTCGACGATGAGATTCATCGCTGTGTCCCAGTCCGTTTCGACGAGATCCCCATCGACGCGGACCAGTGGCGCAGTCAAACGCTCACTCGACGAATTGGCTTGCCAACCGAACAAATCCTTGGGCCCGAGCCGACCGTGGTTCACCCTGTCGTCGACGCGACCACGCACACCGACGATCCGAGCGTCCCGAACCGCAATATCCATGGCGTCGCCGTTGCTGTGTAGCAGAGATGCGGATTGCACCCAAGTCTCCACATCGTCTGCCTCGATGCCCGGGGCTAGGCAGATATCGGGACGCGCCGGCCACCGATCTCCCGCTCGGTACGGTGTCCGATCCCCCCAGGGTTCAGCGATCCGGTCTTGTTCGGCCATCCTGTGTTGCTACCCCGCGCCAGAAGGACGGAAACCAGGGGATGTTCATGTATCGCCGCGGATGCCAGTGTGCCGACTGCTGTCGAGATCGAGGCGCTCTCCTCGGACGATCTCGAGCGCAACGGCGGTGATCCGACGATGCTGGGAGAACGCAGCAGATCGCAAACGTACCAACGCTTCTTCCACTGGAACACCGAGCCGTGCAGCCAACATTCCGGAAGCAACATGTACATTCCCGCGTCTGAAAACCTTTAAATCAGTCCCGGAAATCAATGCGTACGCGGGGTCGAGTTCCGCCAGTACTGCATGGCCGATCGACTCTGCATACAACCGGCATGTCGCGTCCTCGGTCGAAGCCAGGGACACCGGGGAGCGCCCGTACATTTCCAGAACCCCGAACGGCTCACCCCCGATGGTCAAGGGGTACGCGTAAACGCTCGCCGCCCCTAAAGCCAGGACTTGGCTCGAGAAAATTGGCCACCGATTCCGTGCTTCTCCGCTGGCCATGTCGTCGTGAAGTTCGCTGTGTTGAAAGCGGAACGCGTCGAGACACGGGCCCTCGCCGAGGGTGAATTGAATTTCGTCCAATTCCTCGGAGTCGGTGTCGGTCGCGTATACGAGATCGCGCGTGGACGCCGATGCGAACACCGCGACACCGGCTCCGTCTACCCCGGTGCACTGGACAAGTTCGTCGGACAGGCGTTTGGTGACGTCGAATGGCTGTGGCGGTGCCTGCACACGACGAGCAGGGAGATTTGGCATCTCTGCGCCTAGTCCCTGTCTGCAGGGTGCGTGAGAAGGTTACGTATTCGACGATTGGCGTGTGAAGGAGACGGCACATCAGCTCGTTTCGTCATAGTCTTCCCCTTCCGCTTGATCTGGTTGTCGGGTGACGGACTGCACGTTACGGGGATCCGCATCGGGATCATCCGACGGATCGTACGGTTCTTCCGAGGGATTATTCGGTTTTTGATTCACGACTCTCTTTCCCCTTCGATGTCCGACTTCTCGCCCTGGCGTTAATTCCAGGGCGCCGCAGTCTTGTTGCCAGAAGCTTCATTGTGGAGCGGACCTACCCGCATCTTGCGATCGTCAATCACGCGATCGAATCCCGGACGACAGGCACTCACCCATGCGGCAGTTCAACGGCCCTCGAGCACGTCCGGTTCTTCTTCCGCGAGTTTCTGATCCAACGATTCGCCCTCTCGCACTTCCCGAGGCGTCGTGCCGAATCTGTCGGCTTCGCTCCACTTCTCGGGTGGATCTACGACGTCGTCGCCGTCTGTTTCTGGTACCTCCTCGTCGTCGACGCTTTCGCTGACATTCAGCGTATCGCCGGGACCATCTTCGATGCTCATTCACTTTCCTTCTGCATTTCGCCGGTGGCGTGAGACCAATTTCGAGGCGGCTTCCTCGGCTGTTTTCTCAACCGGAGGAAGCCTCAGGCGCGGCATACCGAACTGGGGTCGCATGGGTCTACCGTGCCATGGACTTCTTCTACCCCGGGCAATCCGATGTGACACACGCCTGCGCCATTTCCACGACGTCGATATTCGTTTGGCCCAGTCCCGCGTGGGTACGTGTCCTGCGGGCAGGAGTCATCCACCCCTGAATCCCCACTTCGATCAAGGAGGACCGATGACTGAAGAAACCGGTACGGTGACCGGCACGAAAGACAAAGACTACAACCTGATTTGGTTCGTCGAAGCATCGTTGAGTAACGCGCTACGAATGGAGACCTACATTCAAGACGCGGAACGTGACGGCGATGACGAACTTGCGGACTTCTTCCGGCGAGCACAGACGGAAAGTCGAAAGGGAGGCAAGGAAGGCAAGAAGCTGCTCAGTGCCAGGCTGGACGGCTCGACCGTTTAGACGGGCACGGCGTTCGACAGGTGCTGCGCGTTGCATGCGGCTAGGGCTCTTGTCTCGTGCAGCTCCTCAGGACTCGGCTTCCTCTTCGCCGGATCGCTGCCTGTCCAATTCGTCTACAGCGTAGTCGGCGCCTTCCCGGCGAAGCGCTTCTCTCATTGTTCGAGCTTTGTCCTGCGAAGCGCGAGGAGGAAGCAGAGGAGTATTCGGATCGACCATGGCTTCGATGACGACCGGTCTTTCCGCCTCCAGCGCCGTCCTCCACACAGATTCGGTGTCCTCGCGCTTGTGTAAACGGATTCCGCCCAGGCCGAGTAAATCGGCGTACTCGGCGAAGTTGAAAGACGGAACTTCCTGGGACTGACTGAAACGAGTGTCTCCTTCCATCTCCCTTTGCTCCCAACTGACTTCAGCCAGATCACCATTGTTGAGTATGAGCACAACGAATCGTGGGTCCGCCCACTCTCGCCAGTGACGTGCCAGCGTGATCAACTCGGAATTTCCACTCATGAGCATCGCCCCGTCGCCGGCCAGCGCGACGGCCGGGCGGTGCGGATGGGCGAACTTCGCGGCCAAACCGTAGGGCATCGCCGATCCCATGGACGCGAGTGTGCTCGACAGGTGGGCGGGAACTTCCGCGGGTAGGGGGAGGAATCGGGCATACCAGTACACCACCGATCCGACATCGACCGCCACAAGAGCGTCTCGCGGAATGCACGAAGCAAGCGTTCCCACAACAGCCTGCGGATTCAACGGTGTCCGATCTCGAGACAGGCGATCGTTCGAGATCGCTCTCCAGTTTTCGATCATGGTTGCAACGTCGTTGCTCCATTGCTTCTCGCGGTGACGAAGAAGCGGTAGCAACATACGGAGAGACTCCGCCGCATCGCCGACAATCGGTACTTCGACGTCGTATTTGGAACCCACATTGCGAGCGTCTATGTCGATTTGGACCGCACGAGCTTGCCCTGGAGCAGGATAGAACTCAGTCCATGGATCGTTACTTCCGACGATCAGGAGCGTGTCGCATTCGCTCATGAGATCCGCTGCGGCTGTGGTCCCCAGATGGCCCATAACACCGCATGACCATGGTGAAGTCTCGTCGACGACTGGCTTTCCCAATAGCGATGTTGTCACTCCTGAGCTGAGTAGTTGTGCTGCCTCGGCGATTTCGGCGCGCGCTCCGCGTGCGCCTTGCCCGACCAGCATCGCGATGCGTTCGCCACCGTTCAGTAGCGCGGCCGCCCGAGTCACGTCCGCTGCGGTGGGAACCACGCGCGGAACAGTCACAACGGGAGCGCTTGGGACGATGCCGTGACTGTGCGGTTTGTTTTTCATCTCGTGTTGTTGCACATCGTGCGGAACTATGACGCAGGTAGGGCTGGAGGTCGCTATGGCTGTGCGGAAGGCGTTGTCCAGCACTGCTTCCAGTTGCTCCGGGGTGGAAAGGGTTTGCGAGTACTGCGCGCACACGTCTTTGAACAGTGTCGGCAAATCGATCTCTTGCTGGTAGCTGCTGCCCCGCGCCGTCAATGCGACCTGTCCGACGATTGCAACCACCGGTTTACGATCGAGCTTTGCGTCGTACAGCCCGTTGAGGAGATGGACGGCGCCGGGCCCCTGGGTGGCAAGACAGACGCCGACTTCCCCGGTGTACTTGGCATGACCAACTGCCATGAACGCTGCCATTTCCTCGTGTCTGGCTGTCACCAGCTCGATTCGGTCGGTGGCGCGGCTCAGCGCAGCCATGATCGGGTTGATTCCGTCCCCTGGGTATCCGAATACCCGCGGCACCTTCCATGCCAGGAGTCGATTGACGATCCCGTCCGCGACGTTCGGCATTCGATCACCTTCTTCCGTAGCTCGCTTCTCGGGGACTACCCAGCGAACGATGAAGTACACGAGCAATTCTCGGGCGTGGAATGTGTACTTTTCATGTCCACCGGGTAGCTGCCAAATGTTTCCGGCAGAACTTTCCACGCAGGAGTCATGATGATCAGCCACCGCCATCGATCTCTGGTAGTCCGACTACATTTGCCCGTCGAGTGTGATTCGACAAAGCGCAACAGCCTCCCGTTCGAGACTTCGTATCAGCCCGGACGCCGTGCAGCTCGACTTGCCGGAGTTGCCGAATGACTTTCAGCGCTCCAACGCGGAAGGGAGTTGCGGTCGAAACCGTGACTGTTCGTCCTGCTGTTTGCGGCGAAGGCATCACTGAAGTGCCCTTCCAGGAAGTGGTGACCCGCATTGGGAAACTGTTGACCGCTGCGGGTTTCAGGATCGTCGACGCGGAGGGAACGGGTCCGGCGTCAGAAGTGTACGAAGATTATGTGCTCTCGCCGGAAGGGCACGTACGAGTGGAGCATGATGTGAGTTGCGGCGCCGTTGAGGTGAGTGTCGCCATCGAGTATGTCGGCCGTGAGGTCGCATCCTTCCTGCGAACTCGCTTGGCCGAGCCGTAGTTCCTCATCGAGAGATGTTTCCTCCGAGAGCCTTTCGCAGTGTTTCGAGAGATTGAGCAAGCAACCGCGATACATGCATCTGGGAGATCCCGACTTTTTCGGCTATTTCGGTTTGGGTCAGTTGACCGAAGAATCGGTAGACGAGAATGGTCCTCTCCCGCTCCGGCAGCGCAAGAAGTGCCGGCCGAAGTGTTTCGTGAGTGTCGATGCCGTCCAAGGCTGCGTCGAAGTCCCCCAGACTGTCTGCGAGGGACGCCCCGTCAGCGGAGAAGGCGGCATCGAGCGAAGCGGCGTGGTACGAGTCACCGGCCGCGATGATTGCGGCTATCTCACCGGGTTCGACGTCGATCTGCGCAGCGAGCTCGGGAACGGTTGGCTCGCGGCCGAGACTTTGGGTGAGGGCAGCCCCCGCTTTCTGCAGTGCGAGATAATTTTCCTGCATCGAGCGTGGAATCCGAACGTCCCACCCCCGATCGCGGAAGTGCTTGCGGACCTCCCCCATCATCGTCGGGATGGCAAACGACAGAAAGTCTCTACCCTTGTCCAAGTCGAATCGATTTACGGCGTTGACAAGGCCGACACTGGCAACTTGAACGAGGTCTTCGTGGCTTTGACCGCGCCCTCGGTACCGGGTGGCGATGTTCTCTGCAATGGGCAGACACGACTCGATAATATGCACTCGGAGGCGCTCACGTTCTGGGGCGTCCTCCGGCAGAGCAGCCATCTCCGCGAACAAGCCGATGACGTGTGCGTAGTCTTTGCTTTCTCTGGCTTGAGGCGTCGTCAACCGGGTTGCACCGCCTTTCCCAGCATGATGGTGACCAGCCATTCTCCATCGATCGGTGTGGGTACCTGTTCGATTGCCACGTTGTCGACCAGCGTTCGGAGAACGATGCGCCCGAATGATGAGGAACTGTTACTGATGGGTCGCAAGGTAGTGGCGGTCAGGCCGATTCGCAGATAATGGTCAGTGTCGACGGCGAACGTGCACATCAGGGTGCTTCTCGGGGCCGCGTAATTGACGAGAGTGCTCGCAGCTTCATCTGCAGCCAGCACAAGGTCGGTCAAAGCATCCAGGGTAAGTGGATAGTGTGCGGCAGCGGTCCGCACGAGGGCTCGGAGTACGCCGAAGTGCTCCGGAGACGCGTCGATGGTCAGTGAAGCAGAAGGTGAAGTTGACGTATCGATCGCCCGTTCGTAAGACATCACGTGTTTGCGCTCCTGTACCTGCTCGGAGAACGGCCGGTCCGACTGGTCCTGGTCGCAAGCCAGATTCGGTTCCCGATATTTCAGCTACCCAGCAACCAGAACTCCAAACTCGGCTTCTGTCGCTGCCTCGACACCCAACGTGGACAAGACTTTTCGACGTCTGCGGCTTGTCGCATCCAAGTGAGTGTTTAGTTCTCGGCCCTGGGGTACCCGCTGTCTATGCGGCTAGGTGTGTTGGATGTCGGGTCCAATTCGGCGCAGTTGCAGATCGTGGAAGCGACCGCCGGTGCGCCCCCGCTTCCCTTGCACGCACTGAAAGCTGCCACTGGGCTGGGTGAGTCGATCGACGCCAGTCAGTGCCTGGATGCCGGCGGGATAGATCGAGTCTGTCGAGCCGTGACGCAGTCGTTGCAGTCAGCGCATCGGTACGAGGTCGATCAAATCTACGTGTTTGTGACGGCCGCGATTCGAGATGCAGCGAATCGAGAGGAGATTCTTGACAAGGTAGCGTCCGAATGCGGATTGCGACCCCAGTTCCTCACCGGACTGCAAGAAGCGCGCTTGACGTATTTCGCGGTGCATCGCTGGTACGGGTGGTGCGCGGGTCGACTCCTGGATCTCGACATTGGCGGTACGACTATGGAGATCACCCTCGGCCGCGACGCTGCCCCGGAGTTGGCTGTTTCGCTGCCGCTGGGGGCAGGGCGGCTCACGCGGGCATTCTTCGACGCCGATCCCCCATCTCACAAACAAGTAAAGGAGTTACGACGGTATGTGCGAGCGTCACTACGCGAGACAGCGGACCGTTTGTTGTGGGAGGGAAAGCCTCAGAGAGTTGTAGGCACATCGAAAACTTTTAAGCAGTTGGCGCGCCTGACCGGAGCACCACCGCAAAGAAAGGGCCCGTTCGTACGAAGAACATTGTCCCGCAAGGATCTACACGGGTGGGTGCCACGACTGGCTGCGATGACGACTGAACGACGTTCCAAACTGCAAGGAATTGCCAGATCGCGCGCGCACCAGATCGTGGCGGGAGCGATCGTCGCCTACGAGACCCTGTCCGCTCTCGATATCGACGAGGTGGATGTGAGCCCGTGGGCGCTGCGAGAAGGCGTGATATTGCAACATCTTTCGGCAGTGTCAGACCTTCGAAACGAACTTCCCCTCCATGCACTTACCCCCAAGCCACACCTGGACGGCGCCTCGATCACCGTCCTACCCGGCGTAGACGCACCTCTCGACTCCACACGCTGAACATTTTGAATGGCTGAGTACCTGCAAGTATTTCGAAACATTCAGTCGGGTTGGGATTGCAGTGCGCTGCACGGTATCGACCCGAGCACTAGGGTGCAGGTGGTGCGGGGATGCGGCGAACGAGCACGTTCGACGGTCACGGAACGCCCTTCGCAGGTAGTGCAAAACCAGACACACAAATTCGCTAACGAGGTCTCGTCCCGTTACCAGCTCGAATTCTGTGAGGGCGCTTATCATCCCGTGGAAATCGCCTTAGACGAAAGAGGATGACAATGACAAATGACGTCGAGAAAAGGTGGAACGCCAGAGCTACGTCACGTTGCGCGCTGGTGCACGCAGGCGTGTCCATTGCCTTCGCCGCAATCGTCGCAGCGCTCGCACTCGTCTGGATGGCGAACCGGCCGGACACCTGTCACGTTCGCGAACTTCCAGCATGCACGGATACAGAGCGATTTGCTCTGGCAATCGTGCCTGCTGCGGTTTTGCTTGTCGGCGGTTTGTCGGCACTGGTTCGAGCTTACCGTGCATGGAAAAACCAACGCCCGTGGCCGATCTGGCAAGGAGTCGCGTGGGGACTGCTCACGCTCATGACGATCTATCTGCTCGCATCCATGCGTTTTCTGATGGTTGGCTAGCGGGGCCCAGCACCCATGTCCTGGCTACGCGGCTCGCCAAACTTGTGCGAACAGCCGAGGGCGTCGATCGTGGCTGGGGGGGTGGTCGTCCGATGCGGATATGAATCCGCGGCCTGTTCCTATACAGCGCCAACTGGGCGACTTTGCACAATCGACAGCATGGAGGGAAATCTTGCTGAGACATAGGCGCCTGTGTCCGAAACTCGGTGGCGTCTGAACCCCCTACACGAGTATCGCTACGGCGACGACGACGAACACAAGCACAATAACCCCGATTGCGATGACCGTCCCAATGCCCATCAACGGGAACTTTCCGGCGGGCGAGGGTTCCGGAGAAGACAAACCGGAAGTTTGTGCAGCATCAGGTGGTGTTCGCCCGGGCGCAACACCTCCGCCGGGCTCCAAGTCAGGGGTGTTGGCGGGATCTGGTTCTGGCGGTGTAGCGATCACTTTTCCTCATCTCCACGGGATTATGTTCGTGCGGACCCGAGGCCCTTTCCTTGCGTAGTCGTGGTGCTACCCGATTGACCGAAAAAGTACTCCGTGCCAGGATTTGATTCAGTCCCGTTTCTCTTCGCCCCCTCCGCTTCGAACCTTTATCTCGGCGACTGACACGAAACCATCGCGGCTCGAAGGTCGGTCACCAGGTCGGCGAAAGCCCGTTCACGCTCATCACGTGCCCCCCGGAGAATCGAAGAAGGATGGACGGTCGCAAAGACGAACGGATCGCAGTGCACGCCCAGTTCCGGCATCAGATGGTGCCTTTCTCCGCGGTGTGCCGTGACACGAAAGTCTCGCGCGATCAGCGACTGCGCCGCCGTCGCCCCCAGACACACAACAACATCGGGTTCAACCGCGTCGATCTCTGCCACGAGCCAAGGACGGCATGCGTCGATCTCGCCGCGCCCGGGCTTCTTGTGAATACGACGCGTTCCACGCTCAGCCCGTACGAATTTGAAATGTTTGACCGCATTTGTCACATACGCCTCGCTGCGATCGATGTCCGCTGCGTCGAGCGCCCGCTGCAGCAGCTTGCCAGCGGGGCCCACGAACGGCTTACCAGCGTTGTCTTCCTGGTCACCGGGCTGTTCCCCGACGAGCATCAACGTGGCCGCCTTCTTTCCATTCCCGAACACAGTCTGGTTGGCCTCGCGGTAAAGGCCGCAGCCGCGACAGTTCGACGCAGCGGCTTTGAGTCTGCGTAGGTCCCGACTGTCCGGCACGAATTTGTCTGCATCACCGTCATCCACTCTGGCTCCCTTCGGGTTTCACCACTGACAAAACGGATTCTCTCGACGGGCGGGTTGTGCTATTGAGGCATGCCCTGACGCGGTCTTCTGTAATCCAGCAATCCTGCGACATCGTTCGAAGCCAAAATATCTGCACAACCACACTTCGACCCGCCAGAACCAACAAATTTGTCGCCAGTGTGTGGAGAAGGCAGAGGCTGGGTAGTCGCCCGTCATGAACTCCTTGACTGCTCTCGCTTTGACTTGCTCCTTGAAACCTTCGCCTGCACGGTCGAGTAGCGAACTCATTGCCGAGCAGCTCCTCTCCGAATTTCGCGAAGAGGGCGTGAGCTGCAGTTCAATTCGACTCGTGGACCATGACATTCGACCCGGAGTGGAAATCGACATGGGTCGGGGCGATCAATGGCCTCGAATTCGGGCACAAATACACAATGCAGACATCTTGCTGGTTTCGACCCCCACATGGCTTGGTCAAATGTCGAGTGTCGCCAAGCGTGCTCTCGAGCGTCTCGATGCCGAACTCTCCGAAACAGACGACCGCGGCAGACCTAACATGTTCGACAAGGTCGCAGTAGCAGCAGTAGTCGGTAATGAGGACGGGGCACACGCCATAGTTGCCTCACTCTTTCAAGCTCTCAACGATTGTGGCTTTTCCATACCGGCACAGGGGTGCACCTACTGGAATGGCGAGGCGATGACACCCGGGGACTACAACGACTTGGAAAGCGTGCCCCCGGCCGTAGCATCCGCCAACTCCACCCTCGTGCGTAACGCCGTGCACCTCGCGAAAGTCCTTCGCCAACAACCCTATCCGGTAGAGGATTGACGGGCCAGAGTTCGAGCGTCGTAAGACCGAAGTCTGCAAAATCTTCTAGTGCGGACCAACTTCTGCGCTGGCCAGTAACTTCGGCTCCCACCTCGTCGCAATGGTCAGCATGAGCCACTGCGCTTCGTTTCAGAGCCACAGCGATTCAATGGTCGACCACGCTAGCGCCGTCTTGCCGGTTTCGTACGAAAACGAAGACTGTAGTGATTGAGTGTAGCCGGCACAGCCGCGTCTGCGGTCAAACCAGTTCTCGGGTCGAGTTCGAAGGTGCTTCCGCGCAGCAGGTTTGCCAGTGCAGTCGTAGCGACGAAGAGAGCGAAGTTCTGCCCGGGACATACGGCAAGTCCGCCGCTGAAGGGCATGAACGCTTGCGTATCAGCACGGCCGTCGAGCCAAGCGTCAGGGGTGAACACGTCGGCAAACGGCACATTTTGCGGATCCCGGTGAAATGCTGCGGTCAGGATGATGAATGCACTGTCGGTAGGAATTTCGGCGACACCGCGTTCGGTCGGCCAAGTCGTCGGAGCGATCGAATCACGCAGAATTACAGGCGTGGTCGGCCATAGCCGCGCGGATTCCAAGACGCACGCGCGTAAGAACGGGTATCGACTGGGGTGTCGGGGATCGGTCTCGTCGATTTCTTCCAGTGCGCGTGCCCGTTGTCGCGGGTGGGTCGCAAGGAGCGCCAGCGCTCGAATAGTGACGATGCCGGCCGCATCAAATGCGAACAGCCAATGGGGCACCTGCCCAATCGGGTCGACCGAGGGTGCAGCGGATGTCTGATTGACTGCCGCGATGAGACTGGGCGTTTCAGCGCGTGCTGCGTACTGATAGAGACTCTCGATGAACCGATCCCGCAATCGGCGACGATGCGGAAGGAAGTAGGACCAGTTACCCTGCGACCTCAGGCTCCAAAGTTGGTCGGTGACAGAATTGTCCTCACGTGCGGACGGCCCCAGCACCAGCGAGCGGACCAGATTCCACCAGGCCGGCAGAAAACTACCCGCATCCAAATGCCCGCGCGCACGTGCAAGCTCGTTGAGTTCGCCGGTTTCGCTGACCACGGTTTCGGTCATTGCTCCAGCGAGATAGTGAAGTGGTTCGCCTGTCTCAAGAACGGATTCGTTGAAAGCGCGTCGAGCGACCCGCAATCGGCCTCGAGTTACGAGAACTCCATGAGGTTGAAAAGAACTCAGTGCAGCGACCTTTTCGCGGTTTGCCGGGGAGAACGGATCCGGTGTCTCCTCGAGGACGCGA
The DNA here is from genome assembly GCF_024436645.1 of Rhodococcus sp. T9N. Classification (NCBI taxonomy): domain Bacteria; kingdom Bacillati; phylum Actinomycetota; class Actinomycetes; order Mycobacteriales; family Nocardiaceae; genus Rhodococcus; species Rhodococcus sp. T9N. The sequence goes on along the minus strand of NZ_JAMSKS010000023.1, from coordinate 24,115 downwards.
CTCGCGTCCTCCCGGTCGAGCAATACTACGACTCGGCGACCCGGTAGATCGAGCAGCAGGGGACCAGATCCGAATTCCTCGCGAAGTCCCGATACGAGTCGAGGAGTCGAAGCATCGGCTTGCACTTTTTCCAGCAGCGGCAACGTCGAGTGCCTGCGAGCGATGGCGCCGGCTACCACTGACGGGCCCGCTAGTTGCATCAAGAGTCGCACTGCCCGGATACCAGTCACTGTCGGCACGCTTACTGATGTCGTCGCCGCGGTTTCGTTGATAGTCATGGGTTGGTACCTACCCGATGGCAACTTCGCCAAACCCGCGACAATTCCCGGGTATGGCGGGTTCGATCGCGGAGAATCGGTTGAGCGCCGGACTTCGATCCTACGAAAGTAACTGCGTCTCAGCTGTTTACGAGGATTCCATTGTTTCCAGTATTGAGCCACGCGAACGACGGGTAGAAATCGATGGCTTGGGGTAACACCGGGGCATGACCATCCGAAACGCACGAAGCCTGACACTCAATTCCACTTGAACGGAGCAGACATGAAGAGGATAATTGGCGCAACGATACTCGCGGGCACCCTGATATCGACTGGAGCCTGCGGAAACAACGGTGGAAACGAAGATACGAATGCCACTGCGTCGATTCAGAACATGACCCCGCCGACCGACCAAGTCACCGACGAGGAGACTTCGACGTCCGGATCCGCCGATCTGGGGACCCTTGATGAAGCGAAACTGACTTCCTTCGTCGTTGCATTCCGGACCGGGTATTCAGAACTCGCGGAAGAGCGTGACGATGAGAGCATCAAAGTCATAGTCCTGCAATCATGCGATGCCATTGGAGCCGGAGCCGATGAGCAACAAGTCACCGAACAGATCCGAACGCTCGCCGCACACAATGGCAATGAACCGACGCAAGCTCAAGCTGAACAGATCTATGACTTGGTTACGCCTGCCTGTCCGTCGTGAAACTGACCTACAGGCTAGCCGACCAGGAGAGGTAAGCGAGACAGTAAAAGAGAAGGAGAATTTCGTGGCTAAGTGTGAAACCTGTGGCAATGAGTACGATCGAACCTTCACTGTGACACGCGGAGATCGCACCGCAACATTCGACAGTTTCGAATGCGCGGTCCAAGCCCTGGCTCCGCAATGCGCCCACTGCGGCTGTCGCATACTCGGGCACGGCATCGAGGTGGACGAGACGATATATTGCTGCGCCCATTGCGCAAGAGAGAGCGGTCACGACGAGCCAAAAGACCGCGTCGCCGCCGGGAGTCGTCACAGCTGACAGACAGAAGTAGCACGTTCGAGTCGGACGGACCATCATCCGTCGATTTTCGGCGAATTTTGCGACGTACCAACTCGATGAGAAGGGCTCGGGCGTTGTCGGTGCCCGCGAACGCCGTACCGAATCATCGAGTCTGTCTGCGCGGTTGACCGCGCGCGAAATTGTGATGCCCGCGTCATATGCATCGACGGCACGGGGATTGACGTAGCCTTTTGCGTGGGTCGGCGCAATGGGAATCCCGGCCCTCGCGCGAAACACTGCAAGTCGGTTGGCTTCTGCGTTTTGAAACTCTGGGGGGCTTTGCTCGGCAAAGCCAAAACAGCGGGCGTCGTCGGATGCCACGCTTCGGGGCTTTCCACCGCGTAGTCCTGACAACCAGCGATTTGAATCGAGCACTGATATTTCTCGGCGGTGACAGCTTCCACCGCACTGCATTCTCGATAGACGGGCAGACACGCCGAGCCGTCCTCGTTCGACGAAGTGTGTGTAGCACGTTCGCAAACGGGCAGTTCGACAATCTCCACAGCTCCGCGAATGCCACTCTTCGCTGGAAAGATGAGCTCGACAGTGCCTTTCGAGGTCTTTCGAGACCTGTGCGTGCTCGCACAGAAGACTGGCTACGCCGTACGGAGCCATCTCTTCGACGTATTTTCCGTTCACAACCGGGAACTCCACGGTCGAGAACCCTCAGTGCCACGACCTCAGCACGCTCTCGTCCAGTGCCCTGCTACCGCAAAGTTTTGATCGGATCGGCGGGCGGAAGTCGGGCAGGTTCCTTGTCACTCGGGATATCCGCTCGTAGTCCTTCACGTCGCGCTCGGTCCAGCACTTGGGAGAGTAAATACTTGGCGTGAAATCGAGCAGTCAGAGGGCTGGTTTCGAAGACGCCCGACTTGGCGTTCGCATTCAGGTCGAAGGGTGCCTGTTCGGATATTCGACTCGACAAATGCGGTCCAGTACGTCAATCGTGCCGACCAAGTCCGTATACCGTGTAAGCGGAGCGGATGACGGGTTGCGCGACATTGCGAACCCGTACGCCTCCCGGCGTCGTTCCACGCTCACATCCCGCGTGAGCGTGACCGTGCAGGGCGAGATCCAGATGAAACTCGTCAATCGGCTCCCCAAGTAGATATGAACCGAGGAACGGATAGATTTCAGGCGGCTCTCCATGCAAGGTGTCACTGACCGGCGAGTAGTGCAACAAGGCAATTCGGACGTCAGCTTCGAGTTCGGAGACGGTCGAGCGGAAGCGGTCCGCCACCTCGACGGTATGCCCCGCGAAGTTCTTCATCTGAGGTTCGCCGAACACACTGGCGCATTTTCCCGCGAATCCCCCACCAAATCCCTTTGTGCCGGCGATCCCCAACGTCTGCCCGTCGATATCCATCGTGACCGATTGTCCCTCCAAAACTGTGATACCTCGCCCCACCAAAACTGCTGTGACATCTTCAACCGCATCACTGTGGTAGTCGTGATTGCCGAGCACCGCGATCACAGGAACGCCGAGTTCGCCGAACTCGTCAGCCACGACCTCAGCCTCCTCGGCTCCGCCGTGTCGGGTGAGATCGCCCGCGAGCAGTAGCACGTCCGCATGAATCGACACCTTCTCGAGAGCCGGGCGCATCTCTCCCCGGGAGTCCACACCGAGATGGATGTCACCGACCGCCGCAATGCGTATCACGTCAAGTCCTCGCATTCAGGCTGGGGTTCCGCAGAGCTCACCACGTGGATGTCGTTGTGCACCTGCACGTCCGGATAAATCTCCGCGACGATTGATTCGAGTTCATGCTTACGATGCTGCGTGCTCACTTCGCCACCGAGATGAACGGTCTCTCCTCGAATCGATACCCTCACACCAAGTTCAGAGGTTCGGGGGTCCTCCGCGAAGACTCGTCGAATGTGAGCCACCACATATTGAGGTAGCCGAGATTCGAACTCCATCGCATCCTCCTAGTCGGCTCGTTACGCCTCTGCCCTACGAGGACTTCGGCGAGGCAATGGACAGATCCTCGAGAAGGCCCAGGAACGCCCGTGCATACGGAGACGATTCAGTCTTGTCTGCCACCTCTGACCAGTCGACCTGCTCACGCAAGTCCCTCGCGATTTGGAGCATCGGAACAAAATCACATCGGTGAGCGTCGAGGACGTTCAGTTTGTCGATCATCAGGTCCGTCGCGGTAACCACCGGAGCGTGTGCTGAGCCTATTCGCATCCGTGGCGCACGCGCGAGCAATTCGTCTGTGATTTCACGTCCTGACGCGGAGAAGATCAGGTCAACGAGAATGTCTCCGTCATAGGCTTTGACCAGCCAGTCCTCCGGTGGGTCCACCCGTCTCATGCGGTTCTGTTGCAGTACTGCAAGTGCTGGGGCGACGTCGGTCCGCCGCAGAAAAATATCAACGTCGTGACCCGAGGGCGGTCCGCCCCGCGCGTAAACAGCGCAGCCTCCGGCAACGGCGAACGGGATCTCGGCGTGGGTCAGCGAATTAACCACACGTGTCAATGTCTGCAACAACTCGTCCATCGACACAGTGTTGCGCGGTGGGAAGTACTCGACCGGCGGTGGCCGGTGCCGAGTCGGTTCGGTGCTCATCAATGAGCGATACCCGATCCTGACTTTGTAAACCGGCTACGGGCAGCGCAGCTTTCGGTCACGATCGCGGCGTGAGGCCGTGAGACGGTTGGCATGCAGCTATCGCCCCATTAGGTAGCCCGAACCCCATCAGTACCGTGACAGAATTCGTCGATGTCAACGTTCCTGGGCGTACCGCGTACGACCAGTGACCCATATTCGAGCCGATTCCCACCTCATCTCAGGGGTACGTGAGATGAGTCAAGACGATGTGTCACACATTGGATCGTCGAGATATGAAGCCAAGTAGGAGAATTCGACGCCCTCATCGCCGGACAGCACCCTTCCGAGCCCGTTCCATGGAAATCCGGCGCAGGTCCGACCATGCTGAGGTGATCACCTTCCACCGTTTAGACGATCACCGGACGCGGGTGACAGCACGGATGGAATCGACCCCGACCGATTCTGGAGAACGTCGCCGAAAACTCGGAATTCTCTCCGTGGCGTCAAGACCGACATAGAGAACTTCAAGGTGCTCATCGAGTTGTGGACACGACACAGGCGTCTGGCGCGGGAACATCGAATGCCCGGTCTCGATTCGCCCCGACGGGGCCTGATTGTCCCTCTGTTAGGTCGTTTACGACGTTCCACCTCGGGTACTGCCCGATCTATGAGCGGATTGCGGGTCGTGGTCACGGGTGCAACGGGCAATGTCGGTACCAGTGTCATCAAAGCACTGAGTGCGGAAGAAGGCGTCGAATCGGTTTTAGGGTTGTCGCGTCGTCCTACCGACTGGACTGTACCCAAAACGCGGTTCGCTGTCTCGGACGTTTGTCGTGACAATCTCGAGTCGCACTTCGAGGGCGCGGACGTAGTGATCCATCTGGCCTGGCTGTTTCAACCGGCGCGACGTCCCGAAATCACCTGGGAGAACAACGTCTCAGGGTCGTTGCGAGTGTTTCGTGCGGTCGCCCAGACAGGTGTCTCGGCATTGATCCACGCATCCTCGGTCGGAGCATACTCGCCCGGGCGCAATCAACCGGCGGTATCGGAGGACTGGCCGACACACGGGTGGCCTGGGGCTTCTTACCCCCGCGAAAAGGCTTACCTGGAAAGGTGTCTCGATATATTCGAAGACCGTCACAGGACCCGCGTCGTACGCATGCGTCCAGCATTCATATTCCAGAAGAGTTCCGCCACGGCTCAACGACGGTTGTTCGCAGGTCCGTTCCTGCCCGGCTCACTTGTCAGTAGTTTCTGGATACCGGTCTTGCCGCAGCTTCCTGCGTTGTCAGTGCAGGTGGTTCATTCATCCGACGTCGCCGACGCCTACGTGACAGCGACTTTGGGCGAGCAGCAAGGCGCATTCAACCTGGCAGCGGATCCGCCCGTCGGTATGAACACCCTCGCAGATTTGTTCGACGCACGCTTGATCGACATTCCGGAGCCCGTAATCCGGGCGGGCCTTTGGGCGGCATGGCATGCACACGCTGTCCCATCTACTCCGGGCCTCTTCGACACCGTGATGCAAATTCCGACGATGGATTGCTCGCGCGCACGTATCGAGCTGGGGTGGCTACCCACTCGAAGTCCCAGCGCCGTTCTGCAGGAATTTTTCGAGGGGCTTAGAACGGGTGCTGGATGGCACACTCCCCCACTCGCGGGTGACGGGCCTGTCGCGAGGCTTCGCGAAATCGCGACCGGACTCGGATCCCGCGCTTGAAAAGACTGCGCAACAGCTATTTTGGGTGGAAGATGTGGAGGCTGAAATAGGTAACACGGCCTAATCCGTCACGTGGGTCAGACTGCGTCAAAGACCAACCACCTTCGTCGAGCCGACAAGACACGCACTCCATGTCCTCCTCGGACGGTTCTTCGCGGATGGAGCCCACTACGACTTCCCGGACGCGCGCGCAATTGATGTGCCAATCCGGAGTTTCAGAAGGATACTCGACAGAGAGCGCCACCACTTGGTCGATCTCGTCATTGCTCAATCCACGACGCAGGACGGATAGTAACGCGAAATCCTCGTTCTCAGGGATGTCCTTCGGATCGCTGCGAAAGCTCTCGAGTACGGCTCTCGATGCGTGCGCCTACCCCTCAGTTCACAGCTTCGACGCCACAGAATCAAGACAGCAAGGACGATACAACACGTGCTTCCTCGGCCTGCACACGGCCGAGAGTTGTTTAGGCCCCGTGGTGATTGGGAATTGTCCCACGGCAGCGACACGAAAGACATCTCAGGAAGTTAAGAGTCAAGCAGCGAGTGTGAGAGGAGGTGGGAAAGCATGGGTTTCGTTGTAGGTTTGTCCGGTTTGCAGGCAGTGGTGGAGTTGTCCGAGGAATTTGTTGAACAGGTGACGTTTGGCTTCTTGGAGCCAGTCGCCTTTGGCTCTGCGTGCGTCGTAGTGTCGCCGCGCTCCGGGCGAGGATTTCAGCGCTGCCATCGCCCATATCGAACCGGCGGCGGCGAGGCGACGGTTCTTGATGTGCCGGTGCGTGATGACGGTCTTCTTACCGCTGGCGCGGGTGATCGGCGCGGATCCGGCGAAAGCTTTCAAGCCGCGAGCATCGTCGAATTTGGTTCGGTCGTCACCGATCTCGGCGAGCACCCGGGCGCCGACCACTGGCCCCACGCCGGGGAAGCTGGTCAGGATTTTCGCGTCCGGGTGTCGGTGAAAAGTCTCGGTGACCGCCTCCGTCAGATCAGCAACCGCAGTACAGATGGCGTTCAGCTGCCCGAGCAGAGCGCTCAGCTGCCGTCCCATCGCTTCTTCGATCAATACGGGTTGACGGAGGTGCTCGGCGGTGAACACCTCGCGCAGGCGCACCGCGTCCCGGTCGAGGTATCGCTGACGGCCGGCCTTGGACATCAGTTTCCGCAATCGGGCCGGTGTCAGTGCCGCAGCCTGGGCAGGGGTGGGAGCTGCGGTGAGGATCGTCCGGGCATCTGCTCGGGTGATGCCGCCTTCGAGGCCGGTGAAGGCTTCCAACGCTGCCGGGTAGAACTCCTTGAGCAGTGCGATAACCCGGTTGACGACCTGTTGCCTGTTCCAGATCGTGTCCTGCTGCGCACGGGCGAGCACCCTCACACTCTGGGCCAGCTCGGAATCATCCGACCGTGGGCGATGCTCGGGCAGGTCGGTGCGCAGGATGTTCGCCAAGGTACGGGCATCGACCGCATCGGACTTCGCCCCGGACACGACATGCCGGGACCGGTAACGCGAGGCCGCGAGCGGATTGATCGGGTAAACCTGCCTTCCCGATGCGGTCAACGCCGCAACCCACAGACCGTGATCGGTCTCGATAGCCACCGGCATCGGCTCGTGCGGATCCTCACCGGCGTCGGCGAGCATGGCCAACAACGCCGCGAATCCCGAGGCGGTGTTCTCGACCCTGCCGCCGGCCACCAGGCGGCCCGTGTGATCGACGACCGTGATGTCGTGATGATCAGTGGCCCAATCGATTCCACAGAACAAACTCATCCGTTCCCTCCGTCTGCTCGATACGGTGCCCGGCACCGGGCAGGGGTCACGCGGCGCCCTAATCGCAGGACTCGACGGTCCGTCATCTCAGTAGCCGTCCGTGACTCCAGCACACCGCAGGACCCCCAATGCTTTCCGAAGAGCTCTACGGCTCGGGAGAACTCGTACCGGGGTGAACCCTGCGGTCGGCAGGGGCAACGCCATCACACCACCGAACACCAGATCACCGCTACCGGGACGCACCGTTCTTTCGTGAGACATCGAATGTCCGGGCAACAACAGGCGTCGCCCCGGCAGCAGGACCAGAACACAAGCTGTCCCTACGTGGGGTCAGCTCCTATCCCAACTACCGATTAGGGTGACACGAACCACCGTAGTCGGCCACGCCTACGGAGCGTGCGTCACAACGTAAGTCGTAGGCGACAGCGGGACCGAAACAACGAGAGGAACATCATGGCACAGCGAAACTTTCGTCGCACCTATTCAGCAGTACAGATAGCCGCGGCGGCCGTGGGTGCGGTGTTTTTACTAGTCGGAATCCTCGGCTTTATTCCCGGTGTGACAACCGATTACGACATGCTGGCCGGAGCGGGCCATCATTCAGGTGCGAAGCTTTTCGGGATTTTCGAAGTCTCCTTTTTACACAACGTGGTTCATCTGGTCTTCGGTGTGGCGGGTGTGGCGATGGCTCGTATGGCTCGCACCGCACAGACGTATCTCATTGGCGGCGGAATCATCTACTTGGCGTTGTGGATCTACGGCCTGCTGATCGACCAAGACAGTTCCGCCAACTTTGTTCCGGTCAACGATGCCGACAACTGGTTGCACTTCGGACTCGGGGTCGGCATGGTGGCACTCGGATTCTTGACTCCCCGTCTCGCGCGGCGAGAAAGCCGCACGGACAGCCCGATTCGGTGAATTCTCCGCAATTGCGACGAGATGCCAGCGGCCACGTTTCTCATACGGTAGCGATGGGCAACCGTCGGTCATGACCTCCCTGTGGCTCGAAGGGGCTCGCCCCGAGTACTCATCCGAATTCACCGAGCGCGAATACGACACCGTTGTCGTCGGGGCCGGTATGACAGGTGTGGTTACGGCTTTGCTGTTCGCACGGGCCGGTCATGAGGTGGCGTTACTCGAATCCAGGACCGTCGGAGCTGTCACAACCGGCAATACGACTGGCAAGATCAGTTTGCTCCAAGGCACTCGACTTTCGAGTATTGCAAAGAAGCACTCACCGTCGGCGGTGCGCTCCTACGTCGAGGCCAATCGGGAGGGACAGCAGTGGCTGCTGCGCTACTGCGCCGACAATTCTGTAGCAGTGCAACGTGAATCGGCTTTCACGTACACCACCAGCACCGACGGAACCGTCTCCCTACGGGAAGAATTGGATGCAGCGCGTGCGGCGGGCCTCGATGCCCACTGGACCGACGCGGTCGAATTACCGTTCCCGGTGGTTGGCGCGCTCCGCTTGGATGATCAAGCGCAGTTCGACGCAGTCCAGGCACTCGACGCGCTGATCCGGGAATTCGTCCGGCGGGGTGGAACCTTGCACGAAGGCACCCGGGTCAGGACCGTGCACGGCAATCGTCATCGACGTTCGGTGCATACGAACCACGGCGTAGTCACCGCTGCTCGAGTCGTGATCGCCACGGGCACACCAATACTCGATCGAGGCGGATTCTTTGCCCGCTTGGAACCACAACGCAGCTACGCAGCTGCCTTCGCAGTTCCCGGCGATATTCCACGAGGAATGTACGTATCTGTCGACGAACCGAAACGGTCAATTCGTTACGCTCCGCGCAATGACAGCAACTTGCTGCTCGTCGGTGGTAACGGGCATCCCGTCGGGCGCGCAGCATCGCCGTCACAGTGTCTGCAAGAGTTGATCGATTGGACTGGCAAGACCTTCCCCGGCGCCGAACTGACCCATTCCTGGTCTGCACAGGACTACCGGCCTGTGAACGAACTCCCTTATGTCGGGGAACTTTTGCCGGGAGATCCCTCACTTCTCATTGCCACCGGTTACGCGAAGTGGGGAATCACCAACTCGGTCGCTGCCGCGCTGGCACTGGTCACGAGCGTCCTCGGTACCAGAGCGCAGTGGTCGGCAATCTATTCGCCGTGGGATTGGAATCAAGTATCGGGAGTGCCCCATGCTGTTCGGGTCAATGCTGAAGTGGCTGTTCACCTGGCGGGCGGCTGGGTAAAGCCTTTGTTCGATCGACTCGCGCGCAAGGACCCGGGATCCGACAGCCATGGCCAGGTCGTATGGGAAGGGCTTACGCCTGTTGCCCGAAGCACTGTATGCGGAGTGACGCAGGAGGTGTCCGCGGTATGCCCACATCTCGGCGGCATCGTGAGTTGGAACGATGCCGAACGATCTTGGGATTGTCCGTTGCACGGATCACGCTTCACCGCGAGCGGCGAGCTTCTGGAAGGTCCTGCAACCGAAGATCTCTCATGACGTTTGATCACCCTTCGTGAGCTGGATCGCCCTCAGCTCATTCCACGGCCTCGCGCTCTAACAGGCATGGTGCTTTCGGACGGTTCCGCGATACCCACCATTCGGCAATTTCGTCGGATACAGCGTTCCGTCGCCAGCATATCGCTCGACCGTGACCCCTTCACTCACACCATGATTGGCTTTCGTGGCCTCCTGGATTGCCTCATTGTCCGATCCGAAATACTCGTCGAGAGTCGAACCGTCCGGCATCGTGACCCGATAGAGGTCCATCTCGTCATCCTTGCTTCCGCATCATGGTTGGAACGGGGTACGTCGGGCCGGTCACGGCTCGCGCTTTCCTGTGAATCGTTTGCGCGCGACTACGAACGCGACTGCACCAACCAGTATAAGAATCACCAATATCTCCATGCCGGACAACTACCCGATGCCGGCTGAACGCAATCATCGGTCCCTGAGACTCGTCCATGAGCACAATTACCGCCGGTTCTCGAGCCAAATAGCTGTGGACAAGACCGTCGCAAATGCACACCAAAGCGGGTACGGCGCCAATGCCACTCCCGCCGCTCGTCTGATCGGAAGTGTTCGTCGCGCCAACTCTGCGCTGCTTACAGTCAGGATGGCTGCGACGACGGTTGCTGTACGAAGTCGATGCGAGCGGAAGAACACCCAACTCCAGCCGGCGTTTACGAGGAGGTTGATCGCCAGTACTCGGGTGTAGTCGCGAGCGGCGGTCTCGTCCCCCTTCTCGGTGAGGCGCGCAAGAGTCAGCGCCGTGCTGACTGCGATGTCGGCGTACAAAACAGTCCACACGACGGGGAAGGCAACGGGTGGCGGCTGAAATGAGGGCTTGCGCAGCTTCTCGAACCACGCGCTTTGTGCTGGTCTCCCCGATGCAACTGAGCCGACGACGGCGGCCGCCGTCGTCATTGTCGCAGTGCGCGGTAGCCATTTCCTGAAGGAGCGGCGACTCTCGGGCATTGGTCAACTCCTGGCGCCTAATGTTTTGACGATACTTTGAAGGCACAACCACGTTGAGCGTCTTCGGCACTCCATCGGTACTCGCGTCGGGCGACCGTCCGCTCTTCGCCGCACGAGGTGATGATCGCGATTTTTCGTCCGATCACCATGTCAAGGGTCTCAGACAGTCGCAAGTGTATCGGTGAGTTTCGCGCAGAACGCGGGTAAATCATCGGGCTTGCGGCTCGATATCAAGGTATTCGGGCCAGAAGTACAGACCACGACTTCTTGGTCTATCCACGTGCCGCCGGCGTTCGTGATATCGGTGCGCAAACTAGGCCACGAGGTCAGCGTACGACCGGCCACCACGCCGGCTTCGACCAGCGTCCACGGTCCGTGGCAGATTACTGCGACAGGCTTTCCGGCATCGAAAAAACTCCGGGCGAACGCCACCGCGTGGGGATTCATGCGGAGAAAATCAGGGTTGGCCACACCGCCCGGCAGGACGAGAGCGTCGTATTCGGACGACTCCGCCGACTCGACCACCGCGTCCACGTCGAAGACGTCAGCTTTGTCGAGATGGTTGAACGCCTGGATTGTGCCGGATTCTGTCGAAACAATCGACGGCTGAGCGTGTTCGGCAACCAAAGCGTCCCAGGGATCCGTCAACTCGATCTGTTCGACTCCCTCCGTCGCCACGAGGAATGCCACTTTCTTCCCTGTGAGTTGTTGACTCATGCTTGAACGTCCTTCCTCATCTTCGTCGCATCCGTTGAGCGACTGCTCAGCTGGATGCGCCCTCGGTGTCGTCGAAGAACGACCATTCGCCATCATGCTGAACTTCCATACGCCATCCCAGTTCCGAGTTGTCGGCGCGGGCATCTACAAACCAGGCATGGGCGTCGTCAGCGCTTTCGATGTCGCGCGTCGCGGTGACGTCGCCTGCAGGATTGATCACTCTGTATGTAGCCATTCGGGTCGGCTTCCCCAGTCGATGTTTTCTTAATCATCCGTCGGGATGTCGTGGTTTACTGCACCACGGTGGTCACGAAGCTCTAGTTCCGAATCCGCACCCAGGTTTGAAGGTCTGGTCGGTACTCCACGAGACCCCTCTCTTCGAATGCGTCGATCCATCCTTGCATCGGCCACTGCCCCCAACGCTGATGAAACACCTGCGCATTGGTCAAGATGTTGTCAAGGTGCTCGATAGGTGGATCGGACACGTGGTGGAATTGATGGTAGGCATCAGCTCCTCCGACCCAGGTCAATTTCACGCCCTTGTCTCGGGCGGACCAGGCGAAATCGGTGTCCTCTCCGCCGTACCCACGGTATTCCTCGCAGAAGCCTTGCAAGGCAAGCCATGTCGGTACAGTGACCGCGAACGATAACGACCAGAAGAGATTGAAGTCGTCCCCGTCGAGGACCGTCCCGGCGCGGGGCGCTGGTCTTGCTGGATGTGGATTGTGCAGCAGTGCCATCTCATCCGGAGTAATCGGCGACGACAACGGCTGCGTCAAGTAAGTAACCGGTCCGCAGAACAGTGAGGCAGTAGAATTCTCCTCACTTGCCGTCTCGTGATATCGAGCGAGCAGTGTTGGCGCCGCAATGCAATCGACGTCGAGAAATACGAGCAGCTCGGCTCCGTGACATCGAGCTTTCGCTGCTCCAATGTTTCGGGCACGGGCGAGCGGAAGAGGATCCCCTTCTGGAACGTCGATTTCCACGACGTGGGCCGAGCTTCTCTCTTGCGCGACTATGTTTTTCACCGTCTCGTCGCCCATCGCGACGATGACGTGCGAGTACGGCAGGGTCGTACTGGCAGCGAGGCCACGCAGGTGCATTCGCAAGTGCTCGTGACGCCCGTGCACGATCGTGATTACCGCTGTCCTCACGTCAGCGGGCCGTGTGCCGTATCGCGACTGACTCGATGACTCGCGCCGCGCGGTCAGCAGCACCCGTGGTCCGCCACTTGGACCAGCCTTCGCGATCGAGAGCCTGCGCCTGCGTGATCAAATCGGGCCAGGATTCGAGTGCCGGCCATTCCTTCAGCGTCACGGCGAGATTGTGCATGGACAGGGCTCCAGCGGTCGCGACCTGTTCTCCGAAGGGACGTTCTTGTGCGATCACGATGGCAGGCTTACCGGCGATCGCGATGTCGGCCACCGCGTTCTGGCCTGCGTGCGAGACCATGATATCGCTCGAGCAGATGTCCGGCCAGGGATCTGCAACCCACGTCCCTCCCGGCAATCCGATCCCTGTCCAGTGGAAGGAACGATGCTGCGCCGCAGCAGCTTGAACGTCAGCGTTCGAGACCGCTGATCCGCCGGCGCCACTCAACACCACAACTCGAGGAGACAAGGAAGTGTCGACGGTCCGAGATACGCACTCCCGATCCTCGAAGCGGCTGATACCTCCCACGTAAGTCGTCTTGTGCGCATGGGGGTGGAGCCAAGTCGGGTCGTAGAGCTCGTGGGGCCAGGCGGCGATGATGTGATCAGCAAGTCGATACGCGAGCTGGTGGGCGGCATCGGTCCTGTCGCCTGGCATCGCCACTACGATGACGGGGACACCCATCAATCGAATGAATGTTGCAATTTCGACGGATACATCCACGACAACGGCATCGGGACGCGCGGTCGCTACCCAACGGGCGACTCGGGCCATCCGAGAACGAAGCCCGGTTTCGTGGATCGGTGCCCAATGAAGAGCATCGTTGGCCGTGGGGTCAACCTCGTGCGCGTCGCCGTAGTCGAGTTGCAACTGAACATGGTCGTCGAAGGCCTCCACTGCAACTGAATGGGCACTGGTGAGCGCGGTGACGTCGAGGCTCAGTTTTCTCGCGATCGACGCGGCACGGGTGAGATGGCCTCGCCCGTGATGGTGGATGTAGTAACCGATCATCAGCTTGCTCGACGCGTTGTGGCAGCGGGTGCCGCTGGGTGTGTGTCGGACTGTACTGGAGCAGAGCAGATTTCGTCGTACAGTGCGACATACCGGTCCACCATTCTTCGTTCCGAACAGTGGTTCACAGCTCGCGCCCGAGCGTGCTGTCGAGCCAGCTGTTTAGCCTCGCCGATCGCGACGGACAGCGCAGCCACATCGTCGGCTGGGACCAACCGACCGCAATCCGGCGTGAGTATTTCCGGTATGCCACCCCGACTGTAAGCCACGACCGGGGTACCGCAGGCAAGCGCCTCGGCGACGACCAACCCGTAGGGCTCGTCCCACTGCGGGGTCACAAGTGCCACTGCAGACGTCCCTACCGCGTCAACAAGATCGTCAGTCATCAGATGACCGAGGTATCGAACAGAGCCGCCGAGGTGTGGTTCGATTCGCTCTCTGAAATACGTATGGTCACTGATCGGCCCGGCTAGTACCAACGGCATACCGGCTTCCGTGGCGGCCGCAATCGCATGGTGTGCACCCTTTTCCGGAACAAGGCGCCCAAACCAGATCAGTCGATGCCCGCCAGGTCCCTCACTCCATTGATCGGTATCGACTCCGTTGTGCACGACCTCGACGTCGCCGGCTGCCTGTTTCCATGAATCGGCGGTGAAACGACTCACTGCAGCAAACCGACCAGGAGACCCCCCTGCCGCGATTGCTGATTCCAGCCACGGAGTCGGCGGCGTGTGCAAAGTGGTGAGCACAGGAGCACTCAGCGTGGAAGCCATCGCCACTGGGAGGTAGTGCAGGCTGTGGTTGTGGATGACGTCGAAGCTCTCCGTATAGTCACGCGAGAGGCGGAGCATCAGGTCGAGATAGGCATGGTGTTCTTGCATGAAATACTCTGCCGGCATGGAGATGTCAGTCCTGGCCGCCGTGCTGATGCGGGCTGGACGGACATCGATCAGCTCGCAAGCGAGTTCCGGATCCGAACCATGCCCGGCGAAAAGCGTGACATCGTGGCCGGCTTTTCGCAGAGCTGCGGCCAGGTGCCATACGTGAGCTTCGAGACCGCCGGCGAACGGTTGGGTGACGGGATAGCGACTCGATGCGATCAGAGCTATGCGTAACGCGCTCATGCGAGAGCCTTTTCATAGATTTCGCGGTGAGCAGAGGCAAGAAAACGACGCTGCCTGGCACGCATTGCCACGGAAAGACGCACGGGCTCTGCCGAATACAATTCGCGAACGCATCGATCCAGCGACTCCGGGTCGAAATGATGCTCGTCGAACCCGTAGATTTTGCAGTCCTGTTGTTGTGAGTAGAACCCACAGCTGGGAGCGATGACGGATGTCCCGAGGTCGTAACATGCCTCCAGCCATCCAGAATGCGTACCAAATCGATACGGCAAGACCGAAACCGACAGAGACATCAGATATCGCCACAGCTCGTCGTCGGTGAAATACGGATGTACCACGACCTCGACACCCGGTAGATCCTCGTATTCCAAGAGTTTCTTCGACGCCTGCGGTGCATACCAGTGATTGTCGGGATCGAAGATCTCATCATGGATGTTCACCACCAATCGCGCACCCGGCAACGTCGCAATCGTCGAGCACAGAGTGTTCAACACCGGAAAGGGATCCATGTTGGGACGCAGGCTTTTCACGTGCACTCCCACGGTGAATTGTGTTCCAGGAGGCCGCGCAAGACCGAATTTGTCCAATTCGATCACATGAGGATGAGGTAGCACTGTGCATTCCCTCCCCCAATCATTCGCAACCAATGCCGCCGCCCCCGGTGTCAAGGTGATCAGGGAGTCCGCCGCCGGGATCAACACGTCCAGGATCTCGCGGTGCGGCTCGGGATCGGGATGGTGCGGATTTCGCAGGTCATGCACCGTATAGACCAAGGGGATTTCGTGACTGTCTAACTCGTGAACGATGTCCTCCATAACCTGCGGTGCGATCGCGTCGAAACCGAAGTGAACATGGAAAAGATCAAAAAGGTGATGATGCTCGCGGATCCATCCCGGGTCGAGCATCACGGGAGGCCACCAGCCGCCGGGAACCTTACGGCCATCTGCGGGGATCGGATCGTCAAGACGAACGACGCCGTCCGTTCCCATGTGCGGTGCCAAATGCCGTACGTACACGTGCGATGCAGGAACAGACGCAACCCGAATCACGTCTGCAGTTCCGGCCACGTCGTCAACTCGAACCACGTCGACTTGTGTAGACAAATCAAAATCGGTCGACAACCGATCGCCGGGACGTGCTTGCCCGTTCATCTCACTCCTTGCATCAGGTCAGGGCGCGCTCGCGCCGAAGAGACGAGAAGACGGCTGTTTCTCACTTCAACGGCTGGTTCCTCAACCGCGATACCTCATCACCATATCGTAGATGCGTCTGTCGGATATAGTTGAGGCGGAACGTGTTTCGTGCCGCACGCCTGAACGCGACGGGCACACTTCCCGGGGCCGACCTAGCGTTACCCATTTCTCGCGTAACTCACACAATCGAAGAGCATCCTGCGATTTGGGCTCATCCGAAGCCGCGTTTCATGCACGCGCCTCACCCTCGAAATCGCACCCGCCTCGGCCGCCGTGACAATCGCTTGGCGCCGGGGAGCGCTCGCCAACGGATGCTGATGCTGGTGAAGAACAGCTCACCTGTACGGCTCGTTTTTTCGTGTGCAGTCGAAGCGCGTGCCGCGGAAGTGAACATTCGGTAGTCAGGCTGGTCGACGCACTTTCCTTCGCCTCGACAGATGATCCGAGGTGGCCGCCCGTCGTAACTCAATCCGATCACAGCGATTACAAAACAGACTGGCGTCAGGCACATAGTTTCGGCGTGGTTGTAGGTTCCGCAGCGGGTCCATAGCAGACGAACGTGATTTCGTCCACAGGATGTCGGCCTACGAAGTCAGTTTCCCTTGTGTGAAGTCCAGATACCGGCCCGCGACGACTAAAAACAAAGCAGAAACGACCCATATTGTCTGTCTACTCCGGTAGGTTGCCCGGTGATTCGGCAGGATCGATCAACTCACTGTGCCGAATTTAGTCCCGCGTGCCAATTCTCGAGATAGAGCCAGCGCGCGGGTATTACGATTCCTCCCCGCCTCCCGTTGCTGAGTGGCTTCGGGTCATCTTTACAGCGGCAGGTCTCGAGGCAGAAGGAGTCCAGTGTGACGTTTGTTTCGATTGTTTTCCTCGAGTGCGGGGTAGTCCCGCCGCATGGATCAAAACCGAGCACCGTTGCTGGAGGCCCTCGAGCAGTACCGTCGGTTGGATCGGTACGGGTTCACCCCACCGGGGCACAGACAAGAGCGCGGCACAGACCGGCGGGTACTCGATGTACTCGGGCGGGATCCATTCCACGACGACGTTCTCGCCACGTCCGGCCTCGACGACCGCCGATCATCGAACAACTACCTTGCAGATGCCGAACGATTGATGGCCGACGCGGTGGGCGCGGACTATGCGTTCTTCTCGACCTACGGTAGTTCACTGTCCGTCAAGGCAGCAATGATGGCAGTCGCGGGCAACGATCCCGGTGGGCTGCTGCTCAGTCGAGACAGTCACAAGTCGATCGTCGCGGGGCTGATCTTTGCCGGCATCACTCCCCGATGGATAACCCCGCAATGGGATGCTGCGCACCACATTTCGCATCCCCCTTCCCCTTCCCAAGTGCGTGATGCGTGGGAAAAGAACCCGGACGCGGCGGGGGCGCTGATCGTCAGCCCGAGTTCGTACGGCACCTGTGCAGACCTAGCCGCGATCGCAGACGAATGCCACCGCAGGGGTAAACCCTTGATCGTCGACGAGGCGTGGGGTGCACATCTCCCTTTTCACGAAGGATTGCCCACCTGGGCGATGGATGCAGGAGCGGACGTCTGCGTGGTCAGTGTGCACAAGATGGGGATGGGTTTCGAACAGGGGTCGGTCTTCCACGTCCAGGGAGATCTTGTCGACACTGCTCACCTGTCGGCGTGCGCCGATCTGTTGATGACCACGAGCCCCAACGTCATGATCTATTCAGCTCTCGACGGATGGCGCCGTCAGATGGTCGAGACCGGACACGAGTTGTTGGATACAGCGCTGACACTGGTCACCTCGCTTCGTGACGACATCGAACAACTCCCAGATCTCGAGGTCCTCGACTCCGAATTGCTGGGCCACCAGGCTTCCCACGACCTCGACAGAATGCAAGTGCTGATCGACGTTTCACGGACGGGAGCCACCGGCTATCAGTGCGCGGATTGGCTCCGAGCCGAACGCTCGATCGATGTAGGCATGAGCGACCATCGGCGCATCCTCGCGACCGTCTCCACCGCAGACGATCGCGAGACCACCCGACGACTGCTGGACGGCCTCGAAGCTCTCTGCGGCGCAGCACCAAGTTTCCCCGACACCCCCCGCATCGAGCTACCCTCTCCTGCGAGCCTTCAACTCGAAACTGTGTCATCGCCACGCGAAGCATTCTTCGGCCGAACTGAAATGATCCCCGGTGCCCACGCTGCCGGACGTATCGCCGCCGAGCAACTCACCCCGTACCCACCCGGAATTCCCGCCGTGGTGCCCGGAGAGCGCCTCGACACGGAAGTCATCGGCTACCTTCAGTCCGGACTGCGCGCGGGTATGGCCGTGCCCGATGCCACCGACTCCTCACTCGATTGCTTTCGGGTGATGGTGTGACGTGCTCCCGATTCGATCGTGTGCCCCCTGGGCTCCGCTAGATTCGAGGAATGTGACGGTGTTGATCGTCAGTTGCCAGGTGTCGATAGTGCCCAACAGGAAGAACGACGGAGCCCAGAGCACCACGATTATCACGCACACCACGAAAAACCATGCCTGTGAGGTGCGTGCACTGACGTAGGTGGCGAACCGGTCGAAGACGGAGAGTTTCATCGATACCTCGGATGGAAATATCACGTCCGCTTTCTCCGACGAGTTCTCGCTCGTTGCCGTCGTTGATCTGATTGTCCTCTCGCCGGAACATCTTCCAGTACCGCTCACTATCGCCCCAGGGCGCTTGTCCCCTACGTCTATATCGCCGCCCATCCGGTCCATCAACCCGGGGTGGCCCTGGGATCGTCAAATCTTTCGCTACAGAACGTAGTTCAGGAGTTGCTGGCGGCGGGTCGGACCGGCACCGATTATGCATGACAGCCCAGACATGCGACCGGGTGCCGGTCCATGCGCGACGGCGAGCCCACCAGCTCCGACGCGCAGCATCCGCGCTGCGCCTGCGCTCGGTGGTGATGCCCAGGCAGTTCGGCGGGCAAACATCGCTGCATCAAGCCCAGGGTTGGGTGAGGAACGAAAGGGACATGCTGTACCGGACGACATGGGCGTGGGTCCGACGGCGAAATCCGTTGTGCTACAACGGGTGGGAGGATTCCTCTATCGCCGCGCCGGCGAGTGGAAGTAGTCGGATACACCGCTACGAACCTGGCGCCATCACCCCCGCCACGGAATTGCGTCTCTCCCAGAAACATTCCGGCGATCGGCCTCATGTCGCTGAGACGTTGGAAGCGCTCCGCACTTCCGGCGGCTCGTTCAGCAGCCGGCACCGCATCGTCGACACCAGAGGAACGACGCGCTCGGTGGTGATAGTCGGCGAACGACTGGTCGACGAGTCCGGCGAGATCATCGGCAGTTCCGGCTTCTACGTCGAGGTCACCGAAACTATCGATGACACTGTCACGGAATCGGCGAACCGGGCATTCAACGTCCTCACCTGGCATTCGCAGGAAACACTCGTGAAAGTTCGTGATGTCGCAGAAAAGCTCCTCACGGGGCTGGCAACGGACTTCCACATGGCCGACGCCGTACCAACACACTCCGACCACGCCCTGCTGGGTCTCTGACAACGGCGTTAAGCTCGATGTTTGGCGGCACTTCAGTTGGGTAGCTGAGTGCTGATCATCCTTCTCGAATGCGGCTACCAAGATCCCACCAATGGGGTTGGCTGCATCCGATTAAGTACAGGAGCAAATCTCACGTGACGTCCTTCGCGCGGGCGATCGTTACCCCGGTCGCCGTTTCACCTTCACTGTCCGTCTCTGCATCACCGGATCAACTGCCGGTGCTGCGATCGCTGGTGCGAACCGTGGCCGCGCACTATGCGCTCTCGTTGGACGCGTTGTCCGATCTCGTACTCGCCGCCGACGAAGCAGCGACCATCCTCATCGGCCACGCCCTCCCCTCCAGCACCCTGACGTGCACGTTCGGCGACGATACCGCCGCTGCGCAGGTGATCCTCTCTGCGGCAACAACGGGTCAGATCACCACGAGCACTTCGTCCTTCGGGTGGCGCGTCCTCGAGACCCTGGCCGACGAAGTGGTCCTCGAGGAGCTCCCGCCTACCGCACCCGAGGAGAAGTGGGCTGTGACAATCACACTGACCAAGGTCTTGCAGGCAGATTCTTGATCCCGCGCGCGGAGGAGGGCAACGAGTACGCGCCGGACACCGGACAGTTGGTGTGTCTCGTCGCCGTAACCGACGACGCGTCCGATCACGAGTTGCTTTGTACCGGGATCAACACGAGTCCACTTTTCTTGGCATCCAGCTCACGCTGCGACGGCGGCCTCGAGGGCTGCGAGGGACTGCGTCCGTCGGAGCGCTTTGAGCGATTGTGCGAGCAGTCGGGAGACATGCATTTGCGAGAGACCAACCTTCTCGGCAATTTCCGCTTGGGTCAGTTCGCCGAAGAATCGGTAGAGCACGATTGCGCGTTCTCGTTGAGGAAGTGCGAGTAGTGCCGGTCGGAGCGTTTGTTGGTTGTCAATGCCTTCGAGGGCAGAGTCGAAGTCTCCCAAGGTGTCTGCGATCGTCCGTCCGTCGTTGACGGTTGCGGCATCGAGGGACGCCGCGTGATAGGAATCGCCGGCGGCGACGATCTCCGCGATCTCGGCAGGTTCCACTTCGAGTTCTTTTGCCAGTTCCGGCACGGTGGGTTCGCGTCCGAGGGCTTGGGTGAGGGAAGAGCGGGCCTTGTTGAGCGCGAGATAGTTTTCCTGCAACGAGCGCGGAACACGGACGTCCCAGCCGCGGTCCCGGAAATGTTTGCGCACTTCACCCACCATCGTCGGAATCGCGAAGGCTAGGAAGTCTTTGCCCTTGGCGAGATCGAAGCGGTTCACCGCACTGACCAGACCGACGCTGGCGGCCTGTACGAGGTCCTCGTGGGCTTGTCCGCGACCGCGGTATCGCAAGGCGATGTTCCGGGTCAGTGGTAGACACGACTCGATGATCTGCGCACGTAGACGCTCGCGGTGCTCGTCGTCATTCGGTATTGAAGCCAGCTGTTCGAAAAGGGCCGCAAGGTGCGTGTAGTCGGCGTCTCGCGTGTGGGTGCTCATGAGAATGCCAACCCCTTTCCCCTTGTCATCGCCCTGGCAGAGTGCCTAGGGACGGTGGCCCCTCGCTGAGGTGAAGACACCGTCGTGTTGCCGGAACGGCGTACAGATCGTGTTGCCGACATCGTCGTCTCCTTCATTTT
Organism: Rhodococcus sp. T9N; assembly: GCF_024436645.1. NCBI lineage: Bacteria > Bacillati > Actinomycetota > Actinomycetes > Mycobacteriales > Nocardiaceae > Rhodococcus > Rhodococcus sp. T9N. Next base: position 2,954 of record NZ_JAMSKS010000023.1, on the reverse strand, counting down.
CGGGTGGTGATCGGCAGAACGCTCCAGAAAACCATCGCCGCGGCCAGAGCGAACACAGGCCCGCAGAGCGGCCCCAGCGCCAGGCAGGTGATGCCGTCGCCGCCGCGGGCGGTGGCCATGGCAGTGGTCATTCGCGCTCCCGAAGTGCAAGTGCTCCAGCATGCATCTAAGTAATTGACTGTCATAAATCTATATCAACCGATGCAGATAAAAGGCAACAGGTGGAACAGTGATCGACCGACCGCAATACGACTTCCAGGCCCAGACATGCCCACTTGTGCGCGAAACCAGCATGTGCGGAATTTTATCGGCTCCTTTCCCGGCGAGATCGGGTTCGCACGTCTGATGAAATCTGTGGCGTCGGAGATCAGATTTTAGGTGCGGGAGGGCGGGGGGACGGCGCACCGACATGTTAAGGTCGAGAGATATTCGGCTGGGTTGAAGGAGAGCGCTGAGGCATTGAAGGATCCAGCGCACGCCCACCGAGGGGTCTACGGAATTTCCGTGATGTCGGAACTGTCCGGAGTCGGCCCACAGACATTGAGACTCTACGAACGTCGCGGACTGTTGACTCCCGCACGCACCAGTGGCGGGACGCGGCGTTACTGTGCGGCGGACCTCGACAAACTGCGCCGTATTACCGCGTTGATCGGCGACGGAATCAACTTGACCGGAATCGGTGTCATTCTCTCACTTGAAACCGAGAACGCGATCCTGGCTGAGCGGATCGCTCAGCTGAGCGAAACGGCCGTGGACACACCACCGGAAGTCACGCCCGAGACTGTTCAGCCCAGTTCGCGGGTGTAACGAATGCTGCCGAATTCCGCGTCGGCAACGACGATGTTTCCGTCAGATTCAAGCTGTTCGACCGCGGAGTCGAATGCGTCGATGAGCCATGGCTTCTTCGCTTCGCCGAGCAGCGTGTCCGTACCGTCGTCGCCGGTTTGAAAGATACGCACCAACCAGGATTCGCTGGCGTCAGGTTCGTCCCATAGTCCTCGCGGAGCGTTCGTGGCCAGGACGTAGCGGTTGTACTCGAGGTCGACGCGAATAGCGTAGTGGCCGTCCACATTCACGACGTTGGCAGGTCGTTGGGACGCCGCGGCCAGTGCAGTCAATGCGTCGTCGTACATCTCGGAAAACTTCTTCGTAAGAGGCATGCCGTCCTACCCGTGCTTGACACCGCCATGCACCGGGCACGGCGTACATACGATCAGTTGCCCGGCAACGACCGGAACTGAGATGCATCCTAACCCTGCGCAACTCACCCCATTGGGGGCATCCCACTCGGTGATCAACACCGATCGAGCCGAATGCCCGTATGGGTCCAAACACTGTCCGAAACTGGACACCGATCGCAAGACCAAGCTCGGCGTCGCTGACGCTGGGATACCCGAATGCGATCACATCGCCGGTGTGCCGTCGAAGACCACCTCGCCGGCTACGTCGACAACCTAACCATCCTCGCGGTGAGCGATGGCCTGACCCGGGTGGATCACGTGCTCGATGGCCGTCGAACGATCATGCCCCACAGCACCGCGGTATAGGTGAACTCCGGCCTCTTCTCCCTCACCGATAGGAACCAGTCCACTAGTGTCCTCCTCGTCTCCGTCTTATGCGACCTGAGCAATTTTCTTCCGCTTCGTCAGTGTGTCCACTCACTCAACGGCAATCGCCGTGACGCGAACATCGGGCGACTGAGATTGTTCGACGAGGATTGTTCGATGAGCCCCCGAACGGGGCGCTCCGGCCGCTCAGTCGAAACGAAGCGCGGTTATTCACTTAGAGGACGAACGAAGAGCTCGCTCAGCGTCCCCTGAGTACGGTGCCAATCGATCCGGACTACGCCTTTGGTTCTGTTTCGGCGGTCTACTTCTCGACCAGCGCCCGGGAAGATCGCTCAATGACCCTCTTGGTCGAGAAGTTCGCTGCCTTCCAAACGCTTGACCCGCCGATGTTCCATCAAGATTGCCAGGGCACCGACGACGAAAGAAATTACGCACACACATCCGGCGATGACCGCCCACCCACGAAATCCGTAACCTGCTGCCACCAAAGTTAATCCGAGAGTTGCCAATCCGAGGCCGATCAGCAGGTACCCGGGATAGTTGCGCCCGTCTGTGATCGCCTCCCCGACGTGCGATCGATTCGTGCGGTCATTGTCCACATGGACAGGGTCGATTTCATTCGGCTCAGCCACAACACACACTCCGTCCCAGCAATCATGACAACGTGTCACCAGCCCTCGTTGTTCGTTCGCAACGCACGTACCCCGGTCATGCGCGGATGAAACAGTCAACTCCGCAACAAGGGAGGGCATCACACCCAGGAACCGTACGGTTGGCGTGGACGAGCCGAAGAGGCTCCAGCGACCTCGCGGTGATCGGATGATATGGAGAGTGCGTGCAATCACGTGCTGTTTGCACCGGGGAGCGACTTTTCCGCGGACATGCCATTCTGGGGTCGGCACCAGTTTGTGGGACCCGAACCGCTTCTCTCGATCGGCACGCCTGCCCTTCGTCAGGCGTGCTGGCAGGAGCGCATCAGTGTGCGTGTGACTGCAACATCGCGCCAAGTACCTCTGTTCGTCCTGAACGGCACTCGCGTTCTCCGAACTTCGCTACCGGGGTATGCTCGTCGAAACCTGTAGCGCCGCAAGGCCTGCCTCGTAGTTTCACCCGCTCGGTGCCGCACAATAGCGGTTCGAGTAGATCTAGCTGTCGCGCCCCGAACAATTGCGGGGTGACGCTGGATCGCCGCGATTCAATCCGCCGATTAGACAGCTGCGGATCGAACTGTGCCCCCGACAGCGTGTTGCGTTCAGTGCCACCAGGTATCGAAGGGTGTGACCGGCACCGTGCGCTTGTGACGAGTGTTGATGAACATCTTCTCGAGCTTTTCGGCTACCTCGGAGGAAACGTCCTTTCCTTCGAGGTAGTCGTCTATCTGTGAGT
>NZ_JAMSKS010000022.1:0-98985 GCF_024436645.1 Rhodococcus sp. T9N | reverse complement strand
CCCCGCCCGCCCGCCCCCCCCCCCCCCCCCCCCCAGCGCCCGCCGCGCGGGGGCCGCCCCCCCCCCGGGCCCCCCCCCCCCTTCCGTATGAGGGGGTTCTACAGGTTGCGAACCGTGTTGATACCGAGCGACATTCCGGCCAGCCCGCGCTGACGGACGGCCAACTTGTCGGCGATGTCCTTGAGTGCGATGGCTGCGGGTGAATCGGGAGCGCTGAGGACGATCGGCGTCCCGGCGTCGCCTGCCTCGCGGACGGACGGATCCAGCGGGATCTGTCCGAGAAGCGGAACCTTGGCGCCGACGGCCTTCGTGAGGCGATCGGAGACGGTCTGCCCGCCGCCTTCGCCGAAGACGTCCATGCGGGTGCCGTCGGGAAGTTCGAGCCACGACATGTTCTCGACGACGCCGGCGACGCGCTGGCGGGTCTGCAGGGCGATGGCGCCCGCTCGCTCGGCGACCTCGGCAGCGGCCTGCTGCGGTGTGGTGACGACCAGGATCTCGGCGCTCGGGATGAGCTGAGCCACCGAGATGGCGATGTCACCGGTGCCGGGCGGCAGATCGAGCAGCAGCACGTCCAGATCGCCCCAGAACACGTCGGCGAGGAACTGCTGGAGTGCGCGGTGAAGCATCGGTCCGCGCCAGACGACAGGAGTGTTGCCCTGGGTGAACTGCGCGATGGAGATCATCTTCACGTCGTGTGCAACCGGCGGCATGATCATGCGCTCGACCTGAGTGGGCTTGGCGTCGGTGCCGAGCATGCGGGGGATCGAGTGACCGTAGATATCCGCGTCGAGTACGCCGACAGACAGTCCGCGCGCGGCCATTGCTGCCGCGAGATTGACTGTCACACTGGACTTTCCGACGCCACCCTTGCCGGAGGCTACGGCGTAGACGCGGGTGAGTGAACCCGGCTGGGCGAACGGGATGACGGGTTCGGCGGAATCGCCGCGAAGCGACTTGCGGAGCTCGGTCCGCTGGGCGTCGTCCATGACGTCGAGTTCGACGCGGATCGCACCGACCCCGGCGACGTCGGCGACGGCCTTGGTGACGCGTTCGGTGATCTCGGTGCGCATCGGGCAGCCGGCGGTCGTGAGATAGATGCCGATGTCGACGCTGTTGTCACTGGAGAGGGAGATCCCCTTGACCATCCCCAGTTCGGTGATGGGTTTGCGGATTTCTGGGTCCAGAACTCGCGCGAGCGCGGAGCGAACGTCGGACTCGGTCAGTACAGACATGACTCCATGGTAAGTCCAGGTAGGTCAGTGGATGCGCGGCAGGTCCGATGCGGCGGGCACGATGCCGGTGGAGTACCCGAGCGACCAGGCCAGAACGTTGGCGACGTAGGCCGCCGAGTTGTTGTAGCGGTGGATCGCGGAGGCAACCTGGGTGACGTCCTGCATGTTGAGCCCGCCGTCGCACAGGTACTTGCCGGTGGTCAGTGCGGAGTCGAAAAGGTTCTGGGGGTCGGCGATTCCGTCACCGTTGCCGTCGCCGGCGTACTGGTTCCAGGTGGACGGGATGAACTGCATCGGGCCGACTGCGCGGTCGTAGACGGTGTCGCCGTCGAGGGCGCCGCCGTCGGTGTCCATGATGACGGCCTGGCCAGGCAGGCTGCCGTTGAGTGGCAGGCCGATCACGGGCTTGTAGAGGTTGCCGTTCGCGTCGGCGTCCTTGCCGTCGTTGGCGTGGCCGGATTCGACGCGGCCGATACCGGCGAGGAGCGTCCAGTGCATGTTGCAGTTGGGCTTCTCGACGGCGAGGATCCGCTCGGCGTTCTGGTAGGCGGCGACGCTCACGCTCGGGATTCCGAGTGCTCCCTCGGCCATGGACGCGGGGAGCGGGGGAGTGGCCTGCACGGGAGCCAGCGGCGCGGGTTCCGGCGCGGGGGCGGGAGCCGGCTCGGCGATTGCTTCGACGGCGGGCAGAATCTGCGCCTGCGGTTCCTGCGTGGCTTGTGCGGCGGTGTCCACCGTTTCGGCGGAGCTGGTGTTGAAGAACGGGACCTTGGGAGCGGCGCCGGCCGTGTTGGCTGCGGTGACGAGTCCGATAGGGATGAGTCCGGTGAGCGCGATGACCGAATTTCGACGGATGTGCGAATCTGTCTTCTTGCTGTGCCGACCCACTGTGTATGCCTCCTGAACCTCCGCGAGGAGGTTTTCCGTTCAACTGACGGAGTCGAGGCTACCTGATTTGTTGCGTTTCCGTTATTCAACCGTGATCTAGAAGGGCAGTTTGGGGCATATGCACTGTTCTTTCGTGATTTTTCGGTTACAGAGCGGGCATGCCGGGCAGGCCCGGGAAGAACGGCACGAATGCCGGAGCCGGGGCCGGAGCGGGCTCCGGTGCGGGTGCGGGTGCCGGTGCGGGCTCCGGCGAGGGGGCGGCGGGCGGAGAGGATTCCGCGGGAGCCGCGTCGGTGGAGGCGGGTGCCGTGGCGGCCACTGCCATGCCCGGGATCGTGCACGGCAGAAGGATGCCGTCCTGCAAGCCGTCGAGGGCTGCGGGGTCCGGAAGGATCACACACATGTCGTCGGGCCAGCGCCATCCCTCGGCCGTCAGAATCGGCCACACGAGACCCCGTGAGGTGAGGACGGGGAGCGGGATTATCGGACCGGGAGCTGCGTTCCGGGCGGCGTTGGGTCCCGGAGCGGGGCTGGTCGGCATGACGCCCGGCGGGATCAGTGCCTGGATCTCGGGTGAGAGTGCAGGCATGTCCGGCAGACCCGGGAAGAGGGGAGTGGTGGTCGGGGTCGGCGTCGTCGACGCTGATTCCTTGTCGCCGGCCGCCGGATCGGTAGCTGCAGCCGCGGCGAGTACGGCCGAAGCGGCGGAGTCTGCCGAGGCGGCGGCGTTGATCGCGGAGCTGCCGGTGTTGATGCCCGAGGTGTACGGCAGCTGACCGGAAGGAATGACACCGTTCTTGTATGCCGTCGACCACATGATCACGTTTGCTGCGTAAGCGGCCGAGTTGTTGTATCGCAGAACAGCTTTGGTCTCCTGGGCGACATCGCGCAGGTTGAGTCCGCCGCTGCAGAGGTACTTCGCTGCCGAGAGTGCCGCATCGAAGACGTTGTTGGGGTCCTTGATTCCGTCCCCGTTGCCGTCGCTGGCATATCCGGCCCAGGTGGCCGGAATGAACTGCATCGGCCCGACGGCGCGGTCGTGAGTGGGGTCGCCGTCGATTGCGCCCTTGTCGGTGTCCCGAATGACCTCGTTGCCTGCCAGCCGTCCGTCGAGGACGGGGCCGAGGATCGGGGTGACCGTCGTACCCACCGAGGTCGTCTTGCCGCCGTTGGCGTGACCGGATTCGATGCGTCCGATGCCGGCCAGAAGATGCCAGGGGATTCCGCATCCCGGTGCCTCGGTCATCATCACCAGCTCCGCGGAGCGGTACGCGTTCAGGACGATCTCGGGGATGCCCAGAGAGGTGAGGACGACGGCCGCAGCGTTGGGCGCTGCCGGGGCGCCGGCGACCGTATCGCTGGGCGGGGCCGATCTTTGCGTTCGGACCGTGCGGGGCGTCGGGAGGAAGTCGACAGAGTCCGGCTGCGCAATCGAGGCGGAGCCCGCCAGTGCGATCGGAACCTGTGACCCTCCGGTCGGTGCGCTTCCGGCAGTGAGGGCCGCTGGACCTGTGACGACGAGCAGTCCCCCCACCAGTGTGGATGCTGCAATCATTCCGCGTACTCGCACGATTCCCCTTTGCTGGCGCTCCCGCTCCGGAGTACCCACCGTGATATCCATATTGCTGTGACTTACGTTACATATCGGTCACGGTGCGTGCAGCAAAACTCAGCGAACGCTCAGCTAGTTGTGACTTTGTTTCGCAGTATTCGAGTCACGGTGCTTCTTCTTCGGGGTCGGTTCGCCGTCGGCAGCAAGGATCGACTTGATCTCCTCGAGCTCCCGTCGCAGGTAGTCGCGGGTGGCAACCTCGCCGACGGCGATACGCAGAGCTGCGAGTTCTCGGGCGAGGAATTCGGTATCCGCCTTGGTTTGCTCGGCGCGTGAGCGGTCCTCCTCGAGCGAGACCCGGTCGCGGTTCTCCTGACGGTTCTGGGCCAGCAGGATCAGCGGCGCCGCGTAGGCGGCCTGGGTGGAGAAGGCCAGGTTGAGCAGGATGAACGGGTACGGGTCCCACTGCAGGGCCACCGCGAACACGTTGATCAGGATCCAGACGATCACGATGATCGTCTGGATTGCGAGATAACGCCCGGTGCCGAGGAAGCGGGCGATGCGTTCACTGACGCGCCCGACAGCTTCGACGTCGAAATCGAGATTGAACCGGCGGCTTCCGCGGGGCGTTTCCAGTCGTTGCCGTGCGGTCGTGCTCGACGCCCGTTCGCTCATCGGAGTAGTTCCTCGTCGTCGGAGTAATCCTCACGCCAGTCTTCCGGCAGGAGGTGATCGAGCACGTCGTCGACCGTCACGGCCCCGATCAGGTGGTTCTCGTCGTCCACGACCGGCCCGCATACCAAGTTGTACGTCGCGAAATACCGGGTGACCGACGCCAACGAGTCGTCCGGGGCCAACCGGGGCATGTCGGTGTCGAGTAGTCCGCCTACCAGGCTGGCGGGAGGCTCGCGGAGAAGCTTCTGCAAGTGGACGCAGCCGAGATACCGCCCGGTCGGAGTCGCCGTCGGCGGACGTACGACGAAGACCATGCTCGACAGCGCCGGGGTCACGTCGTAGTTGCGGGCGCGGGCAAGGGCCTCCGCGACCGTCGTCGAGGCCGTCAGTACCACCGGTTCGGGCGTCATCAGACCACCGGCAGTGTCCGGGGAATGCTCGAGCAGGCGTCGAACAGGTTCGGAATCCTGCGGGTCCATCAACTGAAGCAGTGACTCGGCCTCGGTTTCGGGCAGCTCGCCCAACAGGTCGGCGGCGTCGTCGGGATCCATCGCTTCGAGTAGATCGGCGGCGCGTTCGACTTCCAGGTGCATCAGCAGATCGGTCTGGTCGTCCGCCGGCAGTTCCTGCACGACGTCGGCGAGGCGTTCGTCGTCGAGCGCCACGGCCAGTTCGTGGCGGCGCTTCTCCGGCAGTTCGCGCATGGCGTTGGCCACATCGGCGGGTCGCATGCCTTCGTACTGGAGAAGCAGGTGAGCTACGCCCTGGCCGGGGAGTGAGAGGTCGCTCTGGGTGAGGCCGGCGACGTGCTGCCAGTCGACGATGTGAATCGCCGCGCGTCGACCGAGGCGTCCGCGATGGCCGCGAACCGCGACCTTGGAGACCACCCAGTCTCGCGTCCGCGTCGATTCGATTCCGAGATCGACGACTATCGTGTCGACGCCGTGAAGCTCCTCGAGTTCCGGGTCGTCCACGCGCACATGCGAATCGAGTACCTGCGCCAGAGCGAGCACTTCGCCCGGGCGCTGGTTGAAGCGCCGCAGACTGACGTTGCCGGTGGTGAGGGTGACTGCACTCGGTTCGATTGCTGTCACACGCAACATTGGAACGAAAATGCGTTTGCGCGTGAACATTTCGATCACCAGACCGAGAACGCGGGGTTGCTGGCGTCCGATGCGGACCGTGATGACGACGTCGCGCACACGACCGATCGATTCGCCGTCCGGGCCGAGTACAACCAGGCCGGCAAGCCTGGCTGCAAATACCTTGCCTGCTGCTGCCATGATTGCAAGGCTAATTCGTCCAGCGTCAAAATCTGCAACGGCGCCACCGAAAATCGAGAAGGGCAGTCCGCAATGACTTCACGCAACCGTTCCCGTCGATCGGTATTGGCAGTTCCCGGCAGCAGTCGGAAGATGATCGACAAGGCGAAGGGATTGCCCGCCGACGAGATCTTTCTCGACCTCGAAGATGCGGTGGCGCCGCTGGCGAAGCAGGCGGCCAGGGAGTCGATCGGCGACGCGTTGGCCGAGGACGGGTGGGGCAAACAGGTCAAGGTCGTCCGGGTCAACGACTGGACCACCGAATGGACGTATGCCGACGTCGTGGAGGTGGTGGGCCGCGCCGGAGCGCATCTGGACGCCATTCTGCTGCCCAAGGTTCCCGATGCGAGTCACGTCCAGGCGCTCGATTTGTTGTTGACGCAGGTCGAAAAGGCCAACGGTCTCGAGGTCGGCAGGATCGGGATCGAACCGCAGATCGAGAACGCGATCGGCTTGACCAACATCGACGCGATCGCCACCGCGAGTCCCCGCGTCGAGGCGCTCGTGTTCGGCCCGGCCGACTTCATGGCGAGCTTGAACATGCGAACTCTGGTCGTCGGTGAGCAACCGGACGGCTACGACCGCGGTGACGCGTATCACCACATCCTGATGACCATCTTGATGGCCGCGCGGGCGCACGGCGTCCAGGCCATCGACGGGCCGTACCTGCAGATCCGCGACGTCGAGGCTTTCACTCGGTCGGCTGCGCGAACGGCAGCGCTCGGTTTCGACGGCAAGTGGGTTCTGCACCCCACGCAGATCGAGGCGGCCAACGAGGTGTTCAGTCCGCGCCAATCCGATTACGACCGTGCGGAACTCATCTTGGACGCGTACGCGTTCCACACCTCGGCTGCCGGGGGAGGGCGGGGCGCCGTCATGCTCGGCGACGAGATGATCGACGAGGCGAGTCGCAAGATGGCACTGGTGATTTCGGCCAAGGGTCGCGCCGCGGGGATGGCGCGCACGTCGGAATTCACGCCGCCCGAACACGCCTGACGCTCGCATAGCCGAACGAATCAGGTCTGTAAAGGGCACAATAGGGGGTAGATGTACTTGCGTCATCCGCGTGGATGACGTGCCCGAAAAGAGGAGCGCAGCCAGCCATGTCCAATCCGCTCGGTCAATCGTCGAATGGGTCGCGCCGTGGAGCGTTGCCGACACCGCCTTCGGGATGGCCCATCGGGTCGTACCCCACCTACGCCGAGGCGCAGCGCGCAGTCGATTACCTCTCCGATCAGGAATTCCCGGTTCAGGACGTCACGATCGTCGGCGTGAACCTGATGCAGGTCGAGCGAGTTCTCGGTCGGTTGACGTGGGCCAAGGTGATCGGTGGCGGCATCGTCTCCGGTGCTTGGCTCGGTGTCTTCTTCGGCCTGGTGCTCGGAATCGTCACCGGTGGTTTCCTCGCTCCGCTGATCGCGGGCATCGTGGGCGGCATCATCTTCGGTGTCATCTCCACGACGATTCCGTACGCCGCGACGCGTGGGCAGCGGGACTTCGCCTCGACGATGCAGTTGGTCGCCGGACGTTACGACGTACTGTGTGAGCCCAAGACGGCGGAGTCGGCGCGCGACCTGCTCGCCAAGCTCGCCATCTGACATTCTCGCTCGGGCTGCCAACTTGTGTGATCTCGGTTACTTTATGTACACGCGGGCGAGGTAGTACTCGCTTCCCGTGACCGTTTGCCGGACAAGGAAATAGGTCCCTTCTCCGGCAAAAGTGCCGATGTGTGGTGCGTCGGCCAGCCGTAACGACTGCGCCGTCTCGCCGCCCGAGGAGGACGGCTGTGCAGAACAAGAGATCGCGGGCGGGGCAGAACGAGAGATCGCGGGCGGGACAGAAGAAGAAATTGCGGGCGGGGCTGCTCGGCGCGGCAACATTGTTGTTGGCGCCCTTGCTCAGTGCGTGCGGATCGGACAATGACGACGGCGTGGTGCTGTCCTTCTACACCGCTGCCGACGGCGCCGAGCAGTATGCGGAGGCCGCCGCCAATTGTTCGGCGGCGTCGAACGGCGCGTACCGGGTCGAGCAGAAAACTCTGCCCAAGGGTGCCGACGACCAGCGACTTCAGTTGGCCCGGCGTCTGACCGGCAATGACAAGTCACTCGATCTGATGACGCTCGACGTGGTGTGGACTGCCGAATTCGCCGAAGCGGGATGGGCATTGCCGCTTCCTGACGACGTGGCGGCCGAGGTCAGCAACGGGACGCTCGAGGGTCCGCTGGAGTCGGCGAAGTGGCAGGACCAGCTCTATGCGGCGCCATTGAACACCAACACCCAATTGCTCTGGTATCGAAAGGATTTGATGCCGGACGGGCAACCACCCCAGACCTGGGATCAGATGATCGACATCTCCGAAGGCCTGGCCGCGGAGGGGCGCCCCAGCTGGATCGGTGTGCAGGGCAAGCAGTACGAAGGATTGATGGTCTGGTTCAACACTCTTCTCGCCAGTGCCGGCGGATCGGTGGTGGGGCCGGACGGAACAACCGTGACGGTGGCCGACGGTGATGCTGCCCAGCAGGCGCTGACCGTCATGAAGCGCGTCGCTACCGCCAAGGGTGCGGATCCCTCGATCTCGCAGGGGGATGAAGCGTCGTCGCGACTGGGCATGGAGAGCGGCAAATCTGCCTTCCAGGTCAACTGGCCGTTCGTGCTGCCCGGCATCATGGAGAACGCCGAGAAGGGCGATCTGCCGTACATCGACGACAAGGGCAACGTCACCAGTGAGAACACCGGAAACACGGTGCTCACGGTGAACGGCGAACGGAATTTCCTTGCCGCTCCGTATCCCTCGGTGATCGAGGGTAAGCCGGCCGAGGTCACGATCGGCGGCTTCAACGTGGCGGTGGCCAAGACCAGCCAGCATCCGGACCTCGCGTTCGAGGCGCTCACCTGTCTGCGTAACGAGGAGAATCAGCGCAACAACGCGGTAGCCGGTGGCGTTCCGCCGACTCTCGAGAGCCTGTACGACGACCCGGCGTTCCAGGAGGCGTACCCGGCGTGGCGTGAGGTTCGCGACAGCCTGGACACCGCTTCGGTTCGTCCGGTTTCTCCTGCCTATCAGAGTATTTCGACGCTCATCACTGCCACGCTGAACCCTGTGGGAAACATCGATCCGGAATCGACCGTGAACGATCTTGCCGAGCAGGTACGCAAGGCAGTCAATTCCGAGGGGCTGATTCCGTGACGATCGACAGCGAAAATTCGGGAGCTGCACCAACAGTCGCGACGCCATCGCCGGAGCCGAAGCACTCCGCGAAAACGAAGATGTCCGACGGAAAGGCGGCCGAGCGTCGCCTCGGTCTCTGGCTGGTGGCCCCGGCCGCGATTCTCATGATCGCGGTGACCGCATATCCGGTGGTCTACGCCGTGTGGCTGAGTTTGCAGCGCTACGACCTGCGCTTCCCGGATCAACGAAAGTTCGTGTGGTTCGACAACTACGTGTCGGTGCTGACCGACGGTTACTGGTGGCAAGCGTTCGCGGTGACGACGTCGATCACGGTTGTCTCGGTCGTCATCGAGTTCGTTCTCGGACTGACCATCGCACTGGTGATGCACCGAACGATCGTGGGCAAGGGGCTCGTCCGCACCGTTGTGCTCATCCCGTACGGCATCGTCACCGTTGCGGCGGCATACAGCTGGTACTACGCGTGGACGCCGGGGACCGGCTACCTCGCCAATCTCCTGCCCGACGGCAGTGCGCCGCTCACCGACCAGATCCCGTCGCTCGCGATCATCGTCCTTGCCGAGGTGTGGAAGACGACGCCGTTCATGGCGCTGCTCCTGCTCGCCGGCCTGGCGCTCGTGCCCGACGACCTCCTCAAGGCGGCTCAGGTGGACGGCGCCGGTGCGTGGACCCGGTTGGTACGCATCATCCTTCCGCTGATGAAGCCCGCCATCCTCGTCGCTCTGCTGTTCCGCACACTCGACGCGTTCCGCATCTTCGACAACATCTACGTGCTGACGAAGGGAGCGAACGACACCGGGTCGGTGTCGATTCTGGGTTACGACAATCTGTTCAAGGCATTCAACTTGGGTATCGGATCCGCGATCAGCGTGCTGATCTTCGTGTGTGTGGCAGTGATCGCGTTTATCTTCATCAAACTTTTCGGTGCTTCGGCTCCCGGATCCGATACGGAAGGACGCTGACATGACCGTGACTCCCAGACTCAAGATCAGCTGGTCCGTCGTCAACCTTCTGGTCTTGCTGTACGCGTTGGTTCCCGTCCTGTGGATTGCGAGCCTGTCCTTCAAGCCCGCCGGAACCATCAAGGACGGCAAGTTCATTCCGGAGAAGTGGACCCTGGACAACTACCGAGGAATCTTCGACACCAGCGCCTTCACCAGTGCTCTGATCAACTCCATCGGCATCGGACTCATCTCGACGGTCATCGCCGTGGTGATCGGAACCATGGCTGCTTACGCGATTGCGCGCCTGGATTTTCCGGGCAAGAAGCTGCTGGTGGCTGTTGCCCTGCTGATCGCGATGTTCCCGCAGATTTCATTGGTGAGCCCGCTGTTCGACATCGAACGACGGCTCGGACTCTTCGACACCTGGGCCGGACTCATCCTGCCGTACATCACCTTTGCGTTGCCGTTGGCGATCTACACGCTCTCGGCATTCTTCAAAGAGATTCCTTGGGAACTCGAGAAGGCGGCGCAGATGGACGGCGCGACGCCGGGGCAGGCGTTCCGGAAGGTGGTAGCTCCGCTCGCCGCGCCCGGCATCGTCACGGCGGGCATTCTGGTGTTCATCTTCTGCTGGAACGATCTGTTGTTCGCGATCTCGCTGACGTCGACCGAACGCTCCATCACCGCCCCTGCGGCCATCGCAAACTTCACCGGCGCTTCACAATTCGAGGAGCCCACCGGGTCGATCGCCGCGGCCGCCATGGTCATCACCATTCCGATCATCATCTTTGTTCTGTTCTTCCAACGTCGTATCGTGGCCGGGCTTACTTCCGGCGCAGTGAAGGGATAAGCCTGTGGCCGAGATCGTGCTGGACAAGGTGACCAAGCTGTACCCGGACGGAGCCAAGGCGGTCAGTGATGTCGACATCACCATCGCCGACGGAGAATTCATCATTCTCGTGGGCCCGTCCGGTTGTGGAAAATCCACGACTCTCAACATGATTGCCGGGCTGGAAGACATTTCGACCGGTGAGTTGCGGATCGCGGGTGAACGCGTCAACGAACGCGCCCCCAAGGACCGCGACATCGCGATGGTGTTCCAGTCGTATGCGCTGTATCCGCACATGACGGTGCGTCAGAACATCGCTTTCCCACTGACATTGGCGAAGATGTCCAAGGACGAGATCAACGCCAAGGTCGACGACGCTGCGCGGGTCCTGGACCTCACCCAGCATCTCGATCGCAAACCGGCGAACCTGTCGGGCGGTCAGCGTCAGCGTGTCGCGATGGGACGCGCAATCGTGCGCAGCCCGAAGGCGTTTCTCATGGACGAGCCGCTTTCCAACCTGGACGCCAAACTGCGCGTGCAGATGAGGACGGAGATCGCCCGTCTGCAGCAGCGACTCGGTACGACAACGATTTACGTGACCCACGACCAGACCGAGGCGATGACGCTCGGCGATCGGGTAGTCGTGCTGCGCGGCGGAATCGTGCAACAGATCGGTGCGCCGCAGGAACTCTACGATCGTCCGAACAATCTGTTCGTGGCGGGATTCATCGGGTCCCCGTCCATGAACTTCTTCCCCGGACAGTTGACGGCGGACGGTGTGAGCACGCCGATCGGCGATGTTCGCCTGCCCGCGGCGGCGCAGTCGAAGATCTCGGGCAGCGGTTCGGGCAAGGACGTGGTGGTCGGTATCAGACCGGAGCATTTCGAGGACGTGGCGCTGGTCGATGCAGCGCAGAAGCCGCACGGCGGGACGTTCACCGTCGACGTCGACGTGCTGGAATCGATGGGTTCGGACAAGTACGCGTATTTCCTCGCTGGTGGCCCCGCCGTCAACTCTCGTGAACTCGAGGAACTCGCTGCCGATTCGGGAACGGCCGTCGCTGGTGGAGGTCAACTGGTTGCCAGGCTCTCGTCCGAGTCCACGGTGGCCCAGGGCAGGTCTGTCGATCTCTGGTTCGATCCCGCCAAGATCGCGGTGTTCGACGGCGGTACGGGAGCCAATCTGCTGCTGTGACCTTTACCCGGGCAAGGTGACCGAATACGTCGCGCCCCAGGGGAGCGGTACCTGTTCGGGGCCGGGCGCTGCATCGGCTGGTTCGGGTAGGGGGACCAGGCGGCCGAATTGTTCGTGATGGGTGGAGGCCGGGGTGGCTTGCGCTGTCCCGGCCACCACGGCGATCGGCGCCGCTGCCAGGGCGCCGGCGACGGCAAATCGAGTGGCGATGCGGCGCTTGCTTGCTCGGGTCGAGATCATGAGCACTCCTGCGTGGTTTCGAGGTTCGGTGAATGCTGTGCCATTCACGGTATTGCGGGTTGATTGTGAAATCTCGTGTGCGAAGCTCATTCACAGGGAACTGGGATGGGCGGCACAGGAGGACAGATGAACGAATCCTCGGTACGAACCGAGCACCTGCCCGGCGGCCCGGACCTCGAGCGGATCTTGCGCGAACACGCCTACCGCGGTGCGTACCTCCAACTGACGGTGCGCGGCGCTCTGGTGCTGTTCATCGCCCTGACACTGATCTTCGTCCCGCCGATGAACGACGCGGGATGGTGTTTCGCGATTCTGGGCGCCTATGCCCTCTGGTCGGCAGCCGTGGCGCTGTGGATCCGCAAAGGTGGCACCGGCCCGGTGACGATGATCTGGCTCGGCTTGTTCGTCGACCTCGCCGTGCTCGCAACTCTGACATTGCTGACCGGTCTCGCAGCCGAGCAGAGTTGGACCGCCGACATCTTGAGCAACGGGCTCTTCGTCATTCCGGTTCTTGCGTGTACGCAACTGCGGACGGACGTGTGTGTCGGCGTCGTTGCCTGCACGATCGGGGTGTTCTTCGTTTCCAGTTGGGCAACGATGACTTCGAACTCCGAGCCGTGGCCGTCGATCCTGCTGAGCACCATGGCCTTGGCCGGAGTGGGCGCAGGCGCAATCGGACTGACTCGGATTCAAAGATCACGCGTGTTGACCATCGGGCACCTCGTCGGGCATCGCACCAGCCTTCTGGCCGAACTCATGGGGCTGGAGCAGCGTGAGCGCACAGAACTGTCCGAGCAATTGCACGACGGGGCGCTCCAGTACGTTCTCGCCGCGCGGATGGATCTCGACGAATTGGCAGACAGTGCGGAGCCTGTCGCGTTGGCGCGAGCCGGAAAAGCGCTCGGTGAAGCGACCACGCTGTTGAGATCGTCCGTCTCGGAACTGCATCCCACAGTTCTCGTCCACGTGGGCCTTGCCCGCGCGATCGGGGACCTCGCGCGCTCGGCGCAGGGACGCGGCGGAGTGGTGGTCGACGTCGACACTTCGGGCTGGAACGACGATCTACGCACGTCCGCGGACGAAGTCTTGTTCGGCGCCACCCGAGAGCTTCTGGGCAACGTCGTCAAACATGCCGGCGCGCAGAACGTCCGGATCGAGCTTGCACGACTGGACCACCGTGCGGTGCTCGTGGTCTCGGACGACGGTCGGGGGATCAGCGCCGATCGGATTGCCGAACGACGGGCTGCCGGGCACATCGGACTGCTCTCGCACGAACTGCGGGTTGTTGCCGCGGGTGGCTCGTTCTCGGTCGGACCGGGTGAAGAGTCCGGAACCCTCGCGCGAGTCGAGATACCGTTCGAGATCGTCACCGCCACTGACCACGATCGTTGAGGAGTTGTCGATGGCTGCACTGATCACCGATCGCGAGCTCAACCTGGCGACTCTGGCGCGGCAGTTCCTGCTGCGGAGGGCCGAGGTCAGTGCGTTGGATGCGATCGAGCACCTGGCAGGTCTGCAGGCCCAGGCGCCGAACCCGCCCTACCTGGCGCTGTGGGCGCGGCTGAAGAACTTTGCGGCAGAAGACCTCTCCACCCTTGTCGAGAAGCGCCAGGTGGTGCGGCTTGTTGCCATGCGGGGCACGGTCTTTGCTCTTTCGGCCGCGGATGCGGGTCCCTTCCGGGCCACGGTTCAGACGATCATGGAACGCGATCTCCACACCAACAGCACTCAGCGTGCTGCGCTCACCGGGTTGGATCTCGACGCGCTGGCGCGGGCGGGACGCGAATTGGTAGCGGACGGGCCGCTCACTCAGATGCAGATGAGACCGTTACTGGCAGAGCGCTTTCCCGGCCACGCGGCCGAGGGGCTGGCGCACGGCGTTCGAGGACTTCTGCCGATGGTGCAGGTCCCACCGCGAGGCCTGTGGGGACGATCCGGAGTACCGGCACTGACGACCTTGGAGAATTGGCTTGGCACGGAAGTGAGTTCATCGCCGGATCCGGATGCGATGGTGCTTCGTTATCTGGCGGCCTTCGGGCCCGCGAGTGTGAAAGATGCCCAAGCGTGGTCAGGGCTCACGAGACTCGCCGAAGTCTTCGAGAGGCTACGTCCCGGCTTGATCACCTTTGTCAACGCGAAAGGGGCCGAGGTGTTCGACCTGCCGGACGCGCCACGACCGACCTCCGGAACACCGCCGGTCAGAATCCTTGCTCCGTTCGACAACATCCTGCTCTCGCACGCCGACCGCTCGCGAATCATGGACGAGCAGTACCGAACTCGCGTCTTCACCGTCAACGGCATCATCAAGCCCGCCATCCTGGTGCGCGGAAAGGTGGTGGGATTCGCGACGGTGACGCCGGACAAGGAGACGGTCGAATTGGGCGCGACTCTGTTTGCGCAGCAACCGAAGACCGCGCTCGCATCCATCGAGAAGGAAGCGCGTGCGTTGCTGAAATTCATGCACCCGAAGATCCCGAACCGAGAGGTGCGGTTCGCTGTCGCTACGTAGCGGGCTTGTGCTTTCGCGGTGCTCGATCGCGTAGTTCGGCCACGATCTCGTCGTTCCACATGTGACGCCGCACCAGTCGGTACCGCTCCCGGGCGATCCACAAGTAGGCCTCGGCGTCGGTGTGCTCGGGCAACATGTCGGCACCCCGCAGCATTCGCACGACGGGCAGAAACTCCTCGCCGAACCAGCGGCGGGCGACGGTGTCTCGGCCGAGGAACTCACCCTTCTCCTGCATGAGCCGAAAACCCCACGCCTCCACACACTCACTGAGTTCGGCGTACTCCCACGGGTCGGTGACCTGGACGGCTTCGCGTTGTGAACCCTGCAGCGGAACGCGGGTGAGGAAGAGTCGACGATGATCCTTGATGAGCAGATCAGCGCGCTGAGTGATGCCTTCCGGCGAGATACGCGTGATGATCTCGGTGACGTACGCGTCGATTGTCTTCTGGTGCATCGCACACGCAATGGACACTCGGTGGTGCCCGTCGATCACGAAATGCATGGAGCCGACGCGATACAACTGAACAGGTGGTACCGATTCGCCGCGTCTTTGCGCCACCGCAAGTCGCTCCCAACGAGCGCGCGAGTGAGTGGACGTCGGACGGAAGTACCTGTCGAAATCACCTGTGCGGTCGACACTTCCGACTATTGATTCGATGGTGACGACCTGCAGTCCCAGAGACTTCTCGCCGACCTTGCCCAGAGCTGCGACAACCTCGTCGAACGGCAGGATCGCGTTGACGTCGTCGGGTTCGCGTCGTAGCCAACTGACCAGACGGGCAACGTCGGCACGTCGACGCTGACGAGCGAAGTCGTTTTCCGCGTCGGCTGTGGGAAATCCGGTGTCACGAGCCATGTCGGCGCCTCACGATCGTCGGCGGAGTACCTGGGGAAATCTCCATCAGCGTGAAGCCGACGGTATTGAGCACGATAGTCCGGCCTACCTCCAGATCGAGAGGGGTTCGCCCGTGCGGGTGGATGTGTCCGTGGACCATCACCGTCGGATCGAGGTTGTGAATCAAAGGCGTGAAGCATTCGAACCCTCGATGTGGCCGATCCTCGGCGTCGCCGACACCGCGGGCGGGGCTGTGGGTGAGCAGCACATCCACGCCCGCCCGGCCGCCGGGAAGCCGCGATTGCCAGGCGTTTCGCCAGGTGAGCGAGCGAGCGCGTCGGCTCTGCTGGCGCTCGGACCACTGATTGGGACCCGTGTTGTATCGGATGGAACCGCCGAGGCCGGCGATCCGCAGACCGGCGACGGTCACGATGCGTCCGTCGGCGTTGACTGCGCCGGTCGGCCCTGGCCACTGCGCCGGCATCCCTGCCCGCATCCAACCGGATCTCTTGTTCGAATATCCGGACAGATCGGCGTCGTGGTTGCCGGGAACGAACACGCACGGCGCATTCAGCTGATCGGACAGGTACTCCAGATACGCAAACGGCAGATCGCCTGCGCCGAGGATCACGTCGACTCGGAGTGAACGAACCTGACTGCTCCACAGGAATTCGACAGTCTCGTCGCTGACAGCGAGAACGGAGACCATTTCGACGACGCTACCGCCACCGCGAGGTATCTGCGCTGCGAACCTCGCGGGCACGGTGTTTAGATGGACGAGTGTCAGACAGCGTCGTATCTTCCGTCCGGGCCCATCTCGTCAGCAGCATCGAGGGGCCGGACCCCACCGCGGCCTCAGTGACGTTCCTCGGTGTCGAACCGCTGGACGTGCTGCGTTTCGAATCACCCGACGGCCTGGTCCGCTACATCACACTGGGGTGCTCGCGTCATCCGATGGGCGACCCCAACGAACTGGTCGCAGACCCCACACGCGGACCCCGCGCCGAGTTGGTACTCACGCTGCGCGGTGGCACCGGTGTGGCGTCAGGTGTGGCCAGGACGCTCGCGGTGCTGGCCGCGGCGCCGTCCGTCGAAGGCGTCGTGCTGCTCGAGGACGCACTGTTGGACCTGGGCGAGCCGCTGTGGAAGGACACTGCGTTCACGGCGGTGCTTCTCGGTGACAGCGGGATCGAAGACCTGACGCTGCCGGAGCCGTTCGACCCGGTGCGCTTCCTTGGTGTGGTCCCCCTGACCGGTACCGAAGCCGCCTGGGTGCGTCTGCGCGGCGCGGAGGCACTGAGGGAAGCGTGGACCGAGGCGGGGATCGACATCCGCGATCCGCACCGTTCCGCTGCCTCGCTCTAGCTGCGCTGGCGCTTTGTCCGTCAGATCATTCGGCGTGCACGAGGATGTCCGCCAAGTTCTCGAGACTTACCCGAACCGTTCGTGAAAATGCTTTCGTGACGATCGGGTCGGCCATCTTGCCGAATACTCCTCCCAGGCCGCTTTCGCTGTCGAGTCGGTAGGTGACCCGAGTGCCGTCACCGACTTCTTCGCAGGTCGTGGTCTGCGAGAAGCTGACCGGACTTTCGACGGACGTCGATTTCGACGATCTCGGTGGGTCGTACTCGGTGAATTCGGATGTCCACTCGAGACGCTTGCCCAGGATTCGCGAGACACCGTGCCAGCGGCTTCCCACGCCCATCGGGCCGTCGGTGATCTGTGTGCACTCGACCATCGAATTCTCCCAGTTGGGCCAGTTCTCGGCGACGGCGATGTACTCCCAGACGTCCTTGGGTGGCAACGCGATCTCCACGGATTGCTCGACTGTAGGCATGGTTGCTCCTCCACTTCTCCTTGGATCTGAATTTGCTTGTCGCAAAATGGATTTCGGGAACGGAATGAAAATGCGTACCCATATCCATTGTCCGCCTGCGACGGTGGCAAGTACAGGGAGTCAGCGTGCGAGGTTCACAGCCAGTTGTTGCGACGGAAGAGAAAGAACAAGCCGACACACACCGACGCGATGAGGAACAGGATGGACTGGTAGCCGTACTTGTAACCGAGTTCCGGCATGTTCTCGAAGTTCATCCCGTAGATACCGGCAACGCCGGTCGGCACGGCGGCGATAGCGACCCACGCGGAGATCTTGCGCATGTCGGTGTTTTGCTGCACCGCGATCTTCGCGAGTGCGGC
This sequence comes from Rhodococcus sp. T9N, assembly GCF_024436645.1. Taxonomy (NCBI): domain Bacteria; kingdom Bacillati; phylum Actinomycetota; class Actinomycetes; order Mycobacteriales; family Nocardiaceae; genus Rhodococcus; species Rhodococcus sp. T9N. The sequence goes on along the minus strand of NZ_JAMSKS010000022.1, from coordinate 81,378 downwards.
GTCGACCAGCGAACTCAACACCTCGTCGTATTCCGAGATACGTTCGGCCACGATCGTGTGGTGATCTCGTACGTCACGGAAGTATCGCCGGATCTCCTTCGGGACGAGGCCGCCCGCGGGCTGGGTCAGCTGGAGCAGTGGCAATCCGAGTGGAGTGACCGAGCGTCGTAGTTCGACGATTTCACGTTTGAGCAGGTAGATGTGCTCGACGGCAACGGTGTTCCGCGGGTTGAACACCAATTCTTCCATGCTGTCGACGTCCTGTTCGACGAGTTGGATGACGGAGAGATAGCTGTCTACGACGTGGTCGGTGATCGCGTGCAACACCGCGAACGGGCCCATGGTGAGGCGCTCGGGGTTCTGCTCGAGTGACTTGCGCACGCTTGCCAGTTCGGAGTGATCCCCGTGCCGGACGGTCACCACGAAGTCGGGGCCGACGAACACCATGATCTCGCCGGTTTCGACGATCTCGCTCGCCGTCGCGACGGACTCGTGCGGCACGTAGACGACCGTGCGCAGCACCAGGAACATGACGTCGTCGTAGCGTTCGAGTTTCGGGCGCTCGTGTGCATGGACGGCATCCTCGACCATCAGCTCGTGGAGTCCGAAAGTTGCTGCTACATCTTGCATCTGACCTTCGTCGGGAGCGTGCATGCCCACCCAGACGAACGCGTTGTCGCGACTACGAACCTCGGCCAACGCAGCGCGGTGCGTGTACTTGCCCGGCAACCGCACGCCGTCCACGTAGACCGCGCAGTCGACGATCGCGCGGGCTGCCGGAACGGGGATCTTGGGCGCATCGGCTTGCGTCGATTTGCTGTTCGACCAATTCGGCAGTGACGGCATGGTTGGCACGCTCGCTCCTTCTCGGTCTGTAATGCAGTGGAACGGCAGGGGAACGGCACTACAGCGACACCTGATCGAATTGCGCTGCCGCTGCGGCGTAATCGTACGTCAGCTTCCGGCTCGCCCACCGGAGCGCGATGAAGTTGCCGATTGCTGACACACTGGAACAGTGCGAATAGATCTTCACACCCACTCCAACGCATCGGACGGCACCGACACCCCGGCTGCCCTCATGCGCGCCGCAGCCGACGCCGGACTCGACGTCGTCGCCATCACCGATCACGACACGACTTCGGGCTGGGCCGAGGCGGCGCAGGCCTTGCCGGCCGGCGTCAGCCTGGTTCGTGGGATGGAGATGTCGTGCGAAGGTCGAGGTGAGCGTGGTTGGCCGGTCGCTGTACATCTGCTTGCGTACCTGTTCGATCCGACGCACCCCGAATTCGCAAAAGAACGTGAGCGACTGCGCGCCGAACGCGTCGAACGTATCCGGGTGATGACGACCATGATGGCGCGTGACGGTCTGCCCGTCGATCCCGATCAGATCCTCGCCGACGCCGGTCCGTCCGTCGGACGCCCGCACGTCGCAGCGGCCCTGATGCGGGCCGGTGTGGTGTCGAGCATCAGCGAGGCCTTCTCCGACCTGTTGTCCAGTCGAGGACGATACGACGTTCCCAAGTACGACACTCCGCTCGAGTACGCCGTCGAACTGGTGGCAGCCGCCGGGGGAGTGACCGTCCTTGCGCATGGACGGGCCCGTTCGCGCGGCGGATTGCTTGCGCTCGACCACATCCGCGATCTGGCCGATTTGGGTCTCGGGGGCCTCGAAGTCGATCACCCGGACCATCGCAGCGACGATCGTGACGTCCTGCGCCGCCTGGCTGTCGACCTCGGTTTGGCAGTCACCGGATCCTCTGACTACCACGGCGAGAACAAGACGATCGGACTCGGCGACGAGCTCACGGACGAAGCCGAGTTCGACAAACTCGTCTCGGCTGCCACCGGCGTGGAGGTACTGGGGCGCTGATGCTCGACACCACGCTCTACCTCACCGTGTTCATCACGCTGTTCGTGATCATGGACCCGCCCGGAGTCATCCCGGTGTTCTTGTCACTCGTCGGACGTAAAAGCCGTGAAGATCGCAATCGAGCGGCATGGCAGGCCCCCGCCGTCTCCCTGGCGGTCATCTCGGTCTTTGCCATCGGCGGTCAGGCGATCCTCAACTACCTCCACATCGGCATTCCGGCGTTGCAGGGCGCCGGCGGATTGCTGCTGCTTCTCATCGCACTCGAACTGCTGACCGGAAAGGCCTCCAACCGTCCGCAGGGAGCCGACGACGTCAACGTCGCACTCGTTCCTCTGGGAACGCCGATGATGGCCGGTCCCGGTGCGATAGCGGCCGTCATCGTCTTTGTCGCCCAGGCCGACGGTGAAGCGGCGTCGTATCTGGCGATCGCGTTGGCGATTCTGTCCATCCACCTCGTGCTGTTCGTGGTCCTGCGCTTCTCGACCGCACTGATCCGGATACTGGGCGAGGGTGGCATCAGTCTGCTGGCACGCATCGCCGGTCTTCTGCTCGCCGCCATCGCGGTTCAACTCATTGCGGAATCAGTCCGCGGATTCGTCGCGGGAGCGTAAGAGATGACATACGACGACAGGTACGACCGGAACGACAGGTACGAGGACGACTACCAGTACCAGGAATATCAGGACTATCAGTACGAAGACGATTACGACTATCCCGCCGACAAACGACAATGGCTGCTGGTCCGCGCTCTACGCGCCCTGAGCGGCACCGTGGCGGCCGGAATCGTGGTCTTGACACTCGTGATCATCGGTTCGGCATATCTGGGCGGCAACCGCGGATTCCCGGGTCCGGGAACAACGTCGATCACCGCGCACATTGCGGCCTCGGTGGTTGCTCTCGCCGCGCAGATCTGGTGCGACCGCAGGCGGGGTATCGCGGCGGTTGCCGGATCGGTGGTCGTGCTCGTGGTGGCGGGGCTGTTGTTGGTGACGCAGTGGTGGGGATGACTGGGTGGGGATGACACGGTGGGGATGACGGCTCGGTTTCGAGTGTGGTGAGGAATCCGACCGCTTGGAGGATTTGATTGTGATCCGACTCTGGTGGCAAACTGGAGTTACTTCGAGGCGGCGCCACAGCCCGGCCCCGAAGTGCAGGTTTCGTCAGAATTTCTCCGAAACCTAGATTGCATGGATACGCCAGGGCTCACCCGCCCCACACCATGACGCTTCGGATGTATTGCGGCCCACTTTCTCGCGCACGCCGAATGCTCTTCTTCTCAGTAGTCGTTCGCGGAAGAAATGATCTCTGACCGTTGTGAACGTAGTTTCGCAGCGGTCCGAAGGATTACTTCCCAGTAACCCAGCCCCGCTTGAGGCTGGACTAATCAGGAGTGTCATCGTGTCCCTCGTGACTGAAGCCATCAACGTACCCAAGGTCGAGTTGACCGACGAAGAAATCTTTGCCGCTCACGTCGGTGGCAAGCTCTCGGTCGAGACCACAGCACCGCTCGATACGCAGCGGGCCCTCTCGATCGCCTACACGCCGGGTGTTGCTCAGGTGAGCCGCGCCATCGCTGCAGACGAAACCCTCGCCGATCGATACACGTGGACCAACCGACTCGTCGTCGTGGTCAGCGACGGCACCGCGGTTCTCGGACTCGGCGACATCGGCCCTCGCGCGTCGCTGCCCGTCATGGAGGGCAAGTCGGCGCTGTTCAAGAACTTTGCCGGACTGAACTCCATTCCGCTGGTTCTCGACACCAAGGATCCCGACGAGATCGTCGAGACACTCATCCGACTGCGTCCGAGCTTCGGCGCGGTCAACCTCGAGGACATCTCGGCGCCGCGTTGCTTCGAGATCGAGAAGCGCGTCATCGAAGCTCTCGACTGCCCCGTCATGCACGACGATCAGCACGGAACCGCCATCGTGGTCCTCGCGGCACTCAAGGGCGCCGTGAAGGTCCAGAGCCGCGACATCACCACACTCAAGGTCGTCATCTCCGGCGCCGGCGCTGCGGGTGTTGCCTGCGCGAACATCCTGCTTGCCGCCGGAATCAGCGACGTCATCGTGCTGGACTCGAAGGGCATCATCTCGGGTGAGCGCAGCGACCTCAACGACGTGAAGGCAGAACTCGCGGCCCGCACCAATCCCCGTGACCTGCATGGTGGTGCCATCGAGGCTCTCGAAGGTGCTGACGTGTTCCTCGGTGTCTCGGCGGGCAAGATCCCCGAGGAGCTCATCGCTTCGATGGCTCCCGAGTCGATCGTGTTCGCACTCTCCAACCCGGACCCGGAGATTCACCCCGAAACCGCGTCGAAGTACGCGGCGATCGTGGCGACGGGCCGTAGTGATTTCCCGAACCAGATCAACAACGTTCTTGCCTTCCCCGGTGTCTTCAAGGGCGCGCTCGACGCCGGCGCCCGTCGCATCACCGAAGGTATGAAGCTCGCTGCCGCCGAGGCAATCCTGTCGGTGGTCGGCGACGAGTTGGCGGCGGACAAAATCGTCCCCAGCCCACTCGACCCTCGCGTGGCACCCGCAGTAGCGGAAGCCGTCGCGGCCGCAGCGCATGCTGAGGGCGTGACCAGCTAAGAGGGACTACGAAAGCCCCGATCGGAACCCGCACACAAGGTTCCGATCGGGGCTTTTTCGTGTGTACCGAGAGCTACAGACGAGTGAGGTCGGGTGTTCGGCGTAGCCTGCCGGTCCCGGGAACCGATGCCCAGACCACCAGCGCCAGTAAGCCGTCCACGACGAGAGCCACAACCGCGACCAGGATTGCGCCGACGACCACTCGGTCGTACTTGTAGAGCGCGAGACCGTCGAAGATGTACCGGCCGAGGCCGCCGAGGTTGACGTAGGCGGCGACCGTTGCCGTGGCAATCACCTGCAGTGTCGCGTTACGCAGTCCGCCGAGAATCAATGGCAGCGCATTGGGTATCTCGACGCGGAAGAGCACTTGGAGTTCGGTCATACCCATTGCCCGTGCGGCCTCGACGACGCCGCGGTCGACGCTGGCGATTCCGGCGTACGTGCCGGCGAGTAGTGGGGGAATACCAAGAATGACGAGGGCGAGAATCGGCGGCATCACTCCCAGACCCATGAGAAGAACGAGGAAGGTCAGCAGGCCGAGAGTGGGCAGTGACCGCAGTGCGTTGACCAGACTGACGACCACGATCTCACCGCGACGCAGATGGCCGATGAGTAATCCGATGGGCACCGCGATCACAGCCGAAAGTGCCACGGCCAGAACGCTGTACCAGAGGTGCTGGAGGATGCGGGTGCCGATTCCGGTGTCGCCGCTCCAATTTCCGGGATCGACGATGAAGTCCCAGGCCCCGGTGAAGATGCTCATACGGGTTCCCCCTCGGCTGACAGGACGGCGGGAACCTTCGACGAGGTCGACGTTCTGGTCCACGGGGTCAGGAATCGGCCGATCAGATACAGGATCAGATCGAGCGCCAGTGCCAGCACGACGATCGCGACGATGCCCGCAACGATCTGGTCGGGATAGTCGCGGTCGTAGCCTTGTTTGAACAGGACTCCAAGCCCGCCGATTCCGATCAGAGATCCGACTGACACCAGCGAAATATTGGTAACGGCAATAACTCTGATGTTCGCGATCATTACCGGCAGCGCCAATGGCAACTCGACCGTCAGAGCGCGTCGTAGTGGTGTGAAACCGACGGCGGTGGAGGCGTCGATGACGTTGTCCGGCACCGAGTCGAGTGCTTCGGGTACAGCCCGGATGAGCAGTGCCGTCGCATACACGCTGAGTGCGATCACGACGTTGAGAGGATCAAGGGTCTTGAGTCCGAACAACTGGGGGATGGTGACGAACAGCGCGAGCGACGGAATCGTGAACGCAATGCTCGCCAGGGTCAACGTGATTCGGCGCAGCCATCTGACGTTGCGGATCGCTGTTCCGACCGGAACGGCAATCAGGAGACCGATCAGCAAAGGAAGCAGTGCCAGATACAGATGGGTCTTCGAGTAATCCACGACCGTCGAGAAATTGTCGATGAGCCAGCGCATGCCGCTACGACCCGAATCCCTCGGTGAAGGCGACGCGGTTGCGTTCCTCGTCCTCGCGTCGACGCTGATCTGCCAATTTCGCCACGACTTCGGAACCGAGGATCCCGCCGATGACCGCTCCCTCGCCGTCGACGGCAACGCCGATACCGGAAGGCGACGAGATTGCCGCATCGAGTGCTTGGCGGAGATCGCCGCCGGGGGAGAACAGCGAACCACCGGCAGACGTCGACTGAGCAAGGGTTCGTCCCGAGCGCAGGCCTTCGACGCCGGTCACGTCGATCCATCCCTGCGGAGTTCCGTTGTCCGTGACCACGAGAACCCATTCGCCCAATTCGAGACGCAGAGCCTTCAATTCGTTCTCGACGGCCGTGCGTACAGGGTGCAACGGAACCTCGTCGGCAGCGCGGAACGACAATCCCCGATAGCCGCGATCGCGTCCGACGAATCCGGCGACAAAATCCGTTGCCGGTGCGGCCAACACGTCGCGAGGTGCCGCAACCTGCTGAAGCCGCCCGCCGGGACCGAAGACGGCAATGTGATCACCGAGTTTGACTGCCTCGTCGATGTCGTGGGTGACAAAGACGATCGTCTTCTTCAGTTCGCTTTGAAGACGGAGCATTTCGGTCTGCAGATCCTCACGCACCACCGGGTCGACGGCGCTGAAGGGCTCGTCCATCAACAGGATCGGCGGATCGGCAGCCAATGCTCGCGCAACTCCCACACGTTGTTGCTGCCCACCCGAGAGTTGTCCGGGATAGCGGGTGGCAAGGGAGATGTCCAGACCGACTCGTTCGAGTACCCCCAACGCGGCTTTGCGCGCTGCGCGGCGGGACTCACCGCGCAGTACCGGAACTGTTGCGACGTTGTCGATCACGGTGCGATGCGGAAGCAATCCGGCGTTCTGGATGACGTACCCGATGCCGAGACGCAGCTTCACCGCGTCGGTCTGGGCGATGTCACGACCGTCGACGAAGATCTTGCCCGACGTCGGTGTGATCATCCGGTTGATCATGCGCATCGACGTCGTCTTGCCGCACCCGGACGGCCCCACGAACACCGTGAACGACTCGGCCTCGATGGTGAGATCGAGACGGTCGACGGCGGTGGTGCCGTCCGGATACTGCTTGGTGACGCCCTCGAAGGTGATCACGTGACTACGAGACCGGCTTGTCGAGGCCCTGCGCCGTCACCCACGCCTTGGCCGCCGCTGCCGGCTCCGTCTTGGTGTCGCCGGACACCTGGACGTTGAGTGCCAACAACTCTTCGGTGGTGAGCTTGGCGGACACCGCATCGAGGACTGTCTTCAACTTGTCGGAAGACTTCGACGCGCGCAGCACCGGCACCACGTTCTGAGCCGGGAAATTGTTCTTCGGGTCTTCGAGAACCACGAAGTTGTTCTCCGGGATGGAGGCCGACGTCGTGAAGATGTTTGCCGCGGTGATGTCACCGGAGGAGAGAGCCTTCACGGTTGCCGGTCCACCGCCGTCGGCGATCGGAACGAAGTTGGCTGCCGAGATGTCGAGGCCGTAATTGGACTTCAAACCGGGCAATCCGGCTGGACGTTCCTGGAACTCGGCCGGAGCACCGAACTTGACCTCGGCGGAATGCGGAGCCAGATCGGCGATCGTCTTCAGGTTCCACTTGTCAGCGGTTTCCTTCGTGACGACGACGGCGTCCTTGTCCTCGGCGGATGCAGGCGTCGCAATTGCCAATTCCGACCCGAGAGCTGCGGGAAGAGCAGCGAGGACGTCAGCGGAGCTGGTGGCCGTGCTGTCGGGATCCAAGTACTGCAGGAGATTTCCCGTGTAATCCGGAATGACACTGATGGACCCGTCCTTGAGTGCCGGAATGTACGCCTCGCGGCTGCCGACGTTGAACGACGTGGACACATCGAACCCGTTGACACGCAGTGCTTCGGCGTAGATGTTGGCGATCGTCTCGGATTCGGTGAAGTTGGCGGAGCCGACGACGATCGCGTTGGGATCGCTGTTGGAGTCACCGTCGCTGCTACCGCACGCTGTCAGTGCAGTCAGAGAGACAACGGTTGCCGCGGCTACGAGCCAACGGTTGGAACGAAATCGTGAGGTGCGCATGAGCGTCCTTCCGGTTTTTCGGGCGTCCCGTGTTTCGGGCGTCGGAAACCATTCCCTTGTGGCGAAGCCACCCGAGTGACTTCGACGGCGCCGCCACCGAGTGGCTGCGTCAGGACTGGTTACCGCGCATCGCCCGACAAGTGTAACGATAGGTACCGACATGGCACGGTTTTCGATCCATGGGATTGGATGTGAGGATTTCGGTGAAGAGCACACGCACGAAGTATTCGACTGTTGTTGCAGCACTGATGGTCCTGCCGATTCTCAGCGGATGCGCAAACGGTGATTCGGTGGTAGAGGGTGCCGAAGCGGAGTCTCGTGACCAGATCGTGGTGGCTGCTGACGCATCGGTGGAGAGTTCGGTGTTGGCCGAGGTGTATTCGACGGTGCTCTCCTCCTCCGGCCTGTCGGCTCGCGTCGAATCGGTGGGTGGTGGCCGAAACCAATCACTCGAGGCTCTGGACGCAGCGCGAGTCACTTTGGTGCCCGAGTTCACCGGCGCGCTGCTCGATCACTACGACCCGTCATCCCCGGCCCGCAAGGCCGACGACGTCTTCGAAGCCTTGAGTCGCTCTCTGCCGGAGGGTCTTTCGGTCTCCGACTATGCGATGGCCGAAGATCGTGCGGTCCTCGCACTCGACACCGGATACGCACAGTCGTTGGGAGCGAAGACGATAGAAGCCTTTGCTCCTTCGTGTGCCGCGGCGAGGCCGCTCGTCTCCGCGAGATTCGTCGAGGACGGGGCAGTGGAACAGTTGGCCGAGGGCGCCGAGTGTGTCTTCGCCGGTGTCGATCAGGCAACGCCGGCAGACGTACCCGGTGCACAAGTATTCGGAACCACGACGCTGTCGGCGTTGGCACAATCCGATGCCGTCACAGTGCTCGCTGATTCGAATCACGTTCTGGCTGCGCAGAATGTCGTTCCGCTCTTTCGAGCGGGCGCACTGGGAGATTCGGCTGTCAAGGCGCTCAGCGTCGTTGCCGGTGAACTGTCCACCACCGATCTCGCCGCAATGATCGAGCAGGTGCGGACCGGCAAGGCGTCAGCCTCGGAAGTCGCCCGCACCTGGTGGGACACCCGTCAGTGACATGGACGGAGTGGGCCACCCGTCAGTGACTGTTCGAGCCCACTGCTGAACTCGAATCATCCTTGGCACGAATCAGTTTCGATGCGATGAACTGGCCGAGGTCGGAAACGGCGTCTGCTGCTTCCTTCACCAGTGACGCCTGTGCGTGAGCCACGTGCCACAGTCGCGCGTACTCCACCAGGGACACGTCGACGCCGGCAGCGGAGAGCTTGTCGGTGAACGTCATGATCTGCGGGTAGAGGACTTCCTCGGAACCGACGTGAATCCTGGTGGGCGGCAACCCGTCGAGCTTGCCGTGCATCGGCGCGTAGCCAGGATCAGTACGGTCGCCTCCGGCAAGGTAGGCGTCGGCGGCGTCGAAGGACCACGCTGTGTTGACCACCAGGTCGGCCTTTTTGGTGGCACCCCGATCGCCGGGATCGACCCACGGTGAGATCAGTGCAAGCGCGCCGGGGGTCACGCCGTGACGCTCGATCAGACGGATAGCGGTCGCCGCGGCCAGGCCGCCACCGGCCGAATCGCCGGCGATGGCAACGCGGTCTTCCGAATAGTCGAACTCGGTGACCAACTGCATGAAGGCTGAGACCGCGTCGTCGAGAGCGGCGGGATACGGATTCTCCGGCGCGAGACGGTAGTCCAAGGTGAAGACCGCACTGGACGACTCACGGGCGAGATGAGCTGCGAGAGAACGGTGTGTGGACAGCGAACCCAGCGTGTACGCCCCGCCATGCAGGTAGAGAACTGCGGTGGGGCGCTCGGTTGCGCCGACGGTGATCTTCTCTGCCGGTCGGCAAGCCAGCTCCAGCGGGCGCACGACGGCGCCCGCTGGAACCTGCTGTAGCGGTGCCCCGGCCTCGAGCAACAGACGTTGAATCCGATACGGCAGCCGCGAGTTGAAAGCCAGACGGAAGTACGGCTTCAACAAGAATGCGACCACGGGCAGCGGAAGGGTGAACGTGCTCACCGGCAGGGCTCCTGACTCTTTGTGCGAACTGCGCTGTGAAACGAACTGCGCTGTGAAACGAACTCAGCTGGACTTGGGCATCATTCGGCCGGCGACGATCGCGACGATGCGCTGGTAGCCCGATCCTACGAGGCGAACCCAGGCGTCGAGTGCGATTGCGTCCATCCCGATGAGAACTCGCGGCTTGCTCTTCCGAACACCGTTGACGATCGTCTTGGCGGCGTCCTCCGGTGTGGTGCGCGCGAGCTTGCGGTCGAAGAACTCGGAGAAGACCGCAAGATCTTCACCCGGGCCTGCGGTGGCGTTGCGTGCGATGGCGGTCTTGATTCCGCCCGGGTGCACACAGGTCACCTTCACCGGGTGCTTGGCGATCAGCATTTCCTGGCGAAGCGACTCGGTGAAACCGCGAACGGCGAACTTGGCCGAGTTGTATGCGCTCTGACCCGGCATCGACAGCAGACCGAAGAGGCTCGACACGTTCACGATGTGCCCGTCGCCGGAGGCGATGACGTGGGGGAGGAATGCCTTGGTGCCGTTGACAACTCCCCAGAAGTCGACGTCCATGACACGTTCGAAGTCCTTGAATTCGGACTTCTCGAAAGTGCCGTGGTAGGCGATTCCGGCGTTGTTGTAGATCTGGTTGACCTTGCCGAAGTGGGCGACAACCGCGTCGGCGTACTCGAGAACCGCTTCGCGCTGGGTGACGTCGAGATGGTCCGACTTCACCTCGGCGCCGATGGCTTCCACCAGACGCGTTGTCTCGGCGAGCCCGATGGTGTCCACGTCGGAGATCGCCAACTTGGCGCCCTGGCCGGCCAGGTTCAGTGCTAGTGCGCGACCGATGCCCGATCCCGCTCCGGTGATGACTACGACCTTGCCTGCAAAATCACTCATTGTGCTACTGCCTTCTCGTCGTCGAGGTCGATCTGTGAAGTGGTCGCGGTGCCGACGGCGCCGAGATCCGAGGTGGCGACGCTGCGGTATGCCGCGAGGTCGAAATGCTTGGTGGCATTGCGGAACTGGAAGGTGAAGCCAGGCCACAGGGTGGTGTTGTTTCCGTGCTTGTCCATGTACCAGCTGGCGCAACCGCCGTTGTTCCACACGCTCTTGGACATAGCTGCCTGCAGGTCCTTGTTGTACTTGTCCTGCTTGTCCTTGCGCACCTCGATGGTGCCGATGTCGTACTTGTCGATGGTGGCGATCGCGTCGACCAGGTAGTTGATCTGCGACTCGATCATGAAGACCATCGACGAATGTCCGAGGCCGGTGTTGGGTCCGACGAGGAAGAACATGTTGGGGAAGTTGGCAACTGCCGCGCCCTTGTATCCCTGCATGCCGGTCTCTTCGAAGACCTCGGCGAGCGAGCGTCCGTCCTTGCCGAAGATTCCCGCGAAGGTGGGGGAGTCGGTGACGTGGAATCCGGTCGCCACGACGATGGCATCGATCTCACGCGTGGTGCCGGTCTTCGAGACGATCCCGTTGGCGGTGACCTCCTCGATGCCTTCGGTCACCAGGTCGACATTGTCCTGGGCGAGGGTGGGGAAGTAGTTGTTCGAGATCAGCATGCGCTTGCAGCCGATCTGGAAGTTGGGCATGACCTTCTTGCGAAGATCCTTGTCCTTGATCTGGGCCTTCAGGTGACGCTCGGCGGCGAACTGCAGCGGCTTCATGAAGACCGGCGCCTTGGCCAGGCCGACGACCTGCGTCTCTCGCATCCAGTAGATACCGGTGCGGCACAACTTCTGGAAGCCGGGGAGGTACTTGAACGCGAGGTGCTCGATCTTGGTGTACTCGCGGTCTGCGCGGGGCAGGATCCACGGCGCCGTGCGCTGGTACACGTCGAGATGCGAGACCTTCTTGCCGATGGCCGGCACGATCTGGATGGCCGAGGCGCCGGTTCCGATGACGGCCACACGCTTGCCGGTCAGATCGGCGTCGTGGTTCCAACGCGAGGAGTGGAAGATCTCGCCCTTGAAGCCGTCGATGCCCTTGATGTCCGGAAGTGAAGGCTCACACAATGCGCCGACGGCCGAGACGACGATCTTTGCGACGAATTCGCCCTTGTTGGTGCTGACGTGCCACCGAGCAGACGCCTCGTCCCAGCGTGCGGAGAGAACGTCGCAGTCGAAGATGTGCTTGTCGAGCACCTTGTGGCGGTTGGCCACCGACTGGATGTACTTGTAGATCTCGGGCTGAGTGGAGAAGGAGCGCGTCCACTCCGGATTGAGTGCAAAAGAGTACGAGTACAAATGCGACGGCACGTCACACGCGGCGCCCGGGTAGCTGTTGTCACGCCAGGTCCCGCCGACGTCGTTGCCGCGCTCGAGAACGACGTAGTCCGTGATGCCGGCCTGTGCCAGTTTGATCGCCGCACCGAGACCGGCGAAACCACTGCCGATGATCAGTGTGCCGACGTGGCGAGTATCCGCGGCAGGTGCTGAGGTATCTGTAACTGGAAGACTCATGTAGGGAACGATATGCCTTTATTGAGTCACGGTCAATAGCTTATTGACGAATATTCAGTAGTCTATTGGGCATGGACGCAGTAAAGCGAACGCGGCTCGACCCTGCGCAACGCCGAGCGCAACTCATCGACCTCGGGGCGCGGATGCTGGCCGAACGGCCGCTCGAACAGATTTCCGTCGAGGACATCGCCGATCAGGCTGGTGTCTCGCGGGGGCTTCTGTTCCACTACTTCGCGTCGAAAAGCGAGTTCCATCTGGCGATCGTCCGACACAGCAGTGAACAGATGCTCCAGCGCACCGAACCGAGCGAGTCGGACGATCCGATGCTCACCCTCCGCTCGGTGCTGGCGTCGTACGTCGACTACGTGACCGAGAACCGCAATACCTACGTCTCGCTGCTCCGGGGGACCGCCAGCGGGGATCCGCAGATGCGTGAGGTGTTCGAGCAGACTCGCGACATCATGGCCAAGAGAACCCTCGATCAGCTCCCGAAGATCGGCCTGACTCGAACACCTCAGGTGGAGTTGGCCGTTCGCGGTTGGATCGCGTTTGTCGAGGAAGCCACCATCAGTTGGCTCCGAGCGCCCGCCATCGCCCGCGAGGAACTGATCGACCTGACGGTTCAGTCGTTACCTGCGTTGGCACTGGCCGCCGTCGGCTTCGATGCCGGGCCCGATCTGGGTCTGCTGCAATCGAATTGACGTGAACGCAGAAAGGCCGGGCCCCACACTCCTTGCGGAATGTGGGGCCCGGCCCTTGTCAAATTACTGAGATCAGTTGGTCGGCAGGAACGCCTCGTCCAAGATCTCCTGCTGCTCCACCGCGTGGACCTTGCTCGATCCCGAAGAGGGAGCGGACATCGGACGACGCGAGATGCGCTTGATACCGGTCAAGGTCTCCGGCAGAAGGTCCGGCAGAGCCAGCCCGAGGAACGGCCACGCACCCTGGTTTGCGGGCTCTTCCTGGACCCAACGGAACTGATCCGCATTCGGGTAACGGTCCAGGGTCTCCTTGAGGCGACGCTTCGGCACGGGGTAGAGCTGCTCCATGCGCACGATGGCGATGTCGTCTCGCTCGTCCTTGTGCTTCTTCGCCAGGAGTTCCCAGTACAGCTTGCCGCTGACCAGCAGAACCCGCTTGACCGATTCGCGTGCGCTTTCGCCGCTCTCGTATGCCGGCTCCTCGAAGACCGAACGGAACTTGCCCGTCGTGAAGTCCTCGACGTTGCTGACGGCAGCCTTGTTACGCAGCATCGACTTGGGCGTGAAAACCACCAGCGGACGGCGGATGCCGTCGAGGTGATGGCGACGCAGCAGGTGGAAGTAGCTGGCCGGAGTCGACGGAACCGCAACGGTCATCGAGCCTTCTGCACACAGCTGAAGGAAACGCTCGATGCGACCGGAGGTGTGGTCCGGACCCTGACCCTCGTGACCGTGCGGCAGGAGCAGCACGACGTCGGAGAGCTGACCCCACTTGGCCTCACCCGAAGAGATGAACTCGTCGATGATGGTCTGCGCGCCGTTGACGAAGTCACCGAACTGCGCTTCCCACAGGACCAGAGCGTCGGGGTTACCGACCGAGTAGCCGTACTCGAAGCCCAGACCTGCGTACTCGGTGAGTGCGGAGTCGTAGACCATGAACTTGCCGCCGTTTTCGGCGTCGGCAGCGATCTTGGCGATCGGGCTGTACTCGTTGCCGGTCTTGCGGTCGATGAGGACCGAGTGACGCTGCGTGAACGTTCCTCGCTTGGAGTCCTGACCCGCGAGGCGGATCAAGGCACCCTGCTCGGCCAACGAGCCGAACGCAAGCAATTCTGCGAACGCCCAGTCGACATGTCCCTCACGGGCCATCTCGCGGCGCTTCTCGGCAACCGGCTTGACGCGCGGGTGAACGGTGAAGCCGTCGGGGACGTTGACGAACGCATCACCGATGCGCTCGAGGACCTCGGGAGCGACAGCCGTGGTCAGGCGAGCCGGGGGAGTCTGGTCGAGTTCGACGGACTCGGACGGTTCGGGCTGGAACTTCTCGAGTTCACGGACCTCGTTGAAGACCCGTTCGAGCTGGCCCTGGTAGTCGCGAAGTGCGTCTTCGGCTTCCTTGAGCGAGATGTCACCGCGGCCGATAAGGGACTCGGTGTAGCTCTTACGAACGCTGCGCTTGGTGTCGATGACGTCGTACATGGCCGGCTGGGTCATCGACGGGTCGTCGCCCTCGTTGTGACCGCGACGGCGGTAGCAGATGAGGTCGATGACAACGTCCTTGCCGAACTTCTCACGGAAGTCGACGGCCAGCTGAGCAACCCAGACGCAAGCCTCGGGGTCGTCGCCGTTGACGTGGAAGACCGGTGCGGCGATCATCTTCGCGACGTCGGTGCAGTACTCGGACGAGCGTGAATGTTCCGGAGCGGTGGTGAAGCCGACCTGGTTGTTCACAACGATGTGCACGGTGCCACCGGTGCGGTAACCGCGAAGCAGCGAGAGGTTGAGCGTCTCGGCGACAACGCCCTGACCGGCGAATGCAGCGTCACCGTGCAGCATGAGCGGCAGGACGGTGAAGCCTTCTTCACCCTTGTCGAGGATGTCCTGCTTGGCGCGGACCAGGCCTTCGAGAACCGGGTCGACGGCCTCGAGGTGCGACGGGTTTGCGGTCAAGGAGACAGCGATGTCGTTGTCACCGAACATCTGGATGTACGTTCCGCTGGCACCCAAGTGGTACTTCACGTCGCCGGAGCCGTGAGCGGCTGCCGGGTTCATGTTGCCCTCGAACTCCGTGAAGATCTTGGAGTACGGCTTGCCGACGATGTTGGCAAGCACGTTGAGACGGCCACGGTGCGGCATGCCGATGACGACCTCGTCGAGCTGGTGCTCGGCGGCCTGGTCGATCACGGCGTCCATCATCGGGATGACGGCTTCGGCGCCTTCGAGCGAGAAGCGCTTCTGGCCGACGTACTTGGTCTGCAGGAACGTCTCGAAGGCCTCGGCGGCGTTGAGCTTGCTCAGGATGTACTTCTGCTGAGCGACCGAAGGCTTGGCGTGATGGCCCTCGACGCGGTCCTGGATCCACTGACGCTGATCCGTCTCGAGGATGTGCGTGTACTCGACGCCGACGTGGCGGCAGTACGCGTCGCGCAGCACGCTCAACACGTCGCGCAGCTTCATCTTCTCTTGGCCGTGGAAGCCGCCGACCTTGAACTCACGGTCCAGATCCCACAGCGTCAGGCCGTGGCTGATGACGTCGAGGTCGGGGTGGCTGTGGAACTTGTCCTTGACGAACTGCAACGGGTCCGTGTCGGCCATGAGGTGGCCGCGGTCACGGTATGCAGCGATCAGTTCGAGAACGCGGGTGTTCTTGTCGACAGCGCCTTCCGGCACGTCCTTGCGCCACCGCACCGGCTCGTACGGGTTGCCGAGCGCGTGGAAGATCTCGTCGTAGAACTCGTCGCTGATCAGCAGGTTGTGGATCGTGCGCAGGAAATCGCCCGACTCGGCACCCTGGATGATGCGGTGATCGTAGGTCGAGGTGAGAGTCATCAACTTGCCGACGCCCATCTCGGCCAGCTTCTCGTCGCTGGCGCCCTGGAACTCGGCGGGGTATTCCATCGCGCCGGCACCGATGATGGCGCCCTGGCCCTTCATCAGGCGAGGAACGGAGTGAACCGTGCCGATACCGCCCGGGTTGGTCAGCGAAATGGTGACGCCGGTGAAGTCTTCGCCGGTGAGCTTGCCTTCACGGGCGCGTCGGACGATGTCCTCGTATGCCGCGTGGAACTGGACGAAGTTCATCGACTCGGTGTTCCGGATGGCGGCAACTACCAGTGAGCGGTTGCCGTCCTTTCCGGGAAGGTCGATCGCGAGTCCGAGATTGGTGTGCTCGGGCGTGACCGCGTTCGGCTTGCCGTCGATTTCGGCGAAGTGCCGGTTCATGTTGGGGAACGCGTTGACTGCCTGGACGATCGCGTAACCCAAGAGGTGGGTGAACGAGATCTTGCCGCCGCGGGTACGCGCGAGGTGGTTGTTGATGACGATGCGGTTGTCGAACATCAGCTTCGCGGGGATGGCACGCACGCTGGTTGCAGTCGGGATCTCGAGCGAGAGCGACATGTTCTTGACGACTGCGGCTGCGGCGCCGCGGAGAACCTTGGTTTCCTCGGCTCCGCCGGCAGGGGCGGGCTTCGCAGTAGCGGCCGCGGGCTTGGCTGCTGCGGGCTGGGCCGGGGCGGCCTTGGCGGCGGGCGCTGCCGTCTTCGCGGGGGCCGGAGCGGCAGCCTTGGCAGCCGGCGCAGGAGGTGCGGTCTTGGGGGCGGGAGGCGTGGCCTTGGGAGCAGCAGGCGGAGCTACAACAGCGGCGGGTGCAGCCGCGTTGCCGTTCGAGGCAGTCCCGTT
The DNA here is from genome assembly GCF_024436645.1 of Rhodococcus sp. T9N. Lineage (NCBI taxonomy): Bacteria > Bacillati > Actinomycetota > Actinomycetes > Mycobacteriales > Nocardiaceae > Rhodococcus > Rhodococcus sp. T9N. The sequence goes on along the minus strand of NZ_JAMSKS010000022.1, from coordinate 64,481 downwards.
TCCACCTCCCGTGTTCGCCGAGTCCGGCGAGTAATCGGTCAAGAATTCGTGCCAACTGGGATCCACGGACGACGGATCGTCCTGGAAGCGTTGGTACATCTCGTCAACCAGCCACTGGTTCTGTCCGAATTGGGATGTAGAACTGCTGCTCACGGCAGGTGTTCGCCTCGTTTCTATTTCGGTACCCGATCAGAGCGCCTATATACATGAGATTAGCCCGAGCGTGTGACGAGCAATTGTGCGGCACACAATTTGTGAGCTGTCTCACGGAAGTCCGTGATCTTGCGATCGCGCACTACCTCTCGGCGGTACAAATCCGTGCCGACTGTCACGCGACGGGGTTGCCTTCGATGACAGTTCTCGACGTCAGATTATTCCCCTCACGCGCCTGCGATGCATCCCAGAGTCCCGAGTAGTGACCACCGGCATACCGCAGAACATCGTGCGGGCCGTATTCAACGATACGTCCCCGGTCAACTACGACAACGAGGTCCGCTCGGGCAGCTGTCGCGAGGCGGTGAGCTACGACGACGGAAGTCCGTTTCCGGGTGACCGACCGACTTGCTTCGAGCACCATTCGTTCGGTCGCGGGATCGAGCGTCGCGGTCGCCTCGTCGAGGAGCAGAAGGTCCGGGTCGACGAGTTCGGCACGGGCCAATGCGATCAGTTGGCGTTGGCCCGCCGAGAGCCCCTGGCCGCGCTCGCCGACGGGATGATTCATGCCTCCACGCATGTCGGCTATCGAATTCAGTGCGCCGACGGAACGTGCCGCTTCCTCGATCTCCGCGTGCGACGCCGACGGCCTGCCGTACGCGATGTTGTCGGCGACCGTGCCGGTGAAGAGATGGGCTTCTTGTGGGACCACGCCGAGGCGACGTCGGTACTGCGAGAGGTGGAAGTTCCGGATGTCGGTTCCGTCCACGTCGACCGATCCGGACGTCGGGTCGTAGAAGCGGGCGAGCAACTTCACGACCGTCGACTTCCCGGCACCGGTTCGGCCGACCAGAGCGACGGTCGTGCCCGGCGGGATTTGCAGATCGAAATCGGAGAGGGCGTCGACGTCCGCACCCGAGTACCGGAACCCGACCCCGTCGAGATGGACGGCGCCGTCGAGTCGTCCGGAGATCGCGATCAAATCCTCGCTGTCGGCAGTCTCGATCGAACTGCGAGTGCGTAGTAGGTCGCCGATTCGTTGCAATCCGACGTTTGCCTGTTGGTAACCATCGAACACTTGTGAGAGTTGCTGAATCGGTCCGAACAGCAGACCGAGGTAGAGCACGAAAGCGATCAGTACGCCGGGCGAAGTCGATCCGTTGGCGATCTGGTGCGCACCGACGAACACGACCGCGGCCAACGCGAGGTCGGACAGGAACGAAATGAAAGGGAAGTAGATCGAAATGGCTCGCTGCGACCGCATCCGCGATCGGCGGTAGCTCTCGGAGCGTTCTGCGAACCTACGCGCAGCACCTTCTTCGCGGCGGTAGGCCTGAGCCGCTCGCAGACCGGCGATGTTCTCCTGGAAGTCGGCATTGACGAGCGAGATCCGTTCGCGGGACTGGCTGTAGGCAACCGAGGAGATCTTGCGGAAGACCACGGTCGCGACCACGAGCGGTGGGATGACGGCCAGCGCCACCAGGCCGAGCGTCACGTCGGTCGCCAGGAGGGCGATCGAAATTCCGCCGACGGTCAGGACGCTCACGATCGCCGTTGACATACCGGTTTGGATGAACGACGAGAGCGCGTCGACGTCGGTGGTCATACGCGTCATGATGCGGCCGGACAATTCCCGTTCGTAGTAGTCCAGACCCAGGCGCTGCAAGTGTGCATAGCTGCGGACGCGGAGCCCGAACAGCACGCGTTCACCGGCTCGGGCCGTGAGCACCGTCATGACCGCCACGATGACCCAGTCTGCGGCGACCAGGAGCGCGCCGAACGCCGTCGCGATCCAGAGTGTGGTGCTGTCTGCGGTCACGACTCCGTGGTCGATCGCATATCTGACGAGGGAGGGAAATGCGATCGCCGCGGCGGAGTCCAGGGCAAGGCACACGACAACCGCCAGTAGAACCCAGCGGACCGGCCTCAAGATCTGTCGGAGTGAGAACTGTGGATTCGATTCGCGCAGGCTCTCAGGAGCAATTCCGGGGTCTTCGCGTGCGGGTGGGAGAGCGTCGACTGCTGCCCGCAGAGACGGAGTCACCGCGATTCCGCTGAGCGCTCCGGCCATCGGTCCGCCGGCACTCTGCGCCGAAGCGGTAGTGCTGTCGGCTTCGGATTCCGGAGCCTGCGGCCACAGCTGCTCGGCTGTGGGCTCGCGGCGTTGATGTCCGAAAGCGTCAGGGCCGGCCTCGTCGATTTCGGCGGATAGTTCCGGCGGCGAGGAGAACAGGGCGCGAAAGAGCGGACATCGCGCTTCCAGCTCGTCCACGGTTCCGGAGTCGATGATCCGTCCGCCGTCGAGAACCGCGACGCGATCTGCCAGCGTCAAGGTGGATCGCCGGTGCGCGAGGATCAGCGTGGTTTGCCGTCGTCTGGCCCGGAACGCGTCGAAGATCGCAGCCTCGGTTGCCGCATCGACCGCGGAGGTGGCGTCGTCGAGGACCAAAATCCGCGGGTCGACGAGGAGGGCTCGGGCAAGCGCGATGCGCTGACGCTGGCCGCCCGACAGCGTCAGACCTCGTTCACCGACAACGGTGTCGTATCCGTCCGGGAGTGCCTCGATGAAGGTGTCTGCCTGTGCCAATGCAGCTGCGGCGCGGATGTCCTCGTCGGAGGCGTCCTCGCGCCCCAGTGCGATGTTGGCGGCGATGGTGTCCGAGAACAGGAAAGGTTCGTCGAAGACCAGGCTGACGGCGGCACGAAGCTGTTCTGTGCGCAGTTCGCCGATGGGGAACGTCTCGCCCGCGGTATCGACGGTCACTACACCCGAAGTCGGGGCGTAGAACCGGGGGAGAAGCAAGGACAACGCGGTCTTGCCCGACGCGGCCGGCCCCACGACGGCGACGGTCTCGCCCGGTTCTATGCGGAGGTTCAGCCCGGTCAGGACGTCGCGTTCGGTGTCGAATCCGAATGCCACGTCGTCGAAGGTGACTCCGAGAGGACCGTCGGGCAAGTCCACCGGATGGTCTGGATCGGCGATGTCCGGCTGAGCGTTGATGACGTCGTAGACACGCTCTACAGCGGCGCGCGCCAGCTGCGCCATGACGATGACCGACGACAGAGTTCGGGTGACTCCGGTCATCGTCACGATGTAGGTGGCGAACGCGAGAAACGTTCCCACGGTGATCTTGTCGTGCAGTGCGAGATACCCGCCGAGAGCGATCACTCCCACCTGCCCGAGCTGGGGCAAGGCGGCCATGGTCGGCGCGAATTTCGCGTTCAACCACGCGGCGCGAAGACGCTCCGAATACAACGTGCGGCTGTGCTTTTCGAGTTGGTCGACGGCTCGTTGTTCCTGCCCGAATCCCTTGACGACGCGCACGCCCGTGACGGTTTCCTCGACATGTTGGGCGAGGTCGGCGGCCCGCTGCTGCGCGGACCATGTTGCGGCGAAAAGCATCGGTCGCATCAGGAACACCACCAGCCCTACTGCGGGGATGACGGCGACAGCGACGAGAGTCAACAGCGGCGAGAGCCACGCCATGATGCCGATCGCGAGCACGAATTGCAGGAGCGCACCCGCGGACATCGGCACCATCGCGAGCAAACCCTGGACGAGTTGTAAATCGGTGATGGACCGGGATACCACCTGGCCTGTGCGGATCTGATCCTGCCCGCGTCCGTCGAGGCGTTGCAGCGAGCCGAGCAAGGCGAGCCGCAAGTCGTGTTGAACATCGAGCGAGAGTCGGCCGGCAAGCATCCGTCGGCCGTACTGGCACGCGAAGCGCACGACCGCGAGCAGCGCGATCGCCAGCGCGACGAACCCGATCACCTTGCCTGGGTTCTCCTGGCTTGCGGCGTCGAGCGCATAGCGGGTCAGAAGAGGAAACGAGATGTCGATCGCCGAGGCGATGACCGTAACGAGTAGCGCGCCGATCGCAACTCTTCGGTGCAACCAGCATGCGTGGGCCAAGCGGCGGATCCAGCCCGGAGCTCGATCGACCTCTCCAGCTACCGGACTGTCCGTGTTGATCGTGTTCATCGAGATCCACGGTAGACCCGGCCCCAGACAGCCTTTTCAGGTGATGTCGCGGGTTCTGGTCCGCAGCCAACCGAGCCCGCAGAACAGAACCACCCAAGCTGCCAGCATCATCGGGCCGCTCGGCCAGGACGCGAACGCGTCGACGTCGATCGACGGGGCCGCATTGATGATCGTGCCGATCGTGGCCGACACCGGAAGCGCGGCCCCGATCCCACCGAGATCCATCGCGAGCAGCACTGCGCGGACGATCCATTCACCGAAGACGAACCACAGGATGACCGAGAGGGCACCGGCCATCGACGAACCGGTGAGCAGTGCCACCCCGGCGCCGAGCAGCGCCCACAGAGCGCACGCCAGAATGCCTGCGGCGCAGATGGCGAAGAGATCGGTGGTGAAGCTGAAGTCCCGGCCGAAGAGCAACATCGCGCCGATGCTGACTACTTCGACAGCCAACGCGTAGCCGACGGCAAAGACCGCGACGACCGCAAGTTTTGCGCCGAGAACTCCGTCACGGCCGCGAGCTGTGAGGAACGTCGTGGTGAGAGTTTTGTAGCCGAATTCGGATCCGGCGGTGAGTGCTCCGAAGACAGCCGCGAACACCAGGACAAGCGTGTTGGAGACACCGAGGCTGACGCCGGTGGACACGACATCGACGTCGAAGGTGGTGTCTGCCGAATCGGCCACGACTTCGACGAACGTCCTGGTGGAGGCAGCAATCAGCACGGCCACGACGACCGGTGCGATGGCCAGTGCCCACCAGTAGCGCAGGGTGAGAACTTTGAGTGTCTCCGCGCGCACGAGCGTGGTCATCGGTGTCCTCCGGAAGGTCCGTATGCGGCAGGGCCGTAATAACCCGGGCCCGAACCGGGACCGGGTGGGCGGTGGTATCCGACCTGGGGGACGGCATATTGCGGCGTTGTCATGGCCAGGAACAGTTGCTCGAGATCTGCGCCTTCGGTTGCGACACCGAAGATCGTGACTCCGGCGGCGGATGCCACCGGTGGCAGTACCGACGTGTCGGTGCCGCCCACGGCGAGCCGTCCGTCCTGGGTGATCTGGGCGTCGATGATTCCGCGAGCGGCCAATGCCGTGGCGAGGAGCGCTGGGTTGGAACACGAGACGAGCAGTCGACTGCGCTGCGAGCGGCGAAGTTCGTCCATGGTCCCTTGGTAGACGAGTGAGCCGGCGCTGACGATGACCACGCTGTCGACGGTCGCTTCCACTTCACGAAGCGCGTGACTCGAGATCAGAACCGTTCGGCCGGAACCGGCGAAGGTCTGCAGGAACTGACGAAGCCACGCCATGCCCTCGGGGTCGAGTCCGTTCGCGGGTTCGTCGAGCACGAGGATCTCGGGATCACCGAGCATCGCGGTGGCAAGGATCAGGCGTTGGCGCATCCCGAGCGAGAAGGTGCCGGTCTTGTGGGCTCCGACCGATCTCAGACCGACCATGTCCAGCACCTGCGCCGCGCGCTGAGTCGGCATGCCGATAGCGGCCGCGTAGATCTCGAGGTGTCCGAGGGCCGTTCGTTTCGGATGGAGACTGCCGACGTCGAGTACTGCGCCGACGGTCCGAGCCGGGTTGGGCAGCAAACGCATCGGGGTGCCGTTGATCGTGGCCGATCCCGACGTCGGTGACACCAGTCCGAGGAGCATCCGCAACGTGGTCGTCTTGCCCGAACCGTTCGGACCGAGAAACCCGGTGATCGAGCCCGCCTGAACGTCGAAGCTCAGGTCGTTGACCGCGCGCGCCGCCTTGAACGTCTTCGTCAACCCACGAATCTCGATGGGGGCAGAGAAGGATCCCATTGCGGTGTTCGTCAATGCTGCTCCCGGGTCGGCGGCGAATACGTGATGCGAGCCTACGGCCCGGACAGCTATCTGCGGATGGCCCGGCGTGTCTCCGTCTGGGGAAGCACTGCGGCATCGTCGGCAGGCATCACGATCAGGTGGTCGGTCCACCTGGCCGGTGCCGGTCCGAAGGCTTCGCGCGCATTCTTGACGACGCCCTTGCCGATTGCACGGTTGCCCGCACCGCCGATGACCGCACCGATTCCGGCCGGAACGAGCTTGCCGAGGATCAGTGCGCTGCGCTTCGCGGCGTACTTGGTCACGAATTTCCGCACGAGGGTGCTGTTCATTCCCCTCATCGTGGGTCCGGGAATCTTGCTCGTGATTGCCGTTCCCCAATTCTTGGCTGTGATTCCGGTGGCCTTCTGCACGATCTCCATACCGGATTCGCCGAGGGCGACTGCCAGGACCAGGGCACGTCGTTGCTGGTGATCCTGTACGGAGATTCCATGCACTGACGCAATTGCCAACGTCAGCAGCGCTGACGCCTCGAGGAAGAAAGCCGATTCCGCACCGACGGCAGCGATGGACGCGACCGTTCCGACGCCCGGCACGGCGGCGGTGGCGCCGACGGCACTGCCGCTTCCGGTCACGGCGAGAATGAACATCTTCTCCATCCGCTCGACGATCTGAGCAGGTGACTCGTCGGGGTGGGCCTTACGGACATGGTTGACGTATTTGGCCACTGCGGGCGCTTGCAGGCGGCTTCCGTTGTCGAGAACGGAAACGAGGACCTTCTCGATACGCCCGCTGTCGTTGTTCGTCGACTTGCTCATTGCTGCCCCTCCACAGTTGTCCTCCTCTGAAGCGAGGTGGACCGTATCTCGAGAATAGGTGAAGTTTTCGCTGGCGGCGGTGATCACCGGGGCCATAGGCTCGTACGAGACTCGGTTTTCTTCGTGAGTTTTCCCAGGCAGGAGTTCGAGTGTTATGACCGCCACTTCGGAATCTCGTTCGACGACCATCTGGCCGACGCTGCGCTACCTCGACGCCCGTGCGGCAATCCACTTTCTGGTGAGCACCTTCGGTTTCGTGGAGAAGGCCGTCTACGGAGAGGGAGACGTGGTGGACCACGCCCAACTCGACTGGCCGGGCGGTGGCGGCATCATGTTGGGTTCGCCGCGCACCGATTCGGCGATCGCCGGCCTGCCGCCTGGAATCGGTTCGGTGTACATCGTCGTGGACGACGCGGACGCCGCCGATGCACTCCACGAACGCGCTGTCGCGGCGGGCGCCACGATCACGCAGGGATTGCGCGACGAGGACTACGGTTCGCGGGGGTTCACCTGCCGTGATCCCGAAGGTGTGTACTGGAGTTTCGGCACGTACGCAGGGGAGTAGCCCCCCGCGACCTACCTGGTGGCCCAGTGCTCTGCCGGAACCACTTCCGACGGGATGGGCGGATGAGGTGGTGTGCCGTCCCCGAACGGTCGGCCACCCAACTGTTCGCGTCCGTGCGGTTCGAGCCAGTGTGTCAATTCCGGTCCCTTGGGCACGATTCCGGAGGGATTGATCTCGGAATGCACGATGTAGTAGTGCGCTTTGATCTGTGTGAAGTCGATGGTGTCACCGAATCCGGGGGTTTGGAACAGATCGCGCGCGTAGTCCCACAGCACCGGCATCTCGCTGAGTTTGCTTCTGTTGCACTTGAAGTGGCCGTGATAGACGGGATCGAACCGCGCCAGCGTGGTGAACAGGCGCACATCGGCTTCGGTGATGGTGTCGCCCACCAGGAAACGTTGCCGGGCAAGACGTTCGGTGAGCCAGTCGAGGCGGGCGAACAGCGTGTCGTATGCCTCGTCGTACGCCTGCTGTGAACCGGCGAAACCGCAGCGGTAGACGCCGTTGTTGACGTCGCGAAAAACGTACTCGGCCACTTCGTCGATTTCGTTTCGCAGAGGCTCCGGGTACAGATCCGGTGCGCCTTCGCGGTGGTACTTCTTCCATTGCGTCGAGAAGTCGAGGGTGATCTGTGGGTAGTCGTTCGTGATCACCTTGCCCGTGGCGATCTCCACCATGGCGGGCACCGTGATTCCCCTGGGGTAGTGGGGATCTCGGGCGAAGTATGCGTCCTGCAGTCGCGGGATCTTCAGTACGGGATCGACGCCGCCCGGGTCGAGATCGAAAGTCCAGCTTCGCTTGTCGTGAACCGGACCGCAGATGCCCATCGACAGTACGTCTTCGAGGCCGAGTAGGCGGCGGACGATGATGGCGCGGTTTGCCCACGGGCAGGCACGTGCCACGATCAACCGGTATCGCCCGGGTTCGACGGGGTAACCGTCGCGGCCGTCCTCGGTGATCCGGGTCGGGATGTAGTTGGTGTCGCGTTTGAATTCACGACCCTCTTCGACGAATGTCGGTTCGCTCGCGCCGTCTTCCGTACTCATCTGCGGTCCCTCTCGTTCGAGTGTCAACTGGGCAGGTGCACGTGTACCCGAGCGTATGCCCCCAGAACGTCGAATTTGGCTTTACGTGGAAGCGTCGCGCCGATCGCACTGCCGCGACTTGTGCGTAGCTGCGGGATCAAGCCGGAATCGAGAGCGTCCTCCGCAGCGAGAAGCGTTACTGCGCAGCCGATTCCGTGACGGCGATGCGCTGGAGCAGTCAGGGTCGTGAGATCTGCCACGAATCCCTGAAATTCGGAGTACGCCGCGCATCCGAGCACCTCGGTGGAATCGGTGAGGGCGGTGAACCACCGCGTCCGGTTCCCGAGGTCGGCTGTGGTGCTGTCGTCGGGTGGGCAGAGCGCAGCGACGGCGAGGGCATCGTCGATGTCGTGGGAAATCAGTAGTTGCTCGTCGGGTGGCGCGTCCGTGTAGTCGCCGAGGAAAGCGAGATCGACGGGGCCGGTGATTCGGCCGCCGTGATCGCCGGCGATCTCGAGCAGACGCGCCGGTTGCAGCAGGGCGTCGACGGAGATGTCCTCGGTGCGCTCGATGAACCACTGCGGCCCGACGATCGCACCTGAGCCTGCCAGATCGAGAACGTGGATGTCGTCGCCGACGACGCGGGCCGTGTGTGCCGGCCGAAGTGCCGAGTCGCCGAGGCCCAGTTCACGTGCCCAAGCGAGTCGGATGATGTCGAGGTGATGTTCGTCCACTCGCTACAGGCTAGTCCGATTCGAACGGGTTGATCGAGATGGACAGAGGTCGTATATTCCATGTGGACTATTTCAGGTGGAATAGTCAAGAAATAGTCAATTGCGGCTTGTCAGGGAGGGGGACTCATGGGTGACGTGTCTTTGACGCCTCTGGGAATCACCGTTCTGGGCCTGCTGTCCGAGCGTTCGATGCATCCGTACGAGATGTATCAACTGGCCTCGGTTCGCCGGGGCGATCAGTTGGTGAAGATCAAGCCGGGATCGCTCTATCACACGGTTTCCCGGTTGGAGAAGCAGGAACTTCTGGCTTCGATCGGGACCGATCGTGAGGGCAACCGGCCCGAACGGACGACGTACGAGATCACCGCCCGGGGCCGTGAGGCCCTCGAGCATCAACTACGTGAGATGTTGGCGGTTCCGGTGCGGGAGTATCCGCGGTTGCCGCTCGCGCTCGCCGAAATGCACAACCTCTCCGCGTCCACCGCGTGTCAGATGCTTCGAATTCGTCTCGCGCACCTCGACAAGACGATCGCGAAATTCGAGGCCGACTACGAAGCGCTGAAGGCGGCGGAAAAACCACGAATCTTCACGGTGGGCGCGGACTACGCCCACGCACTGACCGTCGCCGAAAGAGAGTGGATCGGCGCGTTGGTGACAGACATCGAGAGCGGCGAAATGCCCTGGCTCTCACAAGAACTTCTCGACCGGCTGGCCGGCTCCGCAGGCTCGTCCGCACTACCTAAGGACTGAAGATGGAAAAGCAGGTCAATCCCTGGCACGCGCTGTGGGCGCTGTGTATCGGGTTCTTCATGATTCTGGTGGACAGCACCATCGTCGCTGTCGCCAACCCTGCGATCATGGAGGACCTCGGCACCGACATCAACAAGGTCGTCTGGGTCACCAGCGCGTACCTGCTGGCGTACGCGGTGCCGCTGCTCGTCACCGGCCGGCTCGGTGACAGGTTCGGACCGAAGAACCTGTACATGATCGGCCTCGTACTGTTCACCGGCGCTTCACTGTGGTGTGGTCTGTCCGGCAGCGTCGAGATGCTCATCTTGGCAAGAGCTTTCCAGGGTCTGGGCGCCGCAATGATGACGCCTCAGACGATGGCCGTCATCACACGCACGTTCGCGCCGAACAAGCGTGGCGCCGCAATGGGCCTGTGGGGCGCGGTTGCCGGTGTTGCGACGCTGGTCGGTCCGCTTGCCGGTGGTGTGTTGGTCGACAATCTCGGCTGGGAATGGATCTTCATCGTCAACGTCCCGGTCGGTGTCATCGCATTCCTCCTCGCGTGGAAGCTTGTTCCGTCGTTGCCGACCAGCGAGCACAAGTTCGACATCCCCGGCGTGATTCTCAGCGCCGCAGGCATGTTCCTGCTCGTGTTCGGAATCCAGGAAGGCAGTTCGTACGACTGGAACGGATTCGTCTGGAGCCTGATCGGCGCCGGTGTGGTGTTGCTCGCGGTGTTCGTGTTCTACCAGTCACGCAACAAGAACGAGCCCTTGCTCCCACTCGAACTCTTCAAGGACCGCAACTTCTCGCTCGCCAACGTCGCCATCACCGCGATGGGCTTCGCGATCACGTCGATGGTCCTTCCGCTGATGTTCTACACCCAGGCAGTTCGCGGACTCTCCCCGACGCAGTCGGCGCTCCTCCTCGTTCCGATGGCCGTGCTGACCGGCATTTTTGCGCCGATCATCGGCAAGCTCGTCGACAAGACGCATCCGCGCTACATTGCGGGCACCGGCTTCCTGCTGTTCGCGATCGCCCTGGGCTGGCTGGCATTGGTGATGTCTCCCGACGTCGCGATCTGGGAACTGCTCCTGCCGATCGGCCTGATCGGCTTCGCCAACGCATGCATCTGGTCGCCGCTCGCGGCCACCGCCACACACAACCTGCCTCCGATGCAGGCCGGCGCCGGCGCCGGCGTCTACAACACCACCCGGCAGGTGGGTGCGGTTCTCGGCAGTGCCGCGATCGGAGCACTGATCACCGCACGATTGGCGGCTCAGGGTCTGACCGGCGGCAGTTCCGAAGCCGGAGTGGGTCACCTACCCGAGTTCGTCCGTGAACCGTTCAGCACGGCGATGTCGGAGTCGATCTGGCTGCCCGCCGGCGTGCTGCTCATCGGCTTCGTCGCTTCGGTGTGCTTCGCTCGGCCTCTGCGCGGCGACGCACACGACGACGCGATGGCCGTCAGTGCCGAAGCGCGTCGGGAAACATCACTGCACGATTGAGATAGTCGCTCGGGTCCAGGGCTCGCTTGATCGCCCACATCGTGGCTATGTCCTCCGCAGAGAGGGCCAGGTTCAGATAGTTGCGTTTGAGCGAGCCCACCCCGTGTTCGGAACTGACGTTTCCGCCGTGATCGCGAACCAGTTCGAGGACGCTGCGGTACACGGTGTCGGCGTTCGGGCAGTTCAGGACGTTGAGGTGGATATTTCCCTCGGCGACGTGTCCGAAGAGGATCGGAATTGCCGCGGGGGCACGACTCGCGATCACCGCCGCGGCGTCCTCGGCGAAGGTGGCAAGCGAGTCCAGCGGCAGCGCCGCGTCGAATTTCAGTGGGGGGCCGAACAGTCCGACCACTTCGGCGAAACACTCCCGCGCCGCCCACAAACGCGTCGAGCCGGGATCGTCGACCGCCACGGCCGGGGTCTGCGGTGGGTCGATGCGTTCGAGCAGCTCGGCCAGGTCTTCCAGCGGATCGTGGGCCGCGGACACCTCGGCGAGGAGGTACCACGGTCGCCCCGTCGGAACCGCGGCGTTCAAATGGTGGGCGGCCAGTTCGAGACCGCGCCCGTCCAACAACTCCAGTGCGTCGACGCCGTCGAGAGTGCGCAACACTCGCCCCGCCTCGACGACGTCTTGGAGTGTGTCGAAACCGGTCAGCGATGTGACGCGGTGAGTCGGTATCTTCCGTAATTTCAGGTCGACGGAAGTGACCACCCCTAGAGTTCCCTCGCTGCCCACCCACAGTGCGGGCAGGTTGTATCCGGAATTGTCGGACAACACTTTCGGTGACCGGCGCACCGTGGTCCCGTCGGGGAGCACCACCTCGAGGCCGAGCACCTGTTCGGCCATGTTCCCGTATCGAACCGTGTGCAGCCCACCGGCATTGGTGGAGACCATGCCGCCGATCGTCGCTGTATCCCGAGAAGCTATGTCCACCCCGAATTTCAGGCGGGCGGCGGCGGCCGCCGAATGTACCTGCGCGAGTGTCGCTCCCGCACCGACGGTGATCCGACCGGCGGCAACATCGACTTCGCCGATCGCCTCGAGGCGTTCGGTGGAGAGCAGGACGTCGTCGTGCTCGGGCACCGTCCCGGCGACCAGACCGGTTCGCCCGCCCTGAACGGTGACCGGTACGCCGCGCGAGCGGCACACGTTCAGCACTGCCGAGACTTCGGCGGTATTTCCGGGTCGGACCAGAGCGCTGGCGCGCCCGCTGTAGCGCCCTGTCTGGTCGGTGGAACGGGTCGCCAACACGTCGGCGTCGTCGACGACGAACCGGTGTCCCACAACGTCCGCGAGTGCATTTCTCAGACCGTCCACCCGACGATCGTAGGCCGGTTCGATGTGGCAGTGTGGCGGCATGACTGCTCCCGAATCGCATCCCACCCGTCTCGAGCGCTTCACCACCGATGGTGGTGCCGAGGTGGCTGTCCTGACGTTCGCGCACGGACCACTCAATCTGTTCGATCAGGCCATGTTCGACGCCGTCATCGCCGATGTTGCAGCGCTGACCGAAAACCCACCGCGCGCTGTGCTTCTGCGCGCCGAGGGCAAGGTCAACTCGGCCGGCGTCGACGTCCATGTGTTCGACGGACTGAACCCGGAGCAGGGAGCGGAATTGTGGCGCGAACTGTTCGCCCAGATCTGCCATCCGCTCGAGGCGTTGCCGTGCCCGGTCATCTACGCGGCGCACGGGCTGACGCTGACTGCTGCCTTCGAGATCTCCTTGGCCTGCGACATCATCCTCGCGGCGCCGAAGGCGAAGTTCGGACTGGTCGAGACAGTGGTCGGTCTGACGCCGTCCATGGGTGGACCGCAGCGTTTGGCCGAGCGCGCCGGTTCCGGACGGGCTCGGGAGTTGGTCATGACCGGCGATCTCTACGACGCCGCAACTCTGCACTCGTGGGGCGTCGTCAATGCCGTTCACGACGATGTCGATGCTGCGGCGCGTGCCCTGGCGGCCCGGTTGGCGGACGGGCCCACGCGAGCCCACGACGCCACCAAGCAGATCGTGGCGGCCTGGCGTTCCGGCGGGATCGCCCACGCTGATTCGGTGACTCCCGGGGTGTCCGGTGCGCTGTTCGCCACCGATGACCTACGCGGCGCTGTCCGCAGTTTCCTCGAGGTCGGACCGGGCAAAGCGGTCTACTCCGGAAAGTAAGTTTGCGACGATTATCGCCAGAGACCTCCACGAACTGTGATCCACGTCATATAGTCGAATGGCCGGTGGGTTGTCAGTGACGTGGAGGTATCGATGCGGTCGACGCTTGTGGAATACCCGTGTTCGACTCAGCTCCTCGCCGACGCCCGTGTCACCCGTGCGGGTGACGGGGTGCTTCGGTACAGCCAACTCGACCCGTCGCTGTCCGAACTCCTCGATATCGCCGTTCATCGATTCTCCTCACGCATCGCGGTGGAGGAGGTCGACGGCGAGCAGGTCACCTTCGCGGAGTTGTGGGCCGAGGCGTCGCGGGTCGCAGGCGGGCTGAAGTCGCGAGGCGTCGAGATCGGTGACCGTGTGGCCATTCGTGTCGCCGCCGGGGTGAGGTGGATGGAGGCGTGCCTCGGCGTCATTCTCGCCGGCGGTGTTCCAGTCTCCGTGGGTGTTCATCTGAGCGACGACGCGGCGGACTTCGTCATCGCGGACAGTGGCTCGGTGTTGGTGCTCGACGGGGAACTCCCACACGGTGTTCCGTTCATCGACGACGGTGCCGCCCCGGAGGAGATGGCGATCCTCGCGTACACCGCCGATTCTTCGGGTGAAATGCTGGGCGTCGAGTTGAGCAACGAGAACGTGCTCTCCGCCATCGTCGGCATTCTGCACTCGCGCGATTACGGCGTCGAAGGTGTGCGCAATCTGTTGGTGGACAATGACTTCAAGTCGGTACGGCAATTCGTGCACGTGCTCGCGACGTTGGTGGTCGGTGGAACGGTGGTCCTCGCCGGCGACTTCTGGCGTGAGAGTGTGCATACCGTCGACATCGTGACCGGGCGGCCCGAGGACCTGCTCGAGCCACGGTTGCTCACCCTTGGGCCGGCGGCGCGTGCCGGTTCGAGGTCGGTTCAGTGGATCGATTGCAGCGGGTCGCCGATCACGGCCGAACAGGAATCCAAGCTGCTGACCCTGTTCCCGGCCGCTCGGCATGTGATCGGGTGGGGCAAAACCGAGACCTGTGGGGCTGGTCTCATTCTGCCAACCGAGTCGGCACCCACCCACCTCGGAAGCGTCGGAATCGCTTTCGGTGGAATGGAAGTGGCGTTGTACGGCCCGGATGCTCCAGGTGGTTTCGGTGAGTTGCTGTGCCGTGGACCGAGTGTCACGCGTCGGTATTGGAACTCGCCGCAAGCGACCTCGACGAGGTTCACCCAGGGGTGGTTCTGCACTCACGACACCGCGCAGATCGACCCCGATGGCTTCGTCCGTATTGTCGAACGCAACGTCGCGTAGTCACGCGAGCGTGGTCGACAAACGAGAGGGACATCATGGCGGACGAGGTTCTCACCGAGCGGCGCGGGCGGACACTGATCATCACCATCAACCGGCCCGAGGCGCGTAACGCCATCAACTCGGCGGTCAGTCACGCATTGGCCGCTGCGGTCGAAGAGCTCGATGCGGACGACGATCTGTCCTTGGCGGTGCTGACAGGAGCCGGCGGAAACTTCTGTGCCGGTATGGATCTGAAGGCATTCGTGGCCGGCGAGAACGTACTCGTGCCGGGACGCGGTCTCGGATTCACGGAAGGGCCGCCGCGTAAGCCGATCATTTCGGCGGTCGAGGGCTTCGCGTTGGCAGGCGGCACGGAACTCGTGCTTGCCACCGACCTGGTGGTCGCGTCGTCCGAAGCGAAGTTCGGTATCCCGGAGGTCAAGCGAGGGCTGGTCGCAGGTGGAGGCGGATTGTTGCGCCTGCCCAAGCGGATTCCGTACCAGAAGGCATTGGAACTGGCCCTGACCGGTGACAGTTTCACAGCCGAGGAGGCCTACCGCTACGGCTTCGTGAACACGTTGACCGAGCCAGGTAAGGCGCTCGAAGGCGCGCTGGAGCTGGCTGATCGCATCACCCGCAACGGACCGCTCGCGGTTGCGGTCACCAAGGAGATCATCGTCAAGGCCGGCGGTTGGTCCGACGACGAAGCTTTCGCGAAGCAGTTGCAGGTCATGGCGCCGGTGTTCGCGTCCGAAGATGCACGCGAGGGCGCGACGGCGTTCGCCGAGAAGCGCGCCCCGGTCTGGAAGGGGCGGTAACACCGACATGGCTACACCTGTCGCAGAGCTGCACATGCACATCGAGGGTTCTCTGGAACCCGAACAGATTTACCGACTTGCCGAGCGCAATCGAATGGACTTGCCGTACAAGGACATCGACGATCTGAAGTCGAGGTACGAGTTCACCGATCTGCAGTCGTTCCTCGATCTCTACTTCGCCAACATGGCCGTCCTGCGCACCGCGGAGGATTTTGCCGACCTGACGCGAGCGTACTTCCGCCGCGCGGCTGCCGCCGGCGTCGCGCATGCCGAGTTCTTCTTCAATCCACAGGCGCACGTGGTCCGTGGTGTTCCGCTGACCGAGGTCCTGGACGGGATCATGGATGCGGTGGCATCGAGTGAGCGCGAGTTCGGGCTCAGCAGCGCGGCAATCGCCGCCATCCTCCGAGATCAGCCCGTCAAGGACGCCGAGGAGATCTTCTCCGAGATAATTCGCCTGCAGGCTCCGATCGTCGGGCTCGGACTCGACTCCGCGGAGGTCGGCAACCCGCCGTCACTGTTCGAGGACGTGTTCGCCCGCGCGCGTGCCGAGGGTTTGCACGTTGTGGCTCACGCCGGTGAAGAGGGACCGCCCGAGTACATCTGGCAGGCGCTCGACATTCTCGGCGCCGAGCGGATCGACCACGGAGTCCGGGCACTCGAGGATCCTGCCCTGATCGAGCGTCTGGTCGACGAGGAGATTCCACTGACGGTCTGCCCGTTGTCGAACGTTCGTCTGCGGGTGTTCGATTCGCTGTCGGATCATCCGCTTCGATCGATGCTCGAGATGGGTTTGATCGTCACGGTCAACTCCGACGACCCGGCCTACTTCGGGGGATATGTCGACGACAATTTCACCGAACTGGGCCGAGCCCTGGGTCTGACGGAGGCCGAGCGAGACACCCTCGCCCGGAACTCGATCAAGGCCTCGTTTGCGAGCGATGCGCGAAAAGCGGAACTACTGCGGCACTGACCGTCAGTCGCCGAGCACCTGACGCAAGTATTCGTTGTCGAACACACGATTCGCGTCGTACTTGTCTCGAACGGCGACAAAGTCGTCGAGTCGGTCGTACGTCGGACGCAGGTCGTCGACGGTCCGGTTGTGCATTTTTCCCCAATGCGGCCGGCCGTCGACGGCGCGCGCGATGGCTTCCACCGCGGCGAAGTACTCCGTTTCGGGTCGGCGGTGGTACTGGTGTACCGCGATGTATGCGGTGTCGCGTCCGTGAGCAGTGGAGAGCCAGAGGTCGTCGGCGGCAGCAAAACGTACTTCGACGGGGAAAGCGACGTTGGTTCCGGACTTCTTCATCCAGCGATCGATTTCGTGAAGTGTCTCGGTGACGTGTTCGCGGGGAATCGCGTATTCCATCTCCTTGAACTTCACCCGGCGCGAAGACGCGAATACCCGGTAGCTGCGATCGGTGAACTCGCGGGCGCCGAGCAATCGGGACGACACGTTGTTGATTCTCGGGATCGCGGCCGGTGCCAGGGTGGCAACGCGGTTGACACCTTCGAAGAGTGTGTTCGAGAGGAGTTCGTCGTCGACGAACGCGCGGACCTTGCCCACCGGATCGGGTTCGGTATCTCCGGGGAGTCGCGTATTGCTCTTCGTCAGGACACGATCGGTGTGCGGGAACCAATAGAACTCGAAGTGATCCAGGCCCAGACGATCGCTCTCGAGGATGTCCAGTATGTGAGACAGCGTGTCGGGTTCCTCGATTGCGCGAAGTGTGAATCGCGGAACGCAGGCGAGAGTGATCTTCGAAATGATGCCGATTGCGCCCAACCCGAGGCGGCCCGCTTCGAACAACTCGACGTTTTCGTCGGCGCTTGCGGAAACGACGGATCCGTCGGCGAGAACGACCTCGATTCCGCGAATCTGTGTGGCGATGCCGCCGAATCGTGCGCCGGTGCCGTGCGTGCCGGTGGACGTCGCGCCGGCCAGTGACTGGACGTCGATGTCACCGAGATTTGCCATCGCATATCCGCGTTGCCACAAGGCGTCGTTGAGAGCATGAAGGCGAGTGCCTGCAAAAACAGTGACCAGCGCACCGTCGTCGGTCGGTGTGATCGAGTCGATTCCGCTCAAGTTGTCCAGGCTGACGAGGACACCGTCAGTGACCGCGACACCGGTGAACGAGTGGCCGGCGCCGACGGCCTTCACACGTTGGCCACGCGAGGCGGCCTCGGCGACCAACGACGAAAGTTCACGGGTATTTGTCGGCGTCGCAAAGCGACGCGGCGCGGCGCTTTGAGTGCCCGCCCAGTTCTGCCAAGTGTCCGAAGCCATTACGCAATAATGTACTTGGACGGTCGTCCAGGCAAGTATTGCGCGAAGATTTTGTCATTTGCGTTCTACGATCATTGGATGCTGAACAGGCTCCCGGCGGACGAACGCCGCACACAATTGGTCGAGTCCGCCTTGTCTATTGCGGAACAGCGCGGTGTCAGTTCTGTGACGGTAAGGGCGGTGGCAGAGGAGGCCGGGGTATCGCTCGGCGTCGTTCATTACTGCTTCGAGAGCAAGGAAGCGCTGATCGCGGCAATGGGTGAAACGCTCATTCTGCAGCTCAGTGCGTCGATGCAGTATGCGTTCGCGCAGGTCCGCCATGCGCCGGATCTCAGTGGCGTGCAGGGGCTCAGGGAATTGCTGCACATCGGCCTGACCGGAATGTGGCCGACCATCGAGGCAACCCCGGATCGCCAGTTGTTGACCTACGAAATTACCGCGCAAGCACTGCGTAGTCGCAATCTCGGAGCCGAACGTGCTGGGGCGGTTGCATTTGAGCAGTACCGAATCATGGATGAGCTCGCGGTGTCGTTTCTCGAAGAGTGCGCCAAGATATCGGGCACGGTGTGGACGGAGCCGTTGAGTTCGATTGCGCGACTGAGTCTTGCAATGATCGACGGCCTTGTTCTGCGATGGCTGGTCGATCGTGACTCCGACGCGACTATTGCCGAGTTCGGAGAAATGGTTCAGGTAATCGCCAACAAAGCCGTGGTCGCGCCTCAGTAGAACCGCCATCCTGGACATACGTCCAGGATTGGTGATTGACTGGTCGCACGCCGCGACGATTGGATCATCTGTGACCAGGACCCTTGATCGACTCACTGCTGCCACGCGAGAACTCGACCCGCCTCTGGCTGCTCTGGATCTGACCACACTGCGCAGTAATGCAGCCGACCTGGTGCGCCGCGCCGGTGGAACCCCGGTGCGAGTGGCGAGCAAATCGGTTCGTTGTCGGACGGTTCTGGCTGAAACTCTCGGCGACACACTGACCGCGTCCGGCGGATTCCGCGGAATCATGGCGTTCTCACTGCGCGAGGCTCTGTGGCTGGTCGGGCTCGGCGCACGGGACATCCTGATGGGGTACCCGACCGCCGATCGTGGCGCCATCGCGGATCTCGCTGCCGACGACACCGCTCTCGCATCGATCACCTTGATGGTCGACGACGATGCGCAGTTGGACCTCATTCGTTCGGCGTCGACGGGGGATGCGCCTGTCCGCGTGTGTCTCGACGTCGACGCGTCACTGCGGATCGGCCCGATTCATCTAGGCGTACGACGCTCGCCGCTGCGCGAACCTGCCGCGGTCGCCGCACTCGCGGCGCGTGCGCGCCAACGCGGATTCTCCGTCGTCGGAGTGATGTTCTACGAAGCCCAGATCGCCGGCCTCCCGGACACCAGCGCTCCGATCGGTTGGGTCAAGAAGGCCTCTGCCCGCGAATTGGCGTCCAGAAGGGGCGCTGTGGTCGCGGCCGTCACCGATGCCGTGGGTGCACTCGAGATCGTCAACAGCGGCGGTACGGGGTCGCTGGAGGTCAGCTCGGCCGATCCTGTGGTGACCGAGGTAACAGCAGGCTCCGGACTGTACGTACCGACCCTGTTCGACCGCTACCGTGCCTTCCGTCCCGATCCGGCGCTGTTCTTCGCGCTGTCGGCCGTGCGCAAACCGACGCCGTCGGTCACGACCCTTTTCGGCGGCGGATACATCGCGTCGGGACCTGCCGGAGCCACCCGCGTTCCGTCACCGGTCTGGCCCGCTGGTCTCAAACTGCTCCGCAACGAAGGAGCCGGCGAAGTCCAGACGCCGGTCACCGGGAAGGAAGCCGGAAACATCGCGATCGGCGACCGCGTGTGGTTCCGTCACGCCAAGGCCGGCGAGCTGTGCGAGCGCTTCGACCGCGTGTACGTGGTCGAAGCCGACGGCACCCGAACCTCGGTTCCCACCTATCGCGGCGAAGGGCAGTGCTTCGGGTAGGGCAGTGCTTCAGGTAAGACAGGCTTCGGCTAGCTCGTCAGCCTCATGAATGCACCCAGTTCGACCAATCCCGCAGGCGTACTGGGCATGTACTGCGTCAACGCGTGCGATCGAACGATGATCGCGCACCACTTGCCGCGTGAGACAGCAACATTGAGACGGTTTCGCGACAGCAGGAACGACATCCCTCGCGGGACGTCCTCGACGGCAGATGCGGCCATCGACACGATTGCCACCGCAGCCTCGCGGCCCTGGAACTTGTCGACGGTCCCGACCTCGACCTCCGTGAGACCGGCCTCGGTGAGATCGCGCTCGACGGTGCCCACCTGGGCGTTGTACGCCGCGACCACGAGAATGTCCGACTGCTCCAGCGGCCTGGTTCCCTCGAACTCGCTCGGGTCGGTCCAAGGCGTACCGAGAAGGCCCTGGATCTGGCGAACGATTTCCTGGGACTCTTCCGGGGAGTAGGTGGAATTGCCGCGGTGATCGACGAACACCGTGTGTACTCCGGCAGCGAGTCCGTCGAGTTTTCTTGCCGCACTCACGGTTTCCTGGGAATGCAGCTTGCCCTCGTACGACAATGCGGACACGGGCGCACACAGATCCGGGTGCATCCGCCACGTTTTCTCGAGGAAGTAGCCGAATTCGGGTGGCAGTGCGCCGTGTCCCTCGGCGAGCCAACCGAGTGCCGATTCGTCGACCGGTTCGGGGTGAGTACCTTGGCTCACCTGCGGCAACTGCTGCGGATCGCCCAGCAGCAACAGGTTTCGCGCGGAAATCGCGACGGCAATGGTGTTCGCCAGCGCGAATTGGCCTGCTTCGTCCACGACGAGCAAGTCCAAGCTGCCCGCTGGAACACGATCGGTGTTCGAGAAGTCCCACGCAGTGCCGCCGATGACACAGCCGACGCCTTCGGCCTCGGCGATGAATCCCGCATATTCTTCGGATGCGATGTCCTGCCATTCTGCGGTCTTGCTCCGGCTGCCCTTCTTCGCGACCAGTGCAGGGTCCACGCCGGCTTTCAGAATGCCGCCGAGCATGTTCTCGACCACCGAATGTGATTGTGCCACCACGCCGATTCGCCACTGATGTTGTTCGATCAGTGTCTTGACGACACGAGCGCCCGTGTAGGTCTTGCCCGTACCAGGGGGACCCTGTACTGCCACGTAGGAATCATCGAGGTCGAGAAGTGCGGCGGTGATGGCGTCGGCGTAGTTGTTGTCGGTGCCGACAGGTGGCAGCGGTGAACCCGAGAGGGTTCTCGGGGTGCTGCGCCGGAGAATGTCGACTGCCGCGATGTGTGGCAGTTCGGGCAGGCTCTCGCTGGCGTCGGATGCGGCAGCGGCGATCGACTTCTCCATACGTCCCGTGGGAATCGGACGACCAGGTGCCAATGCGACTGGGGTATCGAGGTATTCGTCACCGCCGAGCAGTTCTTCCACGGTGACCACGTCGAGCCCTTCGGACTTGACCACGGCGGTGACCTTGACGCTGCTGGTGCCGCGTTGGGTGGGGTTCTCGCTTGCAACGGCATCGGGGGAGGGGGTTGCGTAGAGCGCGAAAAGATCACTGCCCGGGCTCAAAGACGTTCCGGTGCCGAAACTTCCGGTCAACTGGATGTGGCGACGAAACTTCTTCTGCCGCGCGGTGCTCTTGTGCCAGTCCGTTTCGATTTCGGACTGCTCGACCACCATGACGTCGCGGATGTCCACGAGGTCTTCGATCGGTGTGACCAATCGGTCGAAGTGGGCCCACCAGTACGGCTTCCGCTCGCGATTGTGGTAACCGACTGCTGCGGCCAATAGAGCAGCAGCCTGCTGATCGGGGGTGCGTGTCGAACCGGCCTTGTGGCCGGCGAAGTCGCGGAGTGCGATTTCCGATTCGGTGAGTTCTTCGAGTGGAATCTTGATCTGTCCGGTCGGCTCTCGAAGTTCGACACCATGTTCTGCGGCGCGCTCGGCGAGCCAATCGCGCAGGCGGAGAGTGGATTCGCAGTCGTACTCGTTGTAGTCGGAGATGCCCTGAAGAAGTTCCCGGGCCTGGTCGGCTTGTCCGCCGTCGCGCAATTCGCAGTAGTCGGCATAGGCGACGACCGAGGCGGCGGCGTTGGTCACGTCACCGTCACGGCCGTGCTCACCCATGTAGAGCGGCTCGAGTTTCTTGATGCTGTACGAGCGTTGTCCGATCCGCAGGCACGCGCGGACGATCGGGTACAGGTCGACGAGCACGTTCTCGCTGAGCAGGGTGTCCACGGTCTGCTCGCCGACACCGTGACGTGCGGCCAAGCGCAACAGCGCCGATTTCTCGTACGCGGCGTAGTGGTAGATGTGCATGCCTGGATGAGCTTCTCGACGCGCGGTGACGTAATCGAGGAAGTCGAGGAGCGCCTGGCGCTCACCCTCGCGATCGTGTGCCCAGAACGGCTTGAACACGTAGTCGTCCGCAGGCCCTTCGACCACACCGAACAGATACTCCAACCCCCAATCGGTGGACCCGTCCTCGGCCCAGAGCGGATCGCCCTCGAAGTCGAAGAAGATGTCGCCGTCGTCGGGGATGGGGAGTCCGCCGAGCGCCGAGGGTTCGTAGACCTCGAATTCGGCGTCGCCGGACAGTTCCTGGCGTAGTTGAACCGCTGCCTGTGCACGGAGCTTGTCGAGTGTTTCCCGGCGGATTCCCTCGACTGGGCCGGTGCTCGCGGCGAGTTCGTCAATTGTCGTGATCCCCGAGACGATCAGCTGTTCACGCTGATTGCCGCGGACACCCGCAACCAGCAGCAGGTCTCGATGGCTTTCGACCTCGACGCTGCAGGTGTCGCATCGACCACAACGCAGGTACCGATCGTCGAGCCACTGTGTCGGTTTCCCCTCGGCGCGGTGCTCGTCGAGGACTCGTTCGAGTTCAGCTCTACGTGCCGCGAATACCGGCGCGATGTCTCCGATGTCGTGCGACGACGTGCTGCCGTCGCCTAGCAGTAGATGAACTTGATCGGAGGCGGCAATTGCATTGCGCTCCAACGCATCCGCGTATGCGGCGAGTTGTAGAAGTGCCGACACCTTGGCGTGCCGGGAGAGCTTGCTGTCGTAGACCGCGTAGGTGTCGCCTTCGCGGACGAGGAAATCGCAGAACCCGAGGAATCGGCCGTCGAAAAAGGTTCCCTGATAAATGACCGGCGCGCCCGATCGTGCTGCCTCGACGGTGGCCAACGTGGCAGCGGTCAGGCCTGCGCGTGAGTGTTCCGGTCGCGGCATGACGACGACGCCGTCTCCGTGCTGATCGATGAACTTCTGAAGCTGTTCGCGCTCGTGCGAGTCGCCGAGGCTCGACGTCCGTTCGAGCATCGGATCCGCCTCGGCGGCCTCGGCCGCGATCAGACCGGTTCGGGCGTCGAGTTGCCGCAGCAGTGCGAACTCGCACGAGGCCGCAGCCGAGAGGTCGCTGGCGCTGTAGACGATCTGATCATCGAGTAGGAACACAGGGCGATTGTGCCATCGCTCACCGACAAGGCAACCCACCAGTAATCGCTCACGAGCCGCGGATATCGGTAGCGGCGTGCAGAATGACGATCATGCCTTTCTTCGACGGACGAACCGGTCAGGTGCACTTTCGGCATTGGCCGGCGGCAGGGGGTGCGGTGCCCACGGTGTCACTGGTCTTTCTGCACGGTCTCGGCCAGCACAGCGGCCAGTATCACCGCTTCGCGGGCGCAATGACGGCGTCGGGGATCGACGTGTGGGCGATCGATCACACCGGGCACGGTTTGTCAGAGGGTGATCCGGGAGTCGGGGCTCCGCTCTCCGATCTTGCTGCCGATGCAGCCGCGCTCGCTGACATCGCTTTGGCGGAACTGCCCGAAGTCCCGCAGGCGGTGATGGGCCATTCCTTGGGTGCGGTGACGGCGCTGACGATGCTGGCTCATCGCGATCACGATTTTGCCTCCGCAGTGCTGTGCGGCATTCCGCGCAGTGCGGTCGAGCAACACGGGTGGGCGGAACTCTCCGACGCGGGCATCCCAGTCCTGGTCGTTCACGGTACCGACGACCGGATCGCCCCGGTCGATCCCGTCCGGGACTGGGCGCGGACGCTGCGCAACGTCGAGATGCGCGAGTTCGAGGACGCCGGTCACGACCTGCTGCACGAGAAGGTTCACGCCAGTGTCACCAACGTCAGCCGTGAATTCCTTCTCGCGCATTCCAGGTAGTCCTCTCAGGAGAGCGCGCCGAGCACCTCTTTCGACGTGACGGGGTGCGAGAACATCGGGTAGTCGTAGGTGATCGCGTTCTCGTGTTCGGCGACCGAAGTTCCGGCTACACAATCGGTGAGTGTGATGACCCGGTAGCCGTTCTCGTATCCGGTGCGCATGGTCGATTCGACGCAGCAGTTGGTCAGGAAACCGCCGAGAAGTATCGTGCGAATTCCTTTGCTACGCAGAATGAAATCGAGGTTGGTGCTGGCAAAAGTGTCGAGTCCACGCTTGCCCTCGATGACGATGTCGCCGTCTTTCGGAGTGAGGTCGTCGACGATCGCAGCTCCCCAGGAACCCTTCACGAAGGCCTTTCCGTCGACGACGCCCTTGAGGATTCCGTACGGATGCGAGGTGATTTCGTTGTACCCCTCGGCGAAGGTGATCGGTGCGTGCATCACGGTGACACCCGCCGCACGGGCCGCATCGACCAGCGCGGCGGTGTTCGCGAGGAGTCCGTTCGATTCCATGACTGGTGCGACGGCCTCGTGAAGAACACCGCCCTCGGTGGTGAAGTCGTTCTGGTACTCGATGAGCACGACGGCGGTGGTCGCGGGATCCAATTCGAGCTTGTCGGTCATGGTCGGCACCTTCTCTGTTGTGGTCCGGGTCACGAATCTCCTCAATTAAACAGTTTGTCAGACAAGCAGGCAAGGGGTGGTAGCGTCGCGGCATGGATACGACTCCGTTGTCGCGCATGCCGCTCAGCCTTGCCGTGTCGGGACGAATCCGCGCTGCCATTCTCGACGGTTCACTCCCGGTCGGTGAGGCATTGCCCACCGAACAGGAACTTGCACAGACGTTCTCGGTGGGTCGATCGACGGTCCGTGAGGCCCTTCGGGTCCTGCAAGCGCAGGGATTGTTGACCGGCGCGGACACCACTTCTACTGCCAGGCCTCGGGTGACGCACGAGCATACGGCCGATTCCGCGGCCACAGCTCTCAGCACGGCGTTGCAGGTGGGTGCAGTTCCATTGGGCGATCTTGTCGAATTGCGAGTGCTGCTCGAAGCTGCTGCGCTGCGCACTGTCGTCGCGGTGCCGAACGGCGCCCGGGATGCGATCGAGCGGATGCGCGTCGCAACCCTTGCCGACGACTCGGTCGCATTCCACGACGCCGATGTCGACTTTCACGTTGCGCTGGCCGGAGCCGGCGGGAACAAGGCGTTCGGGTTGGTCATGACGGTTCTCCGCGACAGCATCGCCGGCTACCTGCTGAGTGAACTCGACTCGCGCGAGAACTCGGCGGCCACGCTCGGCGCACTGCTGGCAGAGCACGAGGGTATCGCCGACGCGATCGAGCGCGGTGCAGTTGACGAGGCTGCCGTTTTGGTCGAGCGCCATGTGCGCGGATTCTACGAAGGACGAACACAATGACCACGAGTATCGATCTGTTGGGCGAGCGTCTGCAGAAAGCGGTGGGGGACAGGGCGACAACCGATCCCGACCGAATGGCTGCGTACGTCCGGGATCAATCACTGCTCACCGCAGCCGGAAGGCCCGCCGCGCTGGTCAAGGCGAAGACGGTCGACGACGTCGTTGCGGTCATGGCGGTGGCCCACGAACTCGCCGTTCCGGTGGTGACTCGAGGGGCAGGTACCGGGTTGGCCGGCGCCGCCAACGCACTTGACGGATGCATCGTCTTGAGCGTCGCGGGCATGGATCGAATTCTCGAGATCGATCCTGCCGCGCGCACCGCCACGGTGGAGCCCGGAGTGATCAACGGTGACCTGGCGGAAGCTGCTGCACAGCAGGGTCTTTGGTACGTACCGGATCCGGGAAGCCGGTCCATCTCGAGTATCGGCGGCAATCTGGCGACAAATGCAGGCGGCATCTGTTGCGCCAAGTACGGCGTCACCGGTGATCACGTTGCGGCCCTGACGGCGGTACTCGCCGACGGGCGTGTGATCCGTACCGGTGCACGGACGCGCAAAAATGTTGCGGGGCTGGACCTGACACATCTGCTCGTCGGGTCGGAGGGCACTCTCGCGGTCATCGTCGAAGCCACGATGCGGTTGCGTACGGCGCCCACTGCCGCGACCACTGTGGTCGCCTTCTTCGATTCCGCGGAGTCCGCGATCGATGCCGTCCTCGCCGTGTCGGCAGTGGCCGAACCGTGTCAGATGGAGTTGATGGACGACGTCACCATCGGCGCCGTCAATCGGCTGACCAAGATGGGGCTGGACGAATCGGCCGGGGCGATGCTGCTCATCCAGTGCGACGGTAGGTCGGCGGCCGCCGAGGCAGCGGACTGCGCCGCGGCGTGCGAAAGTGCCGGGGCCCGAGAGGTTTTCCACACCGACGATCCGGTGGAAGGTGAAGAGTTCACCGCCGCGCGCCGCATGGCCTTGCCGGCTCTCGAGGCGTTGGGCACGGTACTTCTCGACGACGTCGCGGTGCCGGTGCCGGCGTTGCCGTCCATGTTGGAATGCATTCGTGAAGCGGCCGATCGCCACGGCGTCACGATCGGAACCTTCGGTCACGCCGCCGACGGCAATCTCCACCCGACCATCGTGTTCGACGCTGCCGAATCGGGTGCGCAGGATCGTGCGCGCGGAGCTTTCGACGACATCGTTGCCGGCGCACTGGCGTTGGGCGGAACGATCAGCGGTGAACACGGTATCGGGGTTCTCAAAGCGCCGTACATGGCGGACATGGTCGGCCAGACCGAACGCGAAATGATGCTTGCAGTCAAGGCCGCATTCGATCCGAAGAACGTTCTCAATCCCGGACGAGGTATCTGAGCGGTTCGTCCGTGCCTCAGTCGCCGGAAATTGCGCTACCAGACGAACGTGTTGCCGCACGACGCTTTTCAAGCGACGATGGCCCTCATGAAGCTGTTGATGCTCGGAGGAACACGGTTCCTCGGCCACGCTCTCGTCGATGACGCTTTGGCTCGGGGCTGGGAAGTGACAGTGCTCCATCGTGGGCTCACCGGAGCGCCACCACCTACAGCGGAGGTCCTGTTCGCGGATCGCACCGATCAGCGTGCGATGGTTGATGCGCTCGGTGATCGTCGATGGGATCTTGTCGTCGACACCTGGTCGGGTAGCCCCCGAGTGGTCGGTGAGAATGCACGCGTTTTGCGCGGTCACGTCGACCGGTACGCATACATCTCCAGTGGATCCGTCTACCAATGGGGCTTGCACGTAGACGAGACCTCACCAGTGGTGGCCGCATCTGCGACCTCCGATGACTACAGCGATTACGCGTCCGCCAAACGCGGGGCCGAACTCGCTGTCCTGGAATCCTTCCCGGACGCGTTACTCGCGAGGGCAGGTTTGATCCTCGGCCCGCGCGAGGACATCGGGCGGTTGCCGTGGTGGCTGCAGCGCATCGCGGCGGGCGGACGTGTCGTTGCTCCCGGAGTGCCGACCAGACCGTTGCAGTACGTCGATGCCCGCGACATCGCAACCTTTGTCCTGGCCGGACTGGCAGCCGGGATCAGCGGGGCATACGACGTCATCAGCCCGTCCGGCCACACCACTACCTCCGGACTCCTCCAGGCGTGCGTGGTTGCCACCGGTTCGGACGCTGAACTCGTGTGGATCGACGAGGACAGGCTGGCGGCCGCTGGAGCGCAGCCGTGGACACAACTTCCGTGTTGGGTGCCGCAGGAGGGTGAGTTCGCGGGCTTCCTCGAAGCCGACACCGCCAAGGCGGGGCAAGCAGGGCTGCGGTGCCGGCCCGTCGAAGACACCGTGCGCGATACCTGGGAGTGGATGCAGCGAGAAACTCTGCCGACTCAGCGGGAGGATCGTGCGGTGCACGGCCTTCCATCCGAGATCGAAGAGGAACTACTCTCCGCCGGACAGTGAAACGAGTCTGGCCCGGTTCGCATTCGAACCGGGCCAGACTCGTGAAAGACGATCGATCAGGCGTACAGGTCGCTGATCTTGGTCTTGTGAGCTTCGTGAATGATGTTGCGCTTGAGCTTGAGCGTCGGCGTCAATTCACCGGTCTCCTGGGTGAAGTCGACCTCGAGGATCGTGTACTTCTTGATCTGCTCGGGGTTGGAGACCTTCTTGTTCGCGTCGGCAACGGCCGAGTCGATCTCGGCGATCAGGTCGGCGTTCTTCACCAGATCGGCAATCGGGGTGCCGGCGGGCAGGCCGTTGCGCTCGACCCAACCGGGCAGTGTCTCCGGATCGAGGGTGATCAGTGCACCGATGAACGGCTGACCGTCGCCGACGACGAGGCACTGGCTGATCAGAGCGTGCGCGCGCAGGGAATCTTCGAGGCCTGCCGGTGCGACGTTCTTGCCGCCCGCGGTGACGATGATTTCCTTCTTGCGTCCGGTGATGGAGACGTAGCCCTCGTTGTCGATCGAGCCGAGGTCGCCGGTGTGGAACCAGCCGTCGACGATGGATTCGGCAGTGGCCTTCTCGTTGTGCCAGTAGCCGGCGAACACGACCGGGCCCTGCAGGAGGAGTTCGCCGTCCTCGGCGATCCGTGCTGCATGGCCGTTGATCGGCTTGCCGACGGTGCCGACGCGCTGCGCGCTCGAGGTGTTGACGGTGATTGCGGCGCTGGTCTCGGTGAGTCCGTAGCCCTCGTAGATCGGGATGCCGACGCCGCGGAAGTAGTGGCCGAGGCGCGCGCCGAGGGCTGCGCCACCGGAGACTGCACGCTCGCACTCGCCACCCAGAGCTGCACGCAACTTCGAGTAGACGAGCTTGTCGAATACCGCGTGCTTGAGCTTGAGTGCCAGGCCGGGGCCACCCTTTTCGAGGGATTCGCTGTATTCGATGGCGGTGGCAGCAGCCTTGTCGAAGATGCTGCCCTTACCGCCGTCGACTGCCTTCTGGCGAGCCGAGTTGTACACCTTCTCGAACACGCGGGGCACCGAGAGGATGAAGTTGGGCTTGAAGCCGGCGAACTGCTCGAGCAGCGTCGTCAGGTCCGACGTGTGGGCGACGGTGACCTTGGCGTCGAAAGCGCCGAAGGAGATCGCCCGCGCGAATACGTGGGCAAGCGGCAGGAACATCAGAGTCTTCTTGCCGGGGACCATGGACTCCGGCATCGCCAGGCGGCAGGCGTTGGACTCGGCGTAGAAGTTGGAGTGCGTCAGCTGGACACCCTTGGGGCGTCCGGTGGTTCCGGAGGTGTAGATCAGGGTCGCGGGCGAGGCAGCGGTGACCTGGTGACGACGAGTGTGCAGTTCTTCGTCGGTGATTGCCGAACCGCGACTGGACAGCTCGTCGATCGCACCCGACTCGATGACAAGAACCTCGCGGAGGGCTTCTGCGCCGTCGGTGACTTCCTTGTGAGTCTCCGCGTGCTTGGCCGTTTCGACGACCAGAAGTGTCGTCGCTGAATCCTCGAGGATCCACTGCGCCTGATCAGGGGAGGAGGTCTCGTAGATCGCGACGGTGCATCCGCCGGCAGTCCAGATGGCGTAGTCGAGAACGACCCACTCGTAGCGAGTCGCGGACAGGATAGCGACGCGGTCGCCGAGCTCGACACCTGACGCGATCAGGCCCTTGGCAACTGCGGAGACCTGCTTCGCGAATTCAGCTGCAGTGACGTCGACCCATCCACCGTTCGACGGCCTCTTGAACGGCACGAATGTGGGGTCTTCTTCGGCGTGACGGAACACGGAGTCGGCCATGGATACGTTCTCCGGAATTGAGAACGACTGTGGAACTGAGAACTCGCGCACTATTGACCCCTCCAGTGACTACTGACATTTCTGATGTGCATTGCATCACATTAGTCGTCATTTTGCACTGTCGTTACTATTCGGTAGAACTGGTCGGGCGCTGACCTGCAGTTTAGTGTGACCGCCTGTTTACAGGTACTCAGGCGACGTGTTGGAGCGTGCGACCGTGCACGGACAGCCACCGCCGAATTGCGTAGTCCAATCGGTCCGGATCCACTCCGAGTTGCTCTGCAGTAGCTGCAAGGATCTCCGAGGTGTCTCCCGGCAACTCGGTGGTGCCGAGTGTCGCGCTGATGAAGGTGTCGGCAGCGGTCCCCAGATCGGTGTGCGGAATTCCGGCCAACATCAACAGGTGGGCCCAGGTCACTTCGGAACCGTCTCCGCACGCGTCCACCCAGGCATGGTGAACGGCTTCGAGAGCGTTGTCGGAATCGGCGGCCGACAGCAGGTCCTCGACGCTGTTGATCCGCAAGTGATGGAGTTTCTCGGCGACCTGTTGGATGTGCCGTGCCTCGATCGGGACACCCGTCGCCGTGTAGCGACGCTTGTACGAGCCGATCTTGCCTGCCCACTGGTCCGAACTGCCGGCTTCCTCGAAGGTGCGGAGTAGTTCACGTGCGCCATCCGTGACGGGTTTGTCCTCGCGGGCTTTCCGGTACGCCAGGTAGCGATCGACGACGGTCACTTCGCTGTGACCCGACGTGGACTGAACGGATTCGATGATGCACAGGGCGAGGCTCTGTCGATAAGCGTCTGACGCAACCCAGGCGGAAGGGTCGCCCAGGCGGTCACGGCACGCAGCTGCGACGGCGTCGACGGTATCGGTCGAGATGGTCACGGTTCCTCCAGAAAGCCGAATTCTTTTTGTTCCATTTGGGCTATCGGCACCGAGGAGCGAAATGTTGCACACATCACAAATTCTCAGAGATCTCTTGGACTGTGCTCAGGCTGGAGAGGTGTGCACTCAGGCGAGGAAGGACAGCACTTCGTCGTCGCTGAGTTGATGAAAGTCCTCGAATGCAGCACCGACGCCGCCTAACAGGGCAGGAACGAAGGGGCAGACGACCCGATCGGCGGAGCACGCGATCACTCTCATGGCTTCGGGGGACGCTACTGGGACAGCGACGATCACGGCGGCAGCACCCGCGGTGCGCGCGCATCGGCAGGCAACGGCGGCACTCGCGCCCGTAGCCATTCCGTCGTCGACGATCACCGCAGTGCGTCCGTGGAGGGAAACCGGGGTCCGCCCCTCGCGCAGGAGATGCGCCCGCCGTTCCAATTCGGTTCGCTCGTCGCGTTCGACGGCGACGAGTTCTCTTTTCGAGACGCGAACCGCTGCGATGACGTCGTGGTTGAGGACCCGCACGCCGCCCTCACCGATGGCGCCCATCGCCAGTTCCGGGTTGTACGGACTGCCGAGCTTGCGCACCACCACGATGTCGAGCGGAGCCTTCAGTGCCGCAGCCACTTCGGCTGCGACCGGAACTCCGCCGCGCGGGAGTCCGAGAACGACGGGCTTGTCGATACGCAAGGTCTCGAGCCGCCCGGCCAGAAATTTGCCGGCGGAAGATCGATCCCGATACTGGGTCACTGCGTTGTCCTCGAGAAGCTCGAACCCCGACCAGTTCGACGCTACTCGCTGCAGGTCACCGCGACGAGACTGTGAACCTCCGCAGCGCGAGAGCGGGATTCTTCTCGCGTACCTCGGCGATGCGAGCAGCCGAAACGAGTGCGGTGGCGACCCCGACCTGCTCGCCAAGTGAACACATCACGACGCCCATCGGGTCCACGATCATGCTGGCACCCGCGCCGCCGCGCGCGCTCTGATCTGCCGCTGCGATGTACATCGTGTTCTCGATGGCCCGGGCGCGCACGAGAGTGGTCCAGTGGTCTTCCTTGAGCGGCCCCGGCACCCACTGGGCGGGCAGGAGCAAGATGTCTGCGCCGACGTCGACGATGCGCCGGGTGACTTCCGGGAAGCGCAGGTCGTAGCAGGTCTGGAGGCCGAAGGTCAGGCCGTCGCACCCGAAAGTCTGCGGTTCGGTGATCTCGCCCGCGCGGATCACGGCCGACTCTTGGTAACCGAAAGCGTCGTAAAGATGCAGTTTCCGGTAGGTCGCCACCAGTTCGCCGTTCGGGTCCATCGCGACGAGGGTGTTGGAGATTCTGCTCACGTCGTCGATCCGCTCGTTCATTCCTGCCACGAGGAAGATTCCGAACTCCGCGGCGACCGACGCCAGCGCCGAACCGAATTCGCCGTCCAGGTCCTCCGCGGACTCGATCAAACGCTCATCCGTCTTCGGTGCGGTGAACATCGAGTATTCCGGCGCCACGACAACTTTCGCGCCGCGTGCTGCTGCATCGGAAGCCAGTGATCGCAGTGATTCGAGGTTGGCTTTCTTGTCCGTCCCCGGGGCGAATTGGGCAATCGCGACAACGGTCTGGGAGGGGGTGGCTGCGGTGGCTTCGGTCATGCTTCCTACGCTAGGCGAAACCCGCTGGGAGGGTGGATCTGTCGTAAAAGCACCCCCGGTATGTCGTCGTGTCTATACTCTATCCGCTAAACTGCTGGTCAAATGAGTGATATTGAGCGTGACCCCGAACCCCCAACATTTGCCGACCTCGACATCGATGATCGGGTACTGAAGGCACTGTCAGACGTGGGCTACGAGTCGCCCTCGCCCATTCAGGCTGCCACCATTCCGCCGCTGCTCGAAGGCAAGGACGTCGTCGGTCTCGCACAGACCGGTACCGGCAAGACCGCAGCCTTCGCAGTTCCAGTCCTGTCGCGGATCGACACGTCGATCAAGCAGACCCAGGCGCTGGTGCTTGCTCCCACGCGTGAGCTGGCGCTTCAGGTTGCCGAGGCATTCGGCAAGTACTCCGCGCACATCCCCGGACTCAACGTGCTGCCGATCTACGGTGGCCAGAGCTACGGCGTCCAGCTGTCGGGCCTGCGCCGCGGCGCACACGTCGTCGTCGGTACCCCGGGTCGTGTCATCGACCATCTCGAAAAGGGCACCCTGGATCTGACCAATCTCAAGTACCTCGTTCTCGACGAGGCCGACGAGATGCTCAAGATGGGGTTCCAGGAGGACGTCGAGCGCATCCTCCGCGACACCCCCGGCGACAAGCAGGTCGCTCTGTTCTCGGCAACGATGCCCGGCTCGATTCGCCGGATCTCGAAGCAGTACCTGAACAATCCGGTCGAGATCACCGTCAAGTCCAAGACGTCGACCGCCTCGAACATCACGCAGCGCTACATTCAGGTTGCTCATCAGCGCAAGCTCGATGCACTGACCCGAGTCCTCGAGGTCGAGGCATTCGAGGCGATGATCATCTTCGTCCGTACCAAGCAGGCCACCGAAGACCTGGCGGAGAAGCTGCGGGCCCGCGGGCACTCGGCTGCCGCGATCAACGGCGACATCGTCCAGGCACAGCGTGAGCGGACCATCGGTCAGCTCAAGAACGGCGCCCTCGACATCCTCGTCGCGACCGACGTTGCCGCTCGAGGCCTCGACGTGGATCGAATCTCCCACGTCGTCAACTACGACATCCCGCATGACACGGAGTCGTACGTCCACCGCATCGGTCGTACCGGCCGCGCCGGTCGTCAGGGTGACGCGTTGCTGTTCGTCGCCCCGCGTGAGCGTCATCTGCTCAAGTCCATCGAGAAGGCGACCCGTCAGCCGCTTGCGGAGATGCAGCTTCCCAGTGTCGACGACGTCAACGCCCAGCGCGTGGCCAAGTTCGGTGACTCCATCACCGAGAGCCTGGCCTCGGAGAATCTCGCGATGTTCCGCAAGATGATCGAGGACTACGACCAGGAACACGACGTTCCGCTCATCGACATCGCTGCCGCTCTGGCGTTGCAGTCGCGCGACGGCGAAGCATTCTTGCTTTCTCCCGAGCCGCCGGCACCGCCGCGTCGTGAGCGCGAGCCTCGTGAACCACGTCCTCCCCGTCGTTTCGACGACGGCCCGGCCCCGCGCTCGCGTGGGCCCGAGGGCCAGGAGCTGGCCGCGTACCGCATTGCAGTCGGCAAGCGTCACCGCGTCGTTCCGGGTGCCATCGTCGGTGCCATCGCCAACGAGGGTGGGCTTCGTCGAAGCGACTTCGGGCACATCAGCATTCGCCCGGATCACAGCATCGTCGAGCTGCCGGCCGACCTCTCCAACGAGACTCTCGAAGCTTTGCGTCGCACACGCATCTCCGGCGTCCTGATCCAGCTGCAGCCTGATTTCGGGCCGCCGCAGGGACGTCCGAGTGGCCGTGGCGACCGTGGTGGCCGGGACGATCGTGGTGGACGTGACGACCGCCGCGGTGGCGGACGCGATCGCTACAACGACTGACCTACAGCTTCAACGACTGTCATGAAGACTGAAACAGGCGCTGCCCTCCGCGAGGAGGACAGCGCCTGTTTTCTGTGTGGGGGGCAAGGCGCTGCGCGGTATCAGATCGGCGTCGGTGCGAGGGCGCCGTTCTTCCGGGCGTTGGTGTCGAACTGCGTGCGGTACAACTCGGCGTAGCGGCCGCCGCGCGCGAGCAGTTCCTCATGGTTGCCGCGCTCGACGATCTGGCCTGCCTCGACGACAAGGATCAGGTCCGCGGAACGGATCGTCGACAATCGGTGAGCGATCACCACCGCAGTCCGCCCGGCGAGTGCTTCGCCGAGTGCTTCCTGAACCGCAGCTTCCGACGTCGAGTCGAGATGCGCGGTGGCCTCGTCCAAGATGACGACGCGAGGCTGGGCCAGGAGCAGGCGTGCGATGGTCAGGCGTTGACGCTCGCCGCCCGAGAGGCGGTAACCGCGTTCACCCACCACGGTCTCCAGTCCGTCGGGCAGCGACGCAACCAGGTCGGTGAGCCGTGCGCGCTCCAGAACCTCACGCAGATCTTCTTCGGTGGCATCCGGTCGCGCAAGGAGCAGGTTGGATCGAAGGCTCTCGTGGAACAGGTGCCCGTCCTGCGTGACCATGCCGACGGTCTCCCGGATGGAATCGGCACTGAGGTCGCGGACGTCGACGCCGCCCAACTCGACCGAACCGGAGTCGATGTCGTAGAGGCGCGGAATCATCTGCGCCACGGTCGACTTTCCGGCACCGGACGTGCCGACCAAGGCGACCATCTGTCCTGCTTCGGTGCGGAACGACAGGTCGTGCAACACGTCCTCGCCGCCGCGGGTGTCGAGGATCGCGACTTCCTCCAGGGACGCGAGAGACACCTTGTCCGCGGATGGGTAAGCAAAAGTGACGTTCTTGAACTCGACGGACACCGGGCCCTGCGGCACCGTGCGTGCATCGGGCTTCTCGGTGATGAGCGGCGCCAGATCGAGAATCTCGAATACCCGCTCGAAGCTGACCAGGGCGCTCATGACGTCCACCCGGGCGCTGGCCAGTGCGGTCAACGGTGAGTACAGCCGCGTCAACAACAGTGCCATCGCCACGACGGCGCCTGCGTCCAACTGTCCGCGCAGCGCGTAGAAGCCGCCGAGTCCGTAGACGAGGGCAAGAGCAAGGGCCGAGACCAGCGTCAGTGCTGTGACGAAGACGGACTGCAGCATTGCGGTCCGGACTCCGATGTTGCGCACACGCCTGGCGCGAACCGCGAACTCCGCAGATTCTTGCGACGGGCGGCCGAACAGCTTGACCAGAGTCGCGCCGGGAGCGGAGAACCGCTCCGTCATCTGGGTGCTCATGAGCGAATTATGGTTGGCTGCTTCACGATTGAGTGCTGCAAGTTTGGCGCCCATGCGCCGTGCGGGGATGACGAAGATCGGGAGAAGTAGCAGCGCGAGGACGGTGATCTGCCAGGAGATCCCGAGCATGACGATCAGCGTGATCACCAGGGTGACCAGATTGCTGACCACTCCGGACAAGGTGTCGCTGAAGGCGCGCTGAGCGCCGATGACGTCGTTGTTGAGACGGCTTACCAGTGCTCCGGTTCGAGTTCTGGTGAAGAACGCGATGGGCATCTTCTGGACGTGATCGAAGACGGTGGTGCGCAGATGCAGGATCAGGTCTTCGCCGATGCTGGCCGAGAGCCACCGGGTCAACAGTCCCAGAGCGGCTTCGAGAAGTGCAACCAGTGCGATCAGGGCGGCAAGTTTGACGACCACGTCGACGGCGTCGCCGCCGACTATCGCGTTGACCACGCGCCCGGCCAGGACAGGTGTTGCCACGGCAAGCGCAGCAGTGACGACACTCAGTACGAGGTACCAGCTGAGGTTGCGTTTCTGTGGAACTGCGAACGTCGCGATCCGCTTCAGTGTCGCCTTCGAGAACGGGCGCCGATCTTCTTGCGCGTGCATCGCGTTGTACATCGCGTTCCACGCGGTGACTTCCATACTCATGACTTCGCCCCTCCGGTCGCCGGCCACGAAGATTACGTGGCCGGTACGACACGAAGGTAGAACCTCAACCAAACTTCAGGTCAAGTGCGGCCTCAGCGGGCCACGTCGACCACCACGCGAGGAGGGTCGCTGAGCGTCGTGACCGTGAACGGCTGCTTCTCGGTCACGCCGATGAACGACTGCGTGACTCCCTCGAAGACGTTGGACCCGTTGACCTCGGTCACGACTCCGCCGACGCCGGGGACCGGGTTGGGGCCGGAGTACTGCTCGACTCCGCTGTCGAAGGGATATGCGGAACCGTCGATCAGGACCTGGATCACTGCGGCACCCTTGATGTCCACGGGCTTACCGCTGCCTTCCTGCGTCGCCGCGTCGACGTACTTGACGCGCCAACCGGGTGTGCCGGTTCCGCCCATTTCGTAGACGACACGATCGAATCCGTCGTGCTCGCCCACTCGGATGTCGACGACGGTGAGCTTGGATTCGGTGCCCGCAGCCGACGTCTTGTCGGAGCTGTCCGTCGGGACTGGTTCTGTGGTCGACGCTGCTGCACTCGAGGTCCAGGTCGAGGTGACGGCCGAGGTGGCTGCCGTGGGAGTGGTCTCCGCGTCCTGCGAACAGGCAGTCAGGCTCACGCCCACTGCGATGGCAGCGACAGCGGCAAATGATCTCGTCCGGTTCGTTGTCATGACTCGATCGTAGGGCTCGCGTTATCGGGATCCGCGGCGACGGTGCCCGGAGTTACCTAACCGATATCGCCGTCGACATAGAGCCACTTACCCTCTGTTCGCGCAAATCGACTGCGTTCGTGGAGCATTCCCCGCTCGCGTCCGAATGTGTAGTGAGCGCGAAATTCCACGACGCCGTCGGAATCGAACAGCCCGCCCCGTTCGGTGTCCAGGATCTCCAACCGGAGCCATTTCTGGTCGGGGTCGAGATCGAGTTGGGCTGGGCGATGGTCGGGATGCCAAGTCTGCGTGAGATATTCGTCGTCCATCACAGCGAAAGCCGTGTAACGCGAACGCATCAGGGTTTCGGCGGTCGGTGCGTGCGCTACTCCGCTGATGTACTTGCCGCAGCATTCGGCCAACGCGTTGCCGCTGACGCACGGGCACGGATCGGTCGGATTGGGTGTGGTGGGGCGGCGCGAAGTCACCGCCCCATTACAGCACGCGAACTCAGACCAGTTTGTGTTCGCGGTTCTCCCAGTACGGTTTGCGGAGGTCGCGTTTGAGGATCTTTCCGGTGGGATTGCGGGGAAGAATCTCGACGACGTCGATACTGGTCGGGCACTTGAACTTTGCGAGGCGTTCCTGTGTATAGGTGATCAGTTCGGCTTCGTCGATCTGCGCTTCGGCAGTGAGAACCACGACAGCCTTGACGGTTTCACCCCAACGGTCGTCGGGAACGCCGATGACCGCGACCTCGGCGATTGCCGGATGCTCCACCAGTACTCGTTCGATCTCGGGGGAGTAGACGTTCTCGCCGCCGGTGATGATCATGTCCTTGAGGCGGTCCTCGATGAAGACGAACCCGCCGGAGTCGGCGCGGCCCATGTCGCCGCTACGCAGCCACCCGTCTGCGGTAATCGTTTCGGCCGTCGCCTCGGGCTTACCCAGGTATCCGGGTGTGCACTGTTCGGATCGCCACCACAGCTCACCGGTCGTTCCGGTGGGCACGTCCTCGAGCGTGACGGGGTCCACCACGCGCATCTCGACGCCGGGGATCGCCGTACCTGCTGATGCCATGCGCTCGACCTGCGACTCGTCGCGGTGAACGTCCGGCATCAACGCGGTAATGACGCCTGCCATTTCGGTCATGCCGTAGACCTGCACGAATTCGGTGTCCGGCCACGCTGCGAGTGCCGCGCGCAACAGCGGGAGCGGCATGGGGGCGGCGCCGTAGGTGATGCGTTTGAATGCTTTGAAGGCGGCGACCGCCTGCTCGCCTGCGGCCAGGACTCCGGCAATGACCGGTGGGACGAGAAAGGCGATGTTGGCTCCGGCGGCGAGACCGGCGAAGATCGACGGTCCGTCGGCTTCTCTCGTGAAGTAACAGCGGCCACCGGTGTGAATTGCCATGATGGCGTAGCACGTTCCGCCGACGTGGAACATCGGCATCGCG
Organism: Rhodococcus sp. T9N; assembly: GCF_024436645.1. Taxonomy (NCBI): domain Bacteria; kingdom Bacillati; phylum Actinomycetota; class Actinomycetes; order Mycobacteriales; family Nocardiaceae; genus Rhodococcus; species Rhodococcus sp. T9N. The sequence continues at coordinate 26,275 of NZ_JAMSKS010000022.1, read as the reverse complement.
ATCAAGAATCGGTGATCCTCGTGGGCCGGCAGGATTTCGAGGACATTGTTGCTGTGCGCGAACAGGTTTCGATGCGTGAGCTGGACACCCTTGGGGCGACCGGTCGTCCCGGAACTGTAGAGAACCAGAGCGGTGGCATCGGGGCTCACCTCGGGGCGGGAGTGCAGCGGTGTGACCTCGTCGATCCACGGCTCGAATTCGTCGTGTTCACCGCCGACGGCGAAGATCGATTCGACGGCCGTCAAGCGGTCTCGCATCGCGACGACCTGGGGGAGTAGTTCGCTGCCGACGAACAGAATGCGAGCGCCACAGTCCGCGAGAACGTAATCCAGCTCTTCGCTCGAAAGTCGCCAGTTGGGAACGACATTCGCGGCGCCGAGTAGTGAGGCGGCGTAGGTGACTTCGAGACAGGACAGATGATTCTTGTCGACGAACGCGACAGTGTCGCCGGCACCGATGCCTGATTCGGCGAGGGCGGCGGCGATACGCAAGATGCGGTCCCGCCACTGAGCCCACGTGAATTCGGTCCCTTGGAAGGTCATCGCTGCTTGATCAGGCTTGACCGTCGCCCAGTGCTCTAGCCGATCGAAAATGATTCCAGCGGTGGCGTCGGACATTCGGCCGCCTCTCTCGTGTGATTGGTGTCACAAGGTTAATGTGCGCCAGGTCTTCGTATCGCTGTTTCCAGTCAATGCGCACAAGCAGGAGGGGGCGCATTCCCCCCACCCTGACCGGCTCGGCCGCAGATATCAGGGTGGTCCCCGATGGCGGGCGCGCCCGCCACCCGACAGGATGGAACCAACCATTGCGGGCGTCCGTGTTTTCACGGGCGCCCGTCACGCCCGCAAAGTAGCACTGAAGTGAACAGGAAAGGCGATCATGAGTTCGCACGCCCAGGATGTCGCGGCCCGCGCAGTCGGCCTGTCCAAGACCTACGGCACCGGAGATACCCAGGTGCACGCCCTCAGTTCGGTGTCCGCAGATTTCGCCCGCGGTGAGTTCACGGCGATCATGGGGCCGTCCGGTTCCGGTAAGTCGACGCTGATGCATTGCCTCGCCGGTCTGGATTCCGCCAGTTCGGGTTCTGTTCTCATCGGTGACACGGAACTCACGACGCTTTCCGACAAACAGATGACCCAATTGCGACGCGATCGCATCGGTTTCGTTTTCCAGGCGTTCAACCTGGTGCCGACCCTGACGGCGCTCGAGAACATCACGTTGCCGCTCGACATCGCGGGACGCAAAGCGGACCCGAACTGGCTGAACAGCGTCCTGACCAAGCTGGGTCTCGGGGATCGCCTCGATCACCGGCCGGGAGAGCTCTCGGGTGGTCAGCAGCAGCGTGTGGCGTGTGCGCGTGCGCTGGCGGGTCAGCCGGAGATCATCTTCGGCGACGAGCCGACCGGAAACCTCGATTCGAAGTCCTCCGGGGAGGTGCTCTCGATCCTGCGGGCGGCCGTGGACGAGTTCAACCAGACCGTGGTGATCGTGACGCACGATCCGCGGGCAGCGGCGTACGCCGATCGTGTCGTGTTCCTCGCGGACGGCAAGATCGTCGACGAATTGCGTGAGCCTACGGCGGATTCGGTCCTTGATCGTATGAAGCGGCTCGACGCTCCGCAGGCGGTCGTGAACGTGGAAGCCGGGGCTTGAGCACATGGCTTCGGTAAGTAACTCGCCGATGCGCAAGGTTTCCCTGCGCAACCTGGCGGCACACAAGGTGCGACTTGCGCTGACGGTTCTCTCCGTGGTGCTCGGCACGGCTTTTGTCGCGGGGTCGTTCGTTTTCACCGACACCCTCCAGAAGACTTTCGATTCGATCTTCGAGAACACCGCCCAGGGCGTCGACGTCCGGGTATCGATGGAAGAGCGCAACACCAGTGGCGTTCCGGTCGAGGATGTCGACAAACTTGCCGCAGTCGACGGTGTCCGAGCGGTGGCGCCGGCCGTCAGCGGACAGATCGTCCTGATCAACGCAGACGGCGGCGCTGTTCAGACCGGCGGCGCGCCGAGTATCGGGCAGTCCTACCTACCGCCGGGCCAGGCGATTGCCGAACCCGACACCTTCGTCGAGGGCGCGCCTCCGACGCAGACCGGTCAGGTCGCGCTGAACACCAGCGCCGCCGAGCGAGCCGGACTGAAGGTGGGGGACTCCGCCAAGGTTCTGGCACCGGCCCGCGGAATCGTGGACGTGACGTTGTCCGGCATATACGAGGGGGCGGGCAGTGACACCGGCGGGTTCATCGGCGCGCTCTTCACCGACGAGCAGGCCCGTGGACTCTTCACCGACGGCCAACACGTCGAGTACATCGACGTCGCGGGCGACGGGGTGTCGCAGACGGAACTGCAGCAACGCGTCGAGCAGGTTTTCCCCGATCTCAAGGTGCAGACCGGCGACCAGGTTCGTGAGGAGACCAAGGCCGAGGTCGACTCGGCGCTGAGCTTCATCAACTACTTCCTGTTGGCGTTCGGCGCGATTGCTCTGCTCGTCGGAACGTTCATCATCTACAACACCTTCTCGATGATCGTGGCGCAGCGTCTTCGTGAGCTGGCGCTGCTGCGTGCGATCGGTGCGAGCCGAGCGCAGGTCGGCCGTTCGGTGGTCACCGAGGCGCTCGTGGTCGGACTCATCGGCAGCATCATCGGTCTGCTCGGCGGTATCGGTCTCGCCTACGGATTGCGCAGTCTCCTCAACACATTCGACGTCGGTCTGCCGGAAGGCCCGCTCCAGGTGGGTGCCCGCACGATCATCGTCGCGTTGGTGGTCGGCGTCGTCGTCACGACGCTCAGCGCTTACGCCCCGGCTCGTCGTGCGTCGAAGATCCCGCCGGTGGCGGCCATGCGTGAGGAGTTCGCCTCCACCGGTGACTCACTGCGAGTGCGGACGTTGATCGGTGCGATTCTCGGCGTGATCGGTGTGGCACTGCTCGTGTTCGGCTCTCGCGGTACCGGTGGTGGCGCGGCGCTGATCGTCGGCCTCGGTGCGTTCTCGTTGATCATCGCGGTGCTTCTCGGGGCTCCCGCGCTGTCGCGGCCGATCGTCGGCGCGCTCGGTGCCGTGTTCGCCAAGCCGTTCGGTGCCATAGGGCGATTGGCTCGTACCAATGCGGTGCGCAATCCCCGTCGCACGGCCGCAACGGCATTCGCGTTGACTCTCGGTCTGATGCTGGTGACGGTCATCGGAGTGTTCGGTTCCTCGGCCAAGGCGAGCATCAATGCTCTTGTCGACGTGGGTGTTTCGGCCGACTACATCCTGACCGGTCCCAACGCGATCGGCGTGCCGCGAGGTGCGGCCGACGCAGTCCGACAGGTGCCCGACGTGCAGAGCGCGACGTCGTTGCACGGAGTGCGTGCGAAGGTCGACGGTGAGGACGAGCAGGGCGCTTCGTTCGACGGTCCGATCGAAGGCGTGCTCGAATACAAGATCCTCGAGGGCACGGTCGATCTGACCGGCAACAACATGCTCGTCTCGAAGTCGACTGCGGACGACAAGGGTTGGACTGTGGGTTCGACCCAGACGTTGACCGGTCCCGGCGGCGTCGAGTACCAGACGGTTGTCGCGGGAGTGTTCGAGGACAACCAGCTGATCGGCTCGTGGATCGTCTCGGACGAGGCGTACAGGAAGCTGATGCCGGCCGAGAGTCTGCCGGACTTCGTGGTTCTGGTGAAGGCGAAGCCTGGCGCGGATCTGACAACGCTGCGATCCGAGCTCGAAACGGCCACGGAGAAGTACGTCGTCGTCCAGGTGCAGGATCGTGAGGAGTTCAAGGGAACTCAGGGCCAGCAGATCAACACGTTGTTGGCGATCCTCTACGGACTGCTTGCACTCGCGGTCGTGATCGCAATCCTGGGCATCATCAACACCCTGGCACTCTCGGTGGTCGAGCGGCGACGAGAAATCGGAATGCTGCGAGCTGTCGGCATGCAGCGCGGACAGATGCGACGCACGATCTACCTCGAGTCGGTGCTCATCGCGGTGTACGGCGCGGCGGTCGGAGTTGTTCTCGGCATCGCGTTCGGTTGGGCCTTCGTGAGCACTCTCGCGGATCAGGGCCTCGACAAGATCACGATCCCGTGGGGTCAGGTGGTCGGAATGCTGATCGGCTCGGGTGTGGTGGGTGTCTTGGCGGCGCTGTGGCCGGCCAACCGAGCGGCCAAGACGAAGCCGCTCGAGGCGATTGCAGACATGTAGGGCCTTCGGCCCCCGTGCGCACTTTTGGTAGCGGTAACAGCCGAAAGTGCGCACGGTACCGTTGCCACATGAGCACCCTTCAAGAAGTCGGCGAACGTGAATCCTGGCGCTGCTGGCTGTGTGACGAACCGGTCGATCCCGATATGTCCGTCAATGATCCGCGCGGCCCGAGTATCGACAGCATCAACACCGCAAAAAAGGGTGGCAAGACCAAAGGTGGCGTCGAACGCTTGGCGCACCGCGCATGCAACACCAAGAAGGGTGCGGTCAAACCTGTTGTGGAATGGTCAGATCGGCTGTTCGTCGTGGATCCCGCCCCGATCATCGGGGTCGTGGAGCAGCTCGAGCGAAAGGGTGGCCGCGTCGCCGTCGCTCGCTGCCCCGGCAAGGACGACGCCCAGGAAGCGTCGGATTGGTTGATCGATCGGTTGTCGCGTCTGGCTCCCGCGTTGAATGTCGAAACAAGTATCGACGCCGCGGGCGGGGGTTACCTGTTGGTCCTGAAAACCGTGTAGGAGGTCGGCCCTGAGTGCCGTCTTTTGCGGTACCTGTTCCGCCTCCATAGCTGTCGGGGTACGGTCGAACCGAACATGAATCCGGTTTCGAGTGCGAAGGAATCCCGATGAACCTGGCATTGACCGACGAGGAACTAGCGTTCCGCGACGAGATGCGGACGTTCTTCCGTACGCAAATCCCCGCGGACATCAGGGAGGCGTACGCCCACGGCGAGGAGTTGGGGCGCGACCGTATGGTCGAGGCGCAGCAGATCCTCAACGCTCACGGTCTGGCGGTACCGCACTGGCCGGTCGAGTGGGGCGGCAAGGACTGGACCCCGGTCCAGCACAACATCTGGCTCGACGAACTGCAGCTTGCGTCGGTTCCCGAACCTTTGGCGTTCAACGCCAACATGGTCGGTCCGGTCATCGCGGCCTTCGGCTCGCAGGAGCAGAAGGAGAAGTTCCTTCCGGCGACTGCGAACCTCGACATCTGGTGGTGCCAGGGATTCTCCGAACCCGAGGCCGGTTCCGATCTCGCTTCGCTCAAGACCCGTGCGGTCCGCGACGGCGACGACTGGGTCATCAATGGTCAGAAGACCTGGACGACGCTGGGACAGTACGCCGACTGGATCTTCTGCCTGGTGCGCACCAATCCCGATGCGCCCAAGCGTCAGGCCGGCATCTCGTTCATCCTTGTCGATCTGAAGACGCCTGGCGTCACGGTCCGCCCGATCAAGCTGATCGACGGCGGCTACGAGGTCAACGAAGTGTTCTTCGAGGACGTCCGCGTTCCGGGAGAGAACCTGGTCGGTGAAGAGAACCAGGGCTGGGGCTACGCCAAGTTCCTGCTCGGCAACGAGCGAACCGGTGTCACCCGCGTCGGGTTCTCGAAGGTTCGTCTGGCCCAGGCCAAGGCCCGCGCTGCCGAGGTCAAGGTCGGCAACGGAACACTGCTCGAAGATCCGCTCTTCGCTGCTCGCCTCGCCGAACTCGAAAACGAATTGCTTGCCCTCGAGCTCACTCAGCTCCGGGTGGTCGCCAGTTCCGCTGACGGCCAGCCGAACCCGGCGTCGTCGCTGCTCAAGCTTCGTGGCTCCGAATTGCAGCAGGCGAGCGTCGAACTGCTGATGGACGTGGCCGGCCCTGATTCACTGCCGTACGACGCGGGCAGCGACATCGCCTCCGCGAGCTGGGCGCAGCACACTGCCCCGACGTACCTGAACTACCGCAAGGTATCCATCTACAGCGGATCGAGCGAAGTGCAGCGCAGCATCATCGCCTCCTCGATCCTCGGATTGTGAGGCGTGGCATGGACTTCGAACTCAACGACGAACAAAAACTTCTCCGCGACACCACCAAGGATCTCCTCGCGCGTAGCTACGACGCCGAGAAGCGCAACGCGATCATCGACTCCGATCCCGGGTGGAGCCCGCAGGTCTGGAAGCAGTTGGCCGAGGTCGGCTTGCTCGGCCTGACATTCTCCGAGGACGACGGCGGCATGGACGCCGGCCCAGTGGAAATCGGCGCGGTCATGACCGAGATCGGTCGACGCTTGGCACCCGAGCCGCTACTCGACGCGGTCGTGACGCCGGGCGGCCTCATCTCCGAAGGTGGCAGTGCAGAGCAGCGTTCGTCGATTCTTCCCGGAGTGGCCGAGGGCACCACGTTCCTCGCGTTCGCCGACCAGGAACCCGGAATCCGTTGGCCGGCAACCGAACGGGCCACCGCGGCGGCCCAGGTCGACGGCGGCTGGACCATCACCGGTATCAAGAATCCCGTCGGCCACGGCGCGACGGCGGACAACTTGGTCGTGAGCGCTGCGCTCCCCGGCGGTGGCGTCGGACTGTTCCTCGTCAAGAGCGATGCCTCCGGTTTGGTACGCAAGTCCTACGCCACTCACGACGGGTTGCGCGGGGCGCAGATCGAGTTCACCGATACGCCGGCCGAAGCACTCGGTGAGGGCGGTGACGCTACTGCTCTGATCCAGGCCGCGCAGATCCGTGAGCAGGCCGCGCTGTGCGCCGAGGCTGTCGGAGCGATGGAAGAGGCGCTACGCCTGACCACCGAATACCTCAAGACGCGTAAGCAATTCGGGGTTCCCCTCGCAAAGTTCCAGACACTGACACACCGCGCCGCCGACCTGTACGTCTCGCTCGAGTTGGCACGCAGCATGAGTCTGTACGCAACGATGTCCCTTGCCGACGGCGTCGTCGATCCAGTGATCGCTTCGCGGGTGAAGTTGCAGATCGGGCGTTCGGCTCGGCTCATCGGCCAGGAGGCGATCCAGATGCATGGTGGTATCGGTATGACCGCAGAGTACCCGGTGGGGCACTACGTGAGCCGACTCGTCGCCATCGAGCACACCCTCGGCAGCACCGAAGATCACCTTCGGGTGTTGGCCGCCGGTGTGGCTGATCACGAGATGGTCAGCGTGGTCTGATCTTTCACGAACGACGAAGGGGCCGCATTCCGTTCCAAGGATGCGGCCCCTTCGTCGTTCAGCGGTGATTGCGCAGGACGTCCAAGCGGAGTCGGCGCTGCTCGATGTTGACGGCGCTGTCGGTGAATGCGTGTTGCCACCCGGGGTCACTCGTTCGGGCCGCCGCGTCCTGCAGAAGCGGTACGGCGTCGAAAGGGAAGCGCGCCTGCACGCTTCGCAGGGTGGAAAAGTGACTGTGACGCGAGTGGATGCCCAAGTCCTCACCCGTCGCAGCATGCTCCATCGCTTCGTTCTCCAAGGCGTTCAACAACTTTTCGGCGACGGCCAGGGGCCATGGGCGGTCGATGCCGTCGAGTAGTGCGCTGCCGTCGACGCCCAGAAGGTACTCGTCCGCGTGGCCGGCAACGATGTACTCGACGCGCTCGCGTGGGTCCGCGATGGCGACGATTCTCCGGTCGGTCGTGCGCCCGTCCCGCTCCAGAAATGCCGACGCCCACGCGGTGTTCTTCTGGAGAACGGTTGCAGCAGTCCATGATTCGATCATCACTGCGCGCCATTGCTTCTCGATGGGGATGGTGAGGGCCTCGCGTGGCGAACCGGCCATAGATTCCCACAGCGTCAGCGGAGTGGCGGTCACGACTTGCCGTAACCACCAGCGCCGGATGCCCTTGTTCTTGTAGTGGACGTCTTCGATGCCGTCACGAAATGCGAGGTCGTCGAGCGAGCCGGGCAATCGGACGGCAAGGCGCGGCCGCAAGGGCTTCGTCTCGAGCCGCACCCAGGACCGAGCCCGAGTGACCATTCGAGAGGCAAACGGAGATCGGGGGAGTTGCCGTAGTAGTTGAATTGCACGCTCACGGACCCGCACGGCTGGATCGTCGAGTGCACGCTCGAGGAGCGCGTAGTCGTGTTCACCCAGCCCGACGTCGAGATGGTCGAGGAAGTGCAGCCGGCTTGCCGTGGCCTCGTCGTCCCAAGCGATCTCGAGCTCTTCGCTCGCCAGTTCCGGGTCGACCGTACGTATGTAATCGAACCAGGCCGTACGGTCGTCCGGATCGGGCGAAAGCCACAGCTCGTCCCGGCGTGATCCGATTCGTCGTAGCTGGGCCCAATCCGGGTTCTGCTCCGCCAGGTACTGCCCGCGTCGACCGGCGAGGCGAAGTAGCGCCTCGCGGTGCTCGGGATACTTCAGCGCGGCTTCCATGAAGAGCGGAACGCTGGCAGCGGGCGCGAGGAATCCGCGTTGGTCGGCCATCGCGAACCATTCCGCGAGAGTCCAGGAACGAACCTGCAACAAGGAGTGAAGTTGTTCGATCGCGAGGTCGGGAAGCAGCGGTTGAACTGCTGGATCAGTCTTCGATGCGCGCGAGTGACCTGCGTGCGCGTCTGATCGCAGGGAGGTCACCCGCCTACGGTATGGCAGGGGTGCGTCGAGCTGGGTCGCAGGGGTCGGGCGCGTGTCGGCAGATTCTGGAACAGTGGTAACCGGCACCCAGCAGGAGGCGTGAGATGACGGATGGCCGTGAGATGAGAGACGGAACTGACGACGTCTTTGTCGTGGCATCGGTGACCGAACGGCGAACGCTCATCTCCACCCGAGTGAGGGAGTGGTGTGCGGCGGGAACCGTCGAGTCGAACCGGCCGGAGTTGTCCGATGATGTCGCGCTGCTGATTGCCGGGGGGTATGGGGACGAGTCGACGCGATCGATCCTGGCGAACCGGCGCAGTGTCGGACGTTCGTTCCCGGAGATCGGCGGCTTCTCGGAGTTGCGGTATCTCACCGACGAGCTGGCCCGCACCAGACGTCGACTGCTCGCGACTCGCATCGGCCCTGTTCAGGTTGTCCTCGAACGACGGGTGCAGGCGCTCGAGAAGCGCGTTCAGTCGATGCGATCGGCGATCGTGCATTCCAATCGTCACTTCGCGAGCAGTGTCCGTGCCATCCGCAAGGACCGGCGCGACGGCCTGCATCTCGACGTCGAGCAACGCGAGGCTCTCTTTGCCGGGCTCACCCGTACACCGGTTCCAGCCAAGCTGCCGGTGGGGCTCGGTGTCGTGGCCAGCAGTGGAAACGCAGCACTCGACAAACTTGCCGCCCAGTTCGGGAAGGTCCAGGGAACCGGTGTCATCGCCGATGCCGGAAGGCGCATCGCGGAAGTCCTCGACGGACTGGTCGATTCAGAACCCGAGGGACGCGCCGGTGAGTACGACGCCTTGCTTTAACTCGCCGGGAATCTGTTCGACCGGATCGAAAGCTCCAGCGCGTGGCATTCCGACCACTTCGTCATTCAACGCAACCAACTCGACCTGGCCGACGAGATCACCCAGATCGCGGTCGACACCGTCGCGCTGCGTTCGATTCTTGCGGAGTTGGACGACGCGGCTGCACTGGCACGCGACGAGGGAACCCGAGCCGGAATCGCTTCGCGCAGGGAAGCGCTCGGCGCGGTCTGGGACCAGCTGGTCGAGCGCGTGGCGGCCCTCGCGCGGATCGGTGACCTGGTCGCACGGGCCGAGGATCAGTTGAGTTCGCAGCGCGCGGTTGCGCATGCAGCGAGCCTCGACAGCCGGATCGACGACCTACTTGCGCGCTCCGGCTCACGTGAACTTTCGGCTGCAAACACGCACTACGTCGGGGATCAATTCGACGGTGTGGAAGAGCTGATGTTCGCTCACCGGGCGGCGCTTTACGGGGACATTGCACTGCTGACCTCTGGGAACGAGCGTCGGGCGCCGTAGTCAGGCCGTCGCCGGAGCTGTAAGGTCGGGGGTACTGACCGGCCACACGATCGAAGTAAAGGCCGGGATTTCGCTCAATGCTCGACCCCGATGCCGATCCGGTGATGCGGGCGTACCCGCTCGAGACAGGTCGATCATGGAAGACACCGCAAGCCGCGGCATCAATGCGTTCATTTCCGAAGCTACGCAGCGTGGGGGCAAGGCTGTCCGTCTCACGCACTCACGTCGTAATCCCGTCGAGGTGACGGGCGCTGACGGTGTCAGCCGAATCGTCCGCGTGCGGTCCAAGCTCGACGGTGACTGGCAGGCCAGGCGTCAGGACGAGTCGCTCGAGAGTGACGACACCCGCTCCGAGTTCTGGGTGTTCGTCGACCTGGCAGCAGATCCGCACGAGTTCTACATGTTGCCCTCCAACGAGGTCGCCGACGACATCCGCGCCGAGGTCGACCTGTGGATCATGGACAGCCCCGGACGTAATCGCACCGGCCATCACGCGATTCCGCGTGGGCGCGTCGTGCACGGTCACGATCGTTGGGATGCGCTGGGCTTGGCCGCGGTCAAGGATCCGAGCATTTACGTCGAGACCCCGGTTGCGACCAAGCGTAAGACGTCGCCGGTCGCCGCGAAGAAGCGTCGCGCCAGCGGTGTCGAGGAGATCGAAGTCGTCGACAATCGCCTCGAGATGACAGCCGATTGCCACGGATATCGCTGGGTCGGGCGCTTCGACGAAACCACCGAGGTCGTCGAGATCATGCGCGGACCGATGGAAGGCCGCCGATTCCCAGATCCGACCGCGGCCGCAAATGCCGTCACCGGTCACATCTCAGGCGACACCGAGAGCCATGACGGTTGGTCGTTCTGGACGATCAACAACACGGCCCTCGGCGCTCATCTCAAAACTGCCTGATCTCAGGCTCCGACTGCCGCCGACACCCGTTCGAGAGTGTCCAGTTCGTTCGACGAGAGCACCAGATTCGGGGCGTCCAGTAGCGCCGGGAGCTGCTCGGGCCGGCTGACGCTCGCGATCGGTGCGGTGATGCCCGGTCGAGTCAGCAGCCAGGCCAGCGCGACGGTCGAGATCTCGCTGTCGTGTGCCTGCGCGATTGTCGCCAGTTCCGCGACGACGTCGAGTCCGGCGTCGCTGAAGTATCCGGCGGTCAGTCGTTCGCGGGAGCTGCCTTCGATATCCGCGCGGGTCTTGTATTTTCCGGTCAGGAAGCCGGAAGCGAGAGCGAAGTACGGGAAGACGCTGATGTTGTTGTCGGTGGCGATCTGGGCAAGTTCGGGTTCGTACGACTTGCGGTGAACCAGGTTGTAGTGCGGTTGCAGGGCGATCGGCGCGGCGTAACCGTTCTCTTCGGTGATTCGCAGCCACTCCCGGACGCGATCGGGGCTGTAGTTGGAGATTCCGAGATAGCGAACCTTGCCCGCGACGACCAACGCATTGAAGGCTTCGAGAGTTTCCTCGAGCGGAGTCTGCGGGTCGTCGAAATGCGCGTAGTACAGGTCGATGCAGTCCGTCTGCAGGCGCTGCAGCGACGCCTCAGCTGCGGCCGCGATGTTGTCGGCCTTCAGGCCCTTGAAATCGGGATGGCTACCCACCTTGGTGGCGACGACGATGTCGTTCTGCAGTCCCCGATCGGTGATCCATTTCCCGATGATCGTTTCGGATTCCCCGCCGGAATTGCCGGGAGCCGACGCCGTGTACGAGTCGGAGGTGTCGATGAAGTTTGCACCGGCTTCGGCGAACGAATCGAGGATCTCGAAGGACGTCTTCTCGTCTGCTGTCCATCCGAAAGGGTTGCCGCCCAAGCTAAGTCGGAAGATGTCGAGGTCCGAATTTCCGATGATCGCCACTGTGTGGAACTCCCGTCGATGAAGGTGGTCGCTGCATCCCGCACCGTACCCTCTCACGGCGCTGGCGATGGCGCGCCCTCGCCAGGTTCGCCGAAAAATGTATCGGATCGTGATTGCCGCCGTCAGCGTTGGGTATGGCCTCAAATACTGAATTCTTCGATGGACTGCTGATAGGAGCGTCCGATGATGATTGTGGACGAAGCCACCCGCGTCGTTCGTGGGGTGGCAGACGCAACGACGACGGTGGCCGGAGCCGTCGGTGGTGGAGTGATCGGTGGAGTGACGGGCGGGATACGCGGATCGGCGGAGGGTGTCCGAGACGGAATTCGTGCGGGTAGTTCCTCGACGCCGACGGCGGTTCTCACGATGGCGGCCGTGGGTGCGGCGGGATTGGTGGAATGGCCGGTGATCTTGGCAGTCGGCGGCACGGCCCTGGTACTCCACGAATGGGATCGCAAGAGCGGTCGGACGGATCGCGAGGTCAAGGCGGTTGGCCGCACGAGCAAGCCAGAACAGGTAAAGAAGGAATCGAGCGGAAACTCCCACAAGGCGGCCGGCCGGTCACAGGATCGAACTCACAGTTCTTCGCACACTCGATCCACTCACTGATGTTCTCAGCGATGGCCCGGCGTGCGGTGTCGGTGGCAACTTTGCCGCCGCGCCTGGCGTTGTCGGGACTCGCGTTGGTGGGCGGTTCGACGATTCCGCGAACCGCTGTCAGTGACGTGGCGTTGCGGACCGGCACCCTCGCGTTGGCGGGTGTGGGGATGATTCCTGCAGCAGCGGGATCGATATTCGGTGCCCCGCGAATCCCAGGTTCCGCCTATGTCTCGGCGGCCGCGTCGGCGATCAATTATCAACCCCGGGTGCGTCGGCGAATCGAACAGCGCCTTGGCCGTTCGCTCACCGACTTCGCATTGGAGTCGGCGACGTCGTTCGCGGACGTTCTGACCTATGCGCCTGCGTCATTGGCCGTGGATTTCGGGCTGCGGACGATGCTGCTACGCGAAACTCTGGCGGCGCGACACTCTCGGCGGGTGTGGTCATTCGAACCTGGCGGTCGCGGTGCTTCCACGAGGCCTGAACCGAGTGGCTCAGGTGAGCGTTACGCAGACAGGATCGCCGGGGTTCAGCTGGCGGCCGGGGCTGCACTGGCTACCGTCTCTGCCGGCGGTGACACCGTCGCGACGAGTATCAAGGTTTCGGCGCCGCGACCGCTTCGGATGTCGCGCGAATCATTCGCTGCTGGTGTGTCATACGGTCTGTGGCGGACGCACCACGTCGCCGTTTCGGACCCCGCGGCTCTACGCATGCTCGATCGTGTCGATACCGTCCTCGTCGATCCGAGTGTCCTTTTCGACGACTCGCTCCGGGTTTCCGACATACGAGAGGTGTCCGAGTCGGACCGCGTCGTGGTGTGGGCACAAGCCAGGAAAGCTCTGAACGACGGAACTGTCGGAGTGGGAAGGCACCGCATCGGCGGCGCCGAAGTGGTCGTGCGACCCGTGCGAAAAGGTCTGGCGGAAACACTGATAGGCGAAATACGTGCGGCCGGGGTCGCAGCCGTCACGATCGACGACGACGGGCTCGGATCACTGCGAAGTGGATTCGACGAGCTCTATCCGGCGCAATCGACTGCCGAAGCCGGCCTGCGCGAGGCTCTCTCGGCGTTGGTGGCCGAGGGTCGGACAGTTGCGATCGTGTCGAGTAGGGCGATAGCGGGGCAGGCAGTGCTACGCATCGGGATTTCACCACCGAGTGGCGAGCACGTGAGTGCCGACATCCACACCGACTTGGCCGGGGCGTGGCGGGTTGTCCATGCGCTCCCGGCTGCTCGAACAGCGACGAGGCGCGGTGTCGAACTCTCCTCAGGTTCTTCGGCATTGGGTGCCTTGATCATGCTTCCGGGAGTTCGAGGGGCTGGGCCGGGGCCGATCACAGCTGGTTCGGCCGCGGGACTGTGGACCGGATACACCCTGTCCCGATCTGTGATTAAAGCGCCCGTCCCTGTCGGTACTCCGAGCGATACCTGGCATGAGATGGACGGTGATGCTGTCGTTCGCGAACTATCCGAATCCATCCGACATACACCGCACCGTGCGGAAGCTCGTGTGCGAGCGCCCGCACGGTTCAGGTTGATCCGTGACGGATTGTCGGCGTTGCGAACAGAATTGGCGGATCCACTGACGCCTGTGTTGGCGACCGGCTCCGCTGCCAGTGCAGTCCTCGGTTCACCGGTAGACGCCGTCCTGGTCGGCTCGGTCTTGGTCGGCAATGCCGCGATGTCCGCTGTTCAACGGCTTCATTCGGAGCGGGCGGTGCAGCGGCTCTTGCGGACTCAGGAACCGGTAGCTCGGCGAGTAACCAACGACGGCACGGTCGAGACAGCGGCCGACGCGCTCGAACTCGGTGACGTCGTGGCAATCGAGTCCGGGGACATCGTGCCCGCAGATTGTCGCCTGTTGAGCGTCGAATCGCTGGAAGTCGACGAGTCGTCGTTGACGGGAGAGTCCCTGCCCGTCGACAAGCAGACCGACCCGACCCCTGGGATGCCACTGGCCGAGCGACGGTGCATGGCCTACGCAGGGACAACAGTGCTTGCCGGATCCGGTCGTGGCGTGGTCACGGCCATCGGAGCCCGAACGGTGACCAGGCGTGCCGATGTCGGTGTGTCCCGATCCGGACCTGCTGTGGGCCTGACCAACAGACTTCGCGAACTCACGAGGGCGACCCTGCCGGCCAGTATCGGCGGTGGGGCGTTGGTGACAGTCGCGGGTCTGCTTCGTGGTACCGGTCTGCGCCGCGCCGTCACCGGAGGTGTGGCCGTGGCTGTGGCTGCCGTGCCGGAGGGGCTGCCTCTGGTTGCCACTCTGGCTCAGCAGGCCGCAGCGCGAAGGCTCACTGCAGCAGGAGTGTTGGTTCGTGCGCCACGATCGATAGAAGCGCTCGGTCGTGTCGACGTGGTCTGCTTCGACAAGACCGGAACCCTCAGCGAGAACAAGCTACGGGTGGCCGCGGTCGAACGCGTCGACGGCTGGGACGAAAGCGAGATTCTGGAAGTTGCGGCGCGCAGTGCCCTGGGAAGTCGCGACGATCGCGTGTTTCATTCGACGGATGCCGCCGTCGTCGATGCAGCCCAGCAAGCTCTGGACGATGCTTCGGTTTTCGGTGACGTCGAGGCGAACAACCTCGTTCCGTTCAGGTCGGGGCGGCCGTACTCGGCAGCTTTGCTCGGCAGGCGGATCGCACTCAAAGGTTCGCCGGAATTCGTGACCGAAGCAGGACGAGATCCGAATGCTGTGTCGGCGAAGCACGTTCAAAGCATGGCCGGACGCGGACTGCGGGTGGTTGCCGTCGCCCAGCGCGAGTTGTCGGAACACGACGCGCGACGCGCAGGCGAAGACTCGCAATTTCTCGAACAGTGTTGCTCCGAGGGGTTGGAAGCGGTCGGCCTTCTCGGACTCTCGGACACGCTGAGACCCGAAGCAACGCAACTTGTTCGAGAACTTCGAGGCGACGGACGGCAAGTGCGCGTGCTGACCGGGGATCATCCGACAACAGCGGCCGCGGTCGCCACCGAACTGGGGTTGGACGTCGCACGCGAGGACGTTGTCACCGGTCCTGACTGGGAGAACTTCTCTCGCGCCGAAAGACGGGATGCGGTCCGCGGCAGCAGCGTCTTTGCGCGCGTGACACCCGAGCAGAAGGTCGAGATCGTGCAAGCGTTGGAGACCGACGGGCGGGTGTGCGCCATGGTCGGTGACGGCGCGAACGATGCTGCGGCGATCCGAGTTTCCAGCGTGGGAATCGGGGTGGCGTCGACCGACAGTGATCCGGCGCGCGGCGCCGCAGACATCGTGCTCCTCGACGGCCGTGTCGGCGGACTGACCGACGCATTGGACGAGGGCAGTCAATTGTGGCGGCGGGTCAGATCAGCGGTAGGAGTTTTGCTCGGAGGCAACGCGGGTGAAGTCGCATTCGCGCTGATCGGTTCTGCGTTGTCCGGCGAATCACCGCTCAACGCAAGGCAGTTGCTACTGGTCAATCTGATGACGGACGCCTTGCCCGCTGCCGCGCTTGCGGTGAGCACCCCGTCCGAGAACGGATCCGAGAAGTCCGAACAGATGGACGCTCATGCGTTGTGGCAGACGATCGCTGTCCGCGGCGGTGCCACGGCAATCGGTGCGCTGGCAGCGTGGCTTCTGGCCCGGGCGAGCGGTAGGAGGCGGCGAGCGTCGACGGTGGCGTTAGTTGCCCTGGTGGGCACCCAACTGGGGCAGACGCTGCTCGAATCACGCAGTCCGCTGGTGGTCGCAACCGTTGCCGGATCCGCTGCGGCGCTGGCGACGCTCGTCAGCACACCCGTGGTGAGCCAATTTCTCGGTTGCACGCCGCTCGGTCCCATCGCCTGGGGCCAAGCGGTGGGCTGCGCGTCGGCGGCGACGCTGCTCGCGGCGCTGGCTCCGCGGGTGTTGGAGCGGATTGCCGCAACTGAGGAGAACGCGAACGGTCAATCGACGATTCGCAAGATCCCGACGCGAACGAGCACTGCGTACACCTCCCGAACCGAGGGAGTCAGCGCCCGCGACAGCGTGGAAATCAGCGACGTGGAAATCAAAGAAGCGGAAACCGGTGAATCGGACACGCTTGTGAGCGTCGCTGCTGGAAGTGACACGTCGCCGAACTCCCGGGCGACCCGAGATGAATCCTGAGGAATCGTGACATGTCCCAGAACACCGTCGACCACACGAACCCCGTCGATCACCGCGCGGTAGTGGAATCCGTCCGTTCGGCACGGAGCTTCGAGTTGGAGCTACCGATCGTCGGTGCCATCCCTGTTCCGAGACCCGAGCAGATCGCCTACTTTGCGGTGATGGGACTGATGGTCGCCTTCGAGATCATCGAGTGGCCCGTGGCAGTCACCATTGCAGCGGGGCATCTGCTCGCAACAGAGCAGCACAATCACGTCCTCGAAGAGATCGGAGAGGCGCTCGAGGGCGTCTGACGCAGGCGCTGCCTGGACACAAATCGAGCGGCCCCGCATTTCGCGGGACCGCTCGACGTGCGGAGAAACTTACTGCGCGAGTGCGCGCTTCATGCCGCGTTCGACTGCTGCGATGATCTGCGGACGCAGTTCTGCGGCAGGGACGATCTCATCCACCGAGCCG
The DNA here is from genome assembly GCF_024436645.1 of Rhodococcus sp. T9N. NCBI lineage: Bacteria > Bacillati > Actinomycetota > Actinomycetes > Mycobacteriales > Nocardiaceae > Rhodococcus > Rhodococcus sp. T9N. Next base: position 9,382 of record NZ_JAMSKS010000022.1, on the reverse strand, counting down.
ACCTCTCGGGCCCGCTGGATGTTGTGGATCGCTTCGAATTCGGATGCCACTTCGCCGAGCTTGTCGGAGCGGACGGCGATGCGCTGAGCGTTCAGTTCTACGCGCAGATGTGCTTTCTCCGTGTCATCCTTGGCCGCTGCCAAGTCTGCCTCCAGTTGCTGCACCTTCGGGTCGTTGTTGGTGCGGGTGTTCACCTCACGGGTGAAGACCACTGCGGCGGCGGGGGCGCCGCCGAGTACCGACGCGAACGAGCCTTCGACAGCAAGAACTTCCATGTTGTCGTTGAGCGCACCGGAGAACACGACGAACGCGCCGCCGTGGTAGCGGGAGACGACACAGAACACGATCGGTCCGTCGAAGTTGACGATGGCGCGGCCGATCTCGGCGCCGTACTCGAGCTGGATGTTGCGCAGCGACTCCGGGGAACCGTCGAAGCCGGACAGGTTGGCCAGCACCACGATCGGACGGTTGCCGCTCGCAGCATTGATCGCGCGAGCAGTCTTCTTCGACGAGTTCGGGAACAGCGTTCCCGACGTCCAAGTGTCGGGACCGTCGGCGGGGAAGTGCCCCTTACGTGGGATCGCGCGGGATTCGATGCCCACCACTGTGACCGGATGTCCGGCGAGGTGCGCGTCCAGAACGACCGAGGTGTCGGCGCCGGCCATGTCGGCCCAACGCTCGAGAACAGAGTGGTCCTGGTCGACCACCGAACGCATCACGGTGCGAATGTCGAAGGGCTTCTTGCGATCCGGGTTCTTCGCCGAGGAGAAGATGTCGCCGACCGTCTCGAAGTCGCTCGACGGGTGGGTGTGCGGGAAGCTACGCACGTCGCGATCGACGGGGTCCGTCGTCGCTGCGCGGCGCGGGAACCGTTCGCCGGGAGCGAGGTACGAGTGTGCGTAGTGACGGAACAGGATCTCGCACGCCGCAGTGAGGTCGGGGGCCCAGTACTGCGCCTGGCCGTTGGGGCCCATGACGCGGTCGTAACCACCGATACCGAAGTTGTCCTCGGCCGACACACCACCGGAGTAGTCGAGAGACTGCTTGCCGGTCAGCACCATCGCGCTGTCCGGGGTCATCACCAGAATGCCCTTGGTGTGCATCAACATGGTGGCTTCGGCGTTCCAGTAGGGCTGAGCGCCGACGTTGATGCCCGTGACGACGATGTTGATCTCGCCGCCGTTCTGGGTGAAGGTGATGATTCGGCGCAGGCCGCGGGAGACCCAGTCCATGTTCTCGGTGCCGCTCTCCATCGAGATGGTGGCACCGGAGGACAGTGCGAACCACTCGACCGGAGCGTTCAACTTCTCGGCCAGGTCGATGGCAGCGACGACGCGTGAGCATTCGGCCTCGGCGACGGTACCGAGCGCCTTGGTGGGGTCACCGAATAGCGCGACACGGGTCATTCCCTCGGGATAGCGCGGCGTCGGCGTGTTCACGAGGCCGACGACGATGCCGGCCTTGTTGAGACCGTACGGACGCTCGACAGGTGACAGGACGCCCGCTTCGTCGAAGTCGTGCTCGACGAAGGTGCCCTTGGTGCCGGTCAGGAGTGGAATCAGCTCGTACGGGTACACAGTTCCGCGTGCCCGCGAACTCTGGACCTTCTGGGCGTACGCGTCGAGGGGGAGCAGCGGTTCGGTGGGAGGTGTGGTCTTGTTGATGACCACACCGGCACCTGCGCGGTAGGAGAATCGCAGCGCAACTTCCTTGGGCGCGCCGCCCTTTCGGTCCTTGAGCCGAGTGATGAGCGTGATCTCTTCGAGCCCGGCGCCGACGGTCAGTCGGGCTGCGTTCTGAGCGATCACCGAGAAGCGCTCGCTGGGAACGTCGGCGACCGGCCACACGTAGAGCACGACGCGGTTGGCTGCGAGTCGACGCTTGTCGCCGCGCTGGGACTGCGCACGACGGATACCGTCGAGGCAGGCAGCGAGCGTGCGCTCGATGGCCGGGAGTGCAACCATCTGACCTTCGTCGTCGAGTTGCGGTGTCACGTCGCGGATTTCGGCCAGAGCGATCAGGCGCTCGTCCTTCGGATTCTCCTTGGCCGAGAGGTGGAACAGGTAGGTGTTCTCCGGAGCCGGGAGGCGCTTTCCGTTGAAGTTCTTCAGGCGCCACATGTCCAGACGCTGACCCGTGAGCGGATGCATGTCGCGGATGATGTGGTCCTCGACCAGTTCGCCGTCGACGGGGCGGAAGGTGACCCACCGGACCGGATCCCCGTTCGGGTTGCAGATGATCACCGTCGCGCGGCGAGACCGTGTGATCGTCTCGTTGCGCGAGAGTTCGGTGCGCAGCGTCTCGACGAGCGCGTCGCCGTCGGCGGGCTGATCAGGCCAGTCGAGGTAGATGTCGACTACGAGCCCGCGACCGGATGGAGCATCCTGCGCGATCGTGGCGACATCGTCGAGAGCCGTACCGAGAGCGTCGAATTCGGCCACCGTCGAGACCAGATGCAGCCCGTCGCCCTTGAGGTCGAAGTTGCCGGTTACGAAACGGCGGTCGACGTGCTCGAAAACTCGGACGTCTTCGAACGAGTGAATCTTGTAGTAGCGACGCGTGATGACCTCGAGCAGAGGGCCGCCATCGCGGTTGCCGAGGCCGATCTTTCGACCCAACAGGTCCAGGAGCGGTTCGGGAGTGGCGACGAGGTTGGCGATTCGCTCGTCGAAATCTGCAGCGTCCGGCTGCTCTTCGAGGTAGGCGAGGTTGCCGCGTACTCCGTCGTAGACGTCTTCGCGAACCTTGCGGATGCGCGGCTCGTCGAAGAACCGGAAGCGAAGGTTGCGGGCGACGTCGCCGATGACGGGGTAGCGGACCTGCGTCGCGACAATGAGTCGATCGAGAACCTCGTTGAGCTCCTGCGCCGAGCAACCGGGAGCCTTGTCGCCGACGAGCCAGCCTTCGAGAAGTGCTGCAATGACCGGGATCTGGGCTTCCATGCGCTGCAGAGCCAGGAAGAGTCGGTACACCGCTTCCTCGACGGCCTGGCGATCTTCCAGATCGGTGACGTCGTAGTGGCGAAGTGCCCGTTCGAGTCTCGTGCGGAACGACGCCGGCAAACCTTCGCGCTCGGAGTCGAGTGAGTGCAGGAAGGTGTGGAAGTGCTCGCGGGGGCTGTGGACGGATTCGTCCTTCGCGGACTCGCCCGAGGTGGGCTTGTTGCGCGAGAGTTCGCAGATGTCGGCGAAGGTGGTCAGCACAGCCAGTTCTGCCTGGACCAGTTCGCGGTCCTCGGATTCGAGTGCGCTGCGAAGTGCGTCGTATTCGGCCAGAACAGCGTTTGCGTGCTTGCCGCTGACGTCGTAGCCACTGATCATCGCGGTCAGTGCTTCCAGCTGTGCCAATGCATCTGCGCGGGTATCGGATCCGGAAGTTGCTGCGGGAAGATCGAATTGGACTCGCGGAGCCTTCTCCGTGACAGCTTCCTCACTGACCTGGTCGACGCGCAGGAGCGGTGCGCCGGCATCGACCTGGGAGTTGACGGTAGCGAGAACCTCACGCACTTTGCCCGCGTACGGAGCGCGAACCGCGGTCTCCATCTTCATGGATTCGAGCACGACCAGAGTGGATCCGGCTTCGACGTCGTCGCCGACCGCGACCGGTACTGCTACCACTACGGCGGGAGCCGGCGCGCGGACTACGCCGGCGTCGTCCTGGCTGATCTGGTGGCTGATGCCGTCGACCTCGACGAGATAGCGAGCCGGGCTCACGACGGAAACGACGTGGAAGCGGCGATCACCGATCACCAGCCGTGACTCGAAGTCACCGAGACGATCGACGTCGACCTCGATGTCTCCGGCGTCTCCGTCGACGCGGTAGCGGTGCGGGCCGATACGCCCGACGGTCAGTTTGTATGCCTGACCTTGGTAGTTGAGCTCGACGGTACGGCCGATCGCGTGATTGGCGCGTGGGCGGCCGCCACGTGCCGAGGCGAGGAAGGCCGCACGCTCGAGTGACTCCTCGGCGTCGTAAGCATCGATGGCGGTGGCGATCAGCGCGACGTCCGCGCGGCGAGTGGTGCCGGTGAGGGCGCCCGTGCGGTCGAGCCAGCCGGTATCCGCGGATGCCGAGATGACCTCGTCGCGATCGAGTAGATCGAGGAGGAACGACTTGGTGGTAGTGCCGCCGTCGAGTACGACAGTGGTTTCACGAAGGGCAGTGCGCAGACGCGCAAGTGCCTCGGAGCGGTTGCGGCCCCACGCGATGACCTTCGCGACCATCGAGTCGTAGTCGGGCGGAATGACGTCCCCGGCAGCGATGCCGGTGTCGACCCGGATGCCGGAGCCGAGCGGGAACTTGAGGAGCTGAACGGTGCCGGGTGCCGGCGCGAAATCGTTGTCGGCGTCTTCGGCGTTGAGGCGGGCTTCGACGGCGTGGCCGAATGCGGGCGGGCAGTCACCGACCAATTCGTCACCACTGGCGACCAGAATCTGCAGCTTGACGAGGTCGATTCCGGTGGTGACCTCGGTGATCGGGTGCTCGACCTGCAGGCGGGTGTTGACCTCGAGGAACGTGAAGAGCTTGTTCTCGGGCTGGTAGAGGTATTCGACCGTGCCTGCGCCCTGGTATCCGGCTGCCTTGACCAGTTCGGCGGACACCTTCTTGAGGTGGTCCGACTGTTCTTCGGTCAGGACGGGGGAGGCGGATTCTTCGATGACCTTCTGGTTGCGACGCTGAATCGAGCAGTCGCGAACGCCCGGAGCCCAGACATTGCCGTGGTTGTCGGCGATGACCTGTACCTCGACGTGGCGTGCATCGGTGACAAGGCGTTCGAGGAAGACGACGGGGTCGCCGAAGGACCGCTCTGCTTCGCCCTGCGTGCGCTCGAGTGCAACTTCGAGTTCGTCTTCGGCCCAGACCTTGCGGATACCGCGTCCGCCGCCGCCGCTTCGGGCCTTGATGATCAGGGGATATCCGATGGACTGAGCATGACGACGAGCGTCGGCGCGCGTTTCGACCGGTCCGCCGCTCCACGGGGCGACCGGTACGCCGACCTTCTCGGCCAGGATCTTGGCGGCAACCTTGTCGCCGAGCAGGCGCATCGCGTCGGCGCTCGGGCCGATGAACGTGATGCCCAGTTTCGCGACGATCTCCGCGAAGGCGGGATCCTCGGCCACGAAGCCCCAGCCGACCCAGACTGCGTCGGCCTTGGCTGCGAGCAGTGCTCGCTCGAGTTCGGCGTAGTCGAGGTACGGGCTACCGGTGCCGGTGCTGCGCAGGGTCACGCCCTCATCGGCCTGGCGGACGAACATGGCGCGGCGCTCGGCCTCGGTGTGCAGCGCAATGACGCGAATGCCGTAGTCGTGTTCGGCGTTCAGTTCGCGTACAGCCCTGATCAGCCGGACCGCGGCCTCACCTCGATTGACCACTGCGATTCGTTTGAACATTGTCACTGCCACCGTCCTTGATGAGATTCTTCGTCACGTACGTTGCGATATGAGCCGACCGTGTCCCACGTACCCGGATTCCCCGGTTCGTGAACTACGCCGCGATGCGCTGTGTTTCCCCCGGTTGCGCGTCGGCAAGTGATTGCCCTTCCGGTTCGTCGAGTCCCCTGCGCTGAAGCACTGTGTGCACCGAAGCGCTGTGTGCGCTGAGGCACTGTGTGCCTTGTGCGCCACCCTGCAGGCGTGGACTCAGAACCGCTCCAATCACGAATCAGCAACATATTGTGTCTGCTTCCAGGGAATCCCTGGTTTATCTAAGAATGCAGTATGTCGACGCTCATGTCACCTGGGCGAATTGAAGAATATTAGTCAACGTGAACCACGGTTACACATATGGCGTTAAATCATTGCGGTGCAATCGAATTCGGACTTGTGACACGGATCACGATGGTAATGAAATCGGCAAGAAAGTGAATACTCACTGGTAACAAAATCGCATATTCGGAGAATTCTCTGGGTTGCTCGATTATTACTGATCGGTACTACTGGCGAGTATTTTTTATGTCCGGTCGGACCGTATTCGAGAAATCGCCTTCGATGGTTGCGATGTGCTTTGCGATCGCGTCGAGTCCTGAGGGAGGGAGATGCAATCCGTTGCCGAGAGCAAGTGAAGTCCGCTTGAAGTGCTCCACGAGTGGTTCGTATTTCGTGACCAGTCTCAGCCTGTCGGTCTCGCTCAGGTACTTCACGCTTCCCGCGTTGTCGACGAAGTCACTGAACTTCACGAGGAACACTGCGGGATCCGCTATCGCGCGGATGACGTGATCCTGATATCCGGCGGTGGTGTTGTCGCATGGGTAGTCGATTGGATTGGTCACTGCCTCAACAAGTTCGGAGATTCTGTGGCCGAAGCGCGAGGCGATGAGTGTTGACGCACGTTCCTGCGCTTCGGATGCGGACATGTCGTCTGCAGTCTGGCCACCGAGGAGCGCGATGACGGCGTGTGGTCGGTCCTCGACCGTGTCGTGAAGCGCGGTTGCGCTCAGGATCTCGACATCGGAGCACCCGTACCGAAGCAGCCGCAATACATTTCGTAGGGGATGAACGATGTAGGGATCCTCGTCGGACTTGATCCCGTTCTTTCTGAACTGATCGAGGTGCGCAAGGGTCGCGACCTCCATGGCGAGCCGTAGGGTTTCACCCGAGATCGCCAGCTCGTCGACGGCGCTCTCGATGGCGAAGACCAGCGTTGCAGCGTCCATCTCCTTCAGGGGCAACTGGTCGAATGCAGACCTGATCGGGTCGGAGTTGCTCATGCCAAATAGCCTTCCGGTTGGTGAGGCGTCGCGACGAATGTCCTGGTGCAGATCTGCAATCGAGCCCTGATTGACGCCGGAAATACAGGTCGAGGTCAGAATCATCTTGATTCTATCCGGCGACTACGACAGCAAGTGTTCCTAGCGTTGTCATAGAGGTGGGCGGGGAGGTTCGTCCGCCTCCATCACAGGCAAATAGGGCAGGAAGAGGTTCGATGACCACGGAGGCGACCCTGGCGTCGTTTGTCGAGACAGTTGACACGGATGTCGACACCCATCCGCTGGACGATCCTGTGCGACAAGGACTTCGCGGACATCATGCGCAATTCGCTCGCTGGGCAGGGAGAGTTGCGCGATACGACCCGACGGTCGCGCCGTTTGTCGGTCATCCGCCCGAGTTGGACGCCGAGGACTGGGAGAACCTACTCACACTCGTAGGTCCTGGCGGCACAGTAGGTTTGCGAGGATTTGATCACCGCCCGCCGGAAGGGTGGCGCATTGTGGATCAGTTCGGCTCGGTGCAGATGGACGGATCCGCACTCGAAGTCTCCGTTGATCCGTCGGTCGAACTTCTCGGAACGGGCGACGTTCCCGAAATTCTGGCATTGATCGAGCGCACCAAGCCAGGACCGTTTCTTCCTCGTACCGTCGAGATGGGCAGTTACTACGGCATTCGCGTCGACGGAAGACTTGTTGCCATGGCGGGGGAGCGGTTGCACCCTCCGGGATGGACGGAAATCAGTGCGGTGTGCACTGACAGCGACTTTCGGGGTCGAGGCCTGGGTACGACGCTGATCCGTGCCGTCGCTGCCGGGATTCGCGAGCGCGGCGAGCTGCCATTTCTCCATGCAGTGCAATCGAATACGAATGCGATCAGACTCTACGAATCACTGGGGTTCGTTCTCCGGAAGAGATCCAGGTTGACTGCGGTGCAGGCGCCTGCCTGATCGAATTCTCGCCGACGCCTGTGTTTCGGGCGCTCGGCCACTAGTCTGAACAAATGACAGTCGATCAGGCGTTGGACAGTGATTTCCTCACTCTTGCCGATCCGTACCGCCGCGAGTTGCTGGCGCACTGCTATCGCATGATGGGGTCGATTCACGACGCCGAAGACCAGGTCCAGGAGACGTTCATCCGGGCTTGGCGCGGGTTCGACGGTTACAAGGGCCAGTCATCTCTGAGGACCTGGCTCTACCGCATCGCGACGAATACCTGCCTGACCGCGCTGGAGGGGAGATCGAGGCGTCCCCTCCCGACCGGCCTCGGCGCACCTAGTTCGGACCCGGCCGACGATTTGATCGAGCGCAACGAGATTGCCTGGTTGGAACCGATTGCCGATTCTGCGTTGGGCGACGTCAATGATCCGGCCGTCATGGTCGTCAATCGCGATTCGGTCAGGCTCGCCCTTGTCGCCGCTTTGCAGCACTTGTCCGCGCGCCAACGTGCGGTTCTGGTTCTACGTGACGTTCTCCAGTGGAAGGCGTCGGAAGTTGCGGAGGCGCTGGACACCACAACCACTGCGGTAAACAGCCTGCTGCAGCGGGCTCGCGCGCAGATCAATCACATCGGACCCACCGAGGACGATCTCGTGGAACCGACTACCGAGGCTGCCCGGAAGTTGCTTCGCGACTACGTGCACAGCTTCGAGAGCTACGACGTCGAGGCCATCGTCGAACTGTTCACGCGCGAAGCCATCTGGGAGATGCCTCCGTTCGAGGGTTGGTACCAGGGCCCCGAGGCAATCGGGCAACTCATCGGAACCAAATGCCCGGCCGACGGACCAGGAGCGATGCGCCTACTTCCGACCGCTGCGAACGGTCAGCCGGCGTTCGGCCTCTACATGCGCGAGCCCGATGGTGTTCACCGCGCTTTCCAGTTGCACGTTCTCGATGTCACCGAGTCCGGGATCTCGCACGTGACGTGTTTCTTCGATCTGAGTCTGTTCGCACGGTTCGGATTGCCTGCCGAGCTGTAGGGGCCCTGCCGAGTTGTAGGGGCAAGGAGTTGCGCGAGCCCTCCGGTATGGAGGGACCCGCGCGACTGCTCGTTACTGCTGTTGCTGTGCGTTACTGCTGGGGAACAGTCGCAGCCGGGTCCATCCACATGACCTCCCAGACGTGATTGTCGAGGTCGCGGAATGCGCGTCCGTACATGAAGCCGTGATCCTGGGGCTCCATCCACTTGCTGCCGCCGGCAGCAATCGCCGCGTCGACGAAGGTGTCGACTTCCTCCCTGCTGTCGGCCGACACACACATCAGTGCTTCACGAGCTTTCGACGTGTCGCAGATGTCGTCGGCGATGAAGTCCCCGAAACGCGGTTCGTTCAGGAACATGACGGTGGCGGAATCGCTGACGATCATCGAGACAGTGTTCTCGTCACTGAACATGTCGTTGAACTCGAAGCCGAGGCCACTGAAGAATGCACGGGTGGCGGCGACGTCCTTGACCGGCATGTTGACGAAGAGAAGACGAGACATTGGGTGCTCCTTGAACTCGGTTGATTGATTACTGAACGCTTCGGTTCCTGTTGGTTCCTGCTCATACAGACCGCAGTGGGCGCAGAAAGTCATCGCGAGAAGCAAAAATTCGAGAAAAGTATCGCCTGTTAACTGACTGCAGTGCTCTGACCTGGCGATTTGGTGTTGTGTTGATCTTCGCGTAACTTTGTCCAGGTCA
>NZ_JAMSKS010000021.1:0-109004 GCF_024436645.1 Rhodococcus sp. T9N | reverse complement strand
CGCAGTGTGGCCATGAATGGACTCTAGCGATGTGAGCAGGCGCGTGCAGTGCCACTACGGGCCGGGGCCCGTTGAGAATCGCAATGGCGCAATTGCCGACTTTTCCGGCAGCAGCGACCGCGCGTGTCGTTGGCGTTCCGAGGGGAGCGCGTGGAGCGCCACAACCGGGATCTGCAGTATCTGTGCGTGAGTCAGTAGGCGGCGCCGCGATCGGTGACCGCTGAGGACTTGAGCGTCTAAGTTGCAGAATTCTCCGCGGGCAGAGGGCCGTGTTCCTTACGGTGAGGGCATTCGCGTGCGGCGCTTTTCACGGGTCGTCCTCCACTTTGCCTCCCTCCCTTCAATTTCCAAATCGCTGCTCGACGAGATGGTGGGATCCGCACCACACGGCGTGCGGGAGGTGCAAGTCCCGTCGCTCTTCTGGCCCGCCAAGTTGTGTAAGGGCTAGGTCGGCACTGCCAATTGCCGAAGCCACCCCGAGCGCCAGCGCTGCAGCGAATCGGCACAGGGTTGCGAAAAGCCAACCGTCGTCGGCATACCTTTGGACGCTCATTTCTCGGCTACTGCCAAAGTTGGCGTTCGTCGCTGCCGCGGGTGCTTCGCTGTCCGAACCGAAATAGTCGTCGGAGACCGAAAGTCGCGCATCGCGAATCTGTGGCCGCCCATTCCGAAACGATGCGCTCTCTCGCATGCTTTCAGGAACATTCGGGTAGAAAAACTGTCGGGATCGAACCCCCTGAACTGGAACCCCTGAACTCAGGAGTCGACGATGATCGTTAGATTGCCAGGTGCGCACCGACCGCAGGACGATACGTCGCTGTTTACCGAGGCATTGAGGCGTCAGCAGGTGATGGGCTCCACTCGCGTTCTCGACCTCTGCGCCGGAACCGGTGCGTTGTCGATAGCCGCCGCGAAGGCTGGAGTTGGTCGCGTTCTCGCGGTAGACATTTCGCGCCGGTCAATTGTGAACGTCATGCTCAACCGCCTTCCCAACAAAGCACGTGTCGAGGCACGTCGTGGAGACCTCACCGCGGTGCTGACTGAGAAATGTTCGACCTCGTGGTTTCAACCCGTCGTACGTCCCGTCGGAAATCGACGAATTGCTGGCTTCAGAGCCCAAGAGCGCCTGGACCGCCGGCGCCGGCGGTCGTGTTCCACTCGATCCGATCATCGCATCGGCCCAACTTCCTCGTCCCAGGAGGGTCTCTCCTGTTGTTGCAGTCCGCGATGTGCGACATCGGAAAGACCGGAGCCATGCTCAAGGAACGGAGGATGATTACAGAAGTCGTGGCGGGGAGATCAATCCCGCGCGGACCGGTCCTGCGCTCGCGCCGCGCGAGCGCTGACCCGTTGACCAGCTCGAACATCAAGCGACACAATACGAGTGCTCGACATCTATTGGAGAGGACTGGACATGAGTAACGACCCCCGGCCCGATTTACCGACCGAAACCGACCTCGACGAACTATGCAACCGCCTGGCAAGTGTCGCGGTGGCCCGAGGTTTGTCGGTGTCAACGGCAGAGTCCCTGACGGCGGGCAATATTGCCGCACACCTCGGTAAGGCGCCGGATGCCGGTTCTTGGTTCAGCGGTGGGATCGTCGCGTACAACCGGGAGGTGAAACGGTCGGTCCTCCATGTTCCGAACGGCCCTGTCGTGAGCGAAGAATCAGCGCGAGCCATGGCGCACAGCACAGCCGCTCTGTTGGGAACCACACTGACGCTCGCCGTCACCGGGGAAGCTGGGCCGCAGACCCAAGAAGACGTGACCCCGGGGACCGTCTGGTTCGGGATCGTCGACCACGGAAGTGTCCACGCCGAAAAGCAAGTGTTCTCAGGCGAACCGGAAGACATCCTGGCTGCCACGATAGAGCACGGAATCAAGCTTCTGGTGCGGTACGCCTCCACGGACGCCGCGTCGATCTCGCGTGGAGTCCCGTCATGTCAGCGGACGTCGACTGCGGAGGATCGTCGTCTCTGACAGGCCTTGGGCGATGTCGACGAGGGCCCTCGATCAACTGAGCTCTAGCCCTGCATCTCAGAGTCGCATCCGAGATATTCGACATAACCGAGGAATTCGTGGTCAGCAAGAGTCGCCAGGTTTCTCGTCATGTGCAGCCTGGCGACATTTGTGAACCGTGACCGGTCCCGAGCCCCACGGCGGCGAATTCTTAGCTGATGCAATCGCGCGTGGCGCCGTAGTTGCGATAAGCGATCGCCCAACCGAGAGTGGAACGCTGGTCGTTGACAACGCCCGAAAGGCGTCAGGGCCATCGGCTTTTTCGATGCAGGGCCAGCCCTTCTCGATGTTGGACCCGGAGCGATGGCCTTGTGTCATCTTGACGAGTGCCCCGGTTACTCGCGCTGCGGGGGCACGGCCGACGTCCGCGCCGAGAGGGGCAGCGCGGCCTTATTGCCTGTCCGCGACTGCTTCTGTGGCAAGTGACCGCGGTATTCACGGAAAGCTCGGCTGCGGAACTCGGTAGGGTCGTGAAGCGTCGGCGTGATCGCCCAACGGGTTCGACGCATCCGGAAACAGAGCCGATCGCTCATCCAAGTCGCCGTCGACCCGACCGGGTCTTTCCTCCTCGCCGGAGTGTAACGGTCAGGCGGAGGCAGCCCTACGGCTTTGTGGTCCTTCCATGCCTATGACGCGTGATCTGGCGACGATCGCTACGTAAAAGCGAACGTTGCCATGGGAAGTCCAGACACATCACCACAACGATGCCGATACTCAGCACTACAAGCAACAGAACAATGTTGAACATCGTATCTCCACCCCTTCGATCCAGAACTGACAGTCAAGCCGCGGCTACTGCACGAAGATGGGTAGCAACCGACTCGCTCCTTTTCGATGTCGTCGAGAGGTTGGGACGCGGCAGCTCTCCGCCATCCGGCGGCACACAGTGGTTCCGGATGGTTGAAATTCCGACAATTTCGCGCCACCACCTCTCCCGTTCTTCGGATTCCGTCCACACCACAACATCCATCGCAATCTCCTCCATCACCCCCCGCTTGTTACCCAGATCACATACTCAAGAAACGTGCCGCGCCTGATACACGCGAAGATCGTTCCGACAACGCTCATGTCTCGTGCGCGAGAGAGCGGACTGACCGAGAACGCCGAGCGGGTCGGCCGCTTGAGGTCCCGTAGTTCGGTGAAGGACCTGATCAGCGATCAGTTCACTGCTCGACGGCGCCGGGGAAGGCTTAAGCGGCAGACACGGCGGTGCAACCAGCGGATTCAGGACGAACAACGCCTGGGACGCGTGTCGCACTACGCGCATTGCCGTGGGCACAAAGGATGAGCGTTGGTCCGATGCCGTCTGCACACCAGTGGTTGGCCTCACCGAGTTTCTCCATGCAAAAGGCCGCTACAGCTGGGCTACTTGGTATTTGCACGAATGCACGACGGCATGTGTCTGTCAGCTTGCGTCGTCAGAACGTAGCTACCCAGAAATATGACCAGGTCCCTCGCGGTGCACGACCGCACAAGCTTTTCGATGCCGCGATGGGGGCATCGTGCCTCGTGTTCCCAATCGTGATGATCGCCCCGACGATAGGCACTGGCGGCGCAAACCCGTGCCTGTGAGACTGCAGCTCCTATTGCATTGCGTCCGAGTCCTTCGGACGATGAGAACATATTGTCTGCGCTCGACCACCGAGCCTCCTGGCAAGCCAGGGGATGCCCTCTGGGTCGCTACATGGAGGGCAGCAAATTCAGCGATATCGCCGAACCAGACGGTCTGTGTCCGATCCCAGCGTGCCAGGCCAGTAGGCCGAGAGTCGAGATCGCAGGACTCGTTTGTGGATGATGAGTACTCCTTCCGTTCAGGAAGCGCTCTCGTGGTCTTCCAGTCCGACAGCGAGTCGCAGTTCGCGCAGATCTTTATCGAGTTCGGGGTGCTGCTGGGCGAGTTGTTTCATCAGATCGGCCAGGCCGTCGGCGATGGCGTTCAACTTGTGCTGTACGGCGTCGTCGGATCGCTTCTGTGTGTTCTGCAACAAGGCCACCAAGAGGAATGTGACGATAGTGGTGACGGTGTTGATGATCAGTTGCCAGGTGTCGATGGTGCCGAGAAGGAAGAACGACGGCGCCCAGAGCACCACTATCACCACGCACACTACGAAGAACCATGCCTGCGAGGTGCGTGCACTGACGTAGGTCGCGAACCTATCGAAGACGGAGATGTTCGTCGAAACTTCGGATGGGAGAACTGCAGGGGGCTTCATCGTTAGAACCTCATTCGAATCCGAAACATTGTGCCGATCGTTACCGCAAACGTCGACGGCGCTCGCTAGTTGTGCTTGGTGAGGCGGGAACGCTGCTTGCTGCGGCGGAGGACAAGTACGAACACCACTAAGAGACCGAGCGCCGCCGCGACGGCTGCAGGCCGCTGCCTTACCCGTTCCACGTCACGCGACACCTCACCCTTGACGCGGGCCGGTACGTTCGCCTTTTCGGCGAGTGCGCCTACGGTTGCGGCTAGAGCCTCACGTTGGGCTCGAACATTCTCGTCGGGTCCGTCTGCGGTGGTGCTCATTTCACGCCCTTCTTGGCAGTAGCGATGTCAGCTTTGATGCTTTCGACGGTCTCTTCCGGAAGTGGTGGCGCCGCGTACTTCGCTCGTTTGGCTCCCACGAGTGCGGTTATTGCTCCGATGGCGATCACGATTGCCGCGATGATCAGAGCCGCAAGCCAAGGTTCGAGGGTTGTGGCCAATCCGAGTACTGCTGCCGCCAGAAGTACCGCGAAGCCGTACAGCAGCAGCAGTGCACCGGCGCCGGAGATACCGACCCCTACACCGAACCGGGTGCTCTTGGTCTTGACTTCGGCTACTGCGTGCGACATTTCGGCCCGTACGAGGTCGGACACCTGCTCGGTGAGGCGCTCGACGAGTTGTACGGTCGACAGTGCGTGCGGGTCTACGCCCTCTGTGTCGACAGTTTTCGGCGGCGCGGTGCTCGGAACGGTTGCCCGGCTATCGGATCGCTCGGTCATGGTCGACGTCCCTTCGTTGCATTCGCCGCCGTGCGTTTCGCGAAGTTCGCGACCGGCGGCGATATCGTGTGCGTGCAGACGAGCGTTCTTTTCCGAAACGCTGGTGTCCCGAGGAGGCAGCCGCAGGAATTCTTCGGCTTCGATTCCGGCCTGTAACTGCCGGCCGCGTTCGAGTTCCGCGTCAACTTCTGCTCCGAACAACAACGCAAGATTGGTGATCCACAACCAGAGCAGGAAGATGACCGCCCCGGCCAACGATCCGTACGTCTTGTTGTAACTACCGAAATGACTTACATAGAAAGCGAATCCGACTGAAGCCACGATCCACACTGCAATAGCGAGTGCTGCTCCGACGCTGATCCAACGAAATTTCGGCTGTTGCACATTGGGAGTCACGTAATACAGCACCGCCACCGCCAACGCCACACAGATCAGAATGACGGGCCACTTCGCAATATTCCACGTCGTCACCGCGCCGTCTCCGATGCCGAGCTGATCACCTAGCGCCTTGGCGACAGGTCCGCTGACGACCAGCATCAAGATCACCGCGGCAACCAACAGAAGTCCTGCGAGGGTGACGACCAGTTGCAGAGGACGAAGTTTCCAGACCGGCCTGCCTTCCTCCACCTCGTACATACGATTCATCGCTCGCCCGAATGCGCCGACATAGCCGGAGGCCGACCACAACGCACCCGCGAGACCGATGATCAATGCGAAACCGGCGGTAGGGGCCGCCACCAGTTGTTCGACGGTGCCACGCATCGTGTCCAGGGCCGAGTCCGGTCCGACAGCGGCTACCAGTTCCATCACCGTGTCCACACTGGCACGCCCCTGGCCGACAACTCCCAGCAGGGACACCAGCGCCAGAAGCGCCGGGAACAGTGACAGCACAGCGTAGTACGTCAAAGCCGCCGCCAGATCGGTGCACTGATCGCGAGTGAACTCTCGGGCAGAACGTCGTGCTACGAACTTCCACGACTGCGCCGTCAGGTCGGTCGGATCGGAAGGCTTACGCGCGTCGTCCGCATCAACCGTGTGTGTCACCATGCCCGAGTTGCTACCCAGTGAGCGGGGTGTCGAAACTCGGTCGAGACTCCCCTAGCTTCCGTACTCCTCTCGATCGAGGACAGCGAGCGCCGCAAGTAACCCACGGCTGGAGAGAACTATCGAAGGTGCGACGGACGTTGTCACTGTTCCCTGCTGCACGAGCTTTTCGAGTGCGGTCAATCTTTCACGGGCAAGGGGCAAGGTCGTGACGGAACGATGGTCGGTAGGGTCGTGCACCGGACCTCTTCCCGCATCGGCAAAGGCTATGGCCATCGCTTCGAGCAACTCCGAGACGGCACTTTGCAAACTCCCGTTCTCGTTGAAATCGCCGTCCTCGACGGCAAGGATCAGGCCCATGAGATGTAGCGCTGCTCGATCGAGTGCTTCGGCGGCCGGGCGAAACACCTCGGATCCTCCTATACGCAACCACCCACGTTTGCGAAAGTTTCCGACCAGGCTGGCTTCACCGTCCATCACCGCGGTCTCCGCGGCAACGGATTTGTTCACCGACAGAGCGCGTTGACGCCATGAACCCTGTGTTCCAGCACTGGCTTTCACGTCCGCGGCCATCTGTCGGAGAATGTCCGCGACCTCATGCGTACGTGCCACCAAGAGGTCTCTGGCGTCGGAGAGATAGTCCGGCGGCACCAACACGGCATTGACCGCGATGCCCACGAATACTCCGAGCACTACGTCACCAATGCGGTGCATTACCAAGTACGGGTTGGTTGCTGTTCCGTACAGAAGGACCAATACGGCGGTGACGGCGACCCAAATCCCGTCAGGCGACAACCGCGGAATGCGGCCGACGAGTATTCCTGCACCCGTTGCGATGGCCAATGCAGCGACGGCCGGAAGGGTCACCGCCGCGACGGCGGCCACAACAACTCCGAGGACGACCACACTGACCTGACGGGCGGCCACCCGCATCGAGTTCCGCACGGTGTTCCCGATGATGAAGAGTGCAGCGTACGGAGCGAGAAATGCTTCAGGGCTATGAAAGACGCTGTTCGCGATCACCCACGCGATGACTACGGCGACTGCGCCTTTCAGAGCTGTGATCAAGCCTATGCTTTCACATCGCTGAATGAGGGGATGCTCGAGAATTGCTTGCTCCTTAACCTTCTACGGTCGTCCGAAGACTCATCTGAACAGGACCTTGTCCGCTGTTACCGGCAAGTCGCGTACCCGCACACCGGTAGCATCGTAGATAGCATTGACAACAGCGGCTGCTGCCCCGACGATCCCGATCTCGCCGGCGCCCCGCGATCCCATCGGGTTGACGTGTGCGTCAGTCTCGTCGAGCCAGAAGGCTTCGATGTCTTGCACATCCGCGTTTGTGCTGATGTGGTAGCTCGCCAAGTCGTGAGTCATCACGTGGCCGAACCTGTTGTCCCGGAAGCTTTCCTCGTGCAACGCCATCGACAATCCCATCGTCATTCCTCCGATGAGCTGTGAGCGAAGCGTTTTTGCATTGATTGCGCGTCCGATCGAGAATGCACCGAGCATCCGGGGGATCCTGATCTCGCCGGTCTCGCGATGTACGCGCGCTTCCACGAAATGAGCACCGAATGAATGCATGGAGTAAACGTCCTCGTCCGGATTCGCCGGCGTCTCAGTTGTCGTCTCCACGCCGGCAAGGGGAGTGGCGCTGTGTTCCGCGCGGAACTGACGGGCAGCCGCGACGATAGTAGAGCCCCACGACGAGATACCGGCGGAGCCACCGGCAACTGTGGCGAAAGGGAATGTGGTGTCGCCGATTTGGAGCCGAACTTCCTCTATGTGGCATTCGAGAGCATCGGCGGCGATCTGAGTCAGAGCGGTCCAGGTTCCCGTGCCAATGTCGGCCGCCCCGATCTGAACAGTGTAAATTCGATCGGCTCCGAAGACGATGCGCGCTTTCGAACCGGGGTTCGTCATTGCCGGATAGGTTGCCGCTGCCATGCCGGTACCCACCATCCAGTTGCCGTCCGGACTGAGACCACCACGCACCGGACGTCGTCCATCACGCCGACTCCGATCTTTCCACCCGAATCTCTCCGCGCCTGCGCACATGCAGTCGATCAAATTCCGCCCTGACCAAGGTTTTCCGCTCTCCGGATCCACTTCGGGTTCGTTCCGAACACGAAGTTCGATCGGGTCGAGGCCACAAGCTACGGCAAGCTCGTCCATCGCTACCTCGACCGCATACATACCCGGAGTCTCGCCCGGGGCACGCATCCAGAACGGGACTGCAACATCGAGGGCTGCAACCCGGTGCGAGGTAGAGCGATTAGGTGTGGCGTACATGATCCGGGTGACAACAGCAGTCTGTTCCGCGTATTCCTTGATCTTCGACGTTTGCTCGATTACGTCGTGGGACATCGCCGTCAGAAGACCGTGGGAGTTCGCACCGAGGCGCAGGTGCTGAATGGTGGATGTGCGGTATCCGACGATCGCGAACATCTGCTGCCGCGTGAGCGCGAACTTGACAGGTCGCCCAGCCGTCCTGCGGGCAGCAAGAATCGCTAATACGTTGTGCGCGTGAGGTGATCCCTTCGAACCGAACCCTCCGCCGACATGTGGCGCCACGACTCGCATCTGCTCGAGTTCGAGCCCGAACATGGGCGCCAGGGTCTCGCGAACGACATGAACGCCCTGAGTAGAGTCGTACAGGGTGACGCACGCCCGCCCACCCTCGGCGTCGTCCTCCCAGATTGCAATGCAGGCGTGCGGTTCCATCGGATTGTTGTGTTCGAGTGGAGTGGTGTAGGTCTGATCTATCGTCACATCCGCAGCCACGAATGCCGACTCGACATCGCCGTCGGTCGTGTCGGTCGCGAATCCGTTGACGTCCTCCGGGGCGTAGAGGTCGTCGCGATCGGCTCGTAGCTCACAATCATGAGGGAGTTCGTCGTACTCGACTTGTACCAACCCGGCTGCATGACGGGCTGTCTCGGGTGTTTCGGCAATCACAGCACCGATGAATTGTCCGCGAAAGTGGACGGCTGGGTCCTGGAGTACGGACAGCTCTCGGTCTTCGGTATCCGCCAAGCGTGGGGCATCGAAAACGGTGATCACGGCGACGACACCCTGAAGTGCCTCTGCCAGTTCCGTTTTCATGCTGACGACGCGGCCACGCGCAACCGTCGCCTGGACGGCGTGCAGGTAGGTGGGATTCTCCACGGGATGTTCGAACGCGTAGAGCGCCGTCCCCGTGACCTTCGCGGACCCGTCGAGACGCTCCATCGGATTTCCCAGGTAGCCCGGTTCGATCATCCTCATCACGTCGGCCCTCCGGTGGTGAGTGACCTCAGCACCGAAACCATGACGCCGCGTGTCAGGGGAATCTTGAAAGCATTGCCCGACTGTGGGTTCGCGTTCGCCAACTCGGCATCTGCGGCTTGCACGAACACTTCCTCGGTAGGCGGGGATCCCAGCAAGACCTCTTCCGCCTTGTACGCGCGCCAGGGGCGGTGCGCCACGCCTCCGATGGCGATTCGGGCGCCCGCGACAATACCGTTTTCGAGTTCGATCTCAGCGGCAACCGAAACCAGAGCGAAAGCGAAGGAGGCGCGATCGCGTGTCTTGACGTACGTCGACAGCGCCGCCGGTGCAGGCACGGGCAGCTCCACTGCAACGATCAACTGGTCGGGTTTCAGAACTGTGTCATGTTCCGGTGAATCTCCAGGGAGACGGTAGAATTCGTTGACAGGAATGTTGTGCTCGCCACGGCGGTCCCTTACGACGACCACGGCGTCCAACGCAGCCAGCGCGACCGCCATGTCGGACGGGTGCACGGCGATGCATTTGTCGGAAGCCCCCAGGATTGCGTGGTAGCGCACGTGGCCGCCGACGGCGGAGCAACCAGATCCGGGTTCCCGCTTGTTGCACGGAGTTGTCACGTCCTGGAAGTAGACGCAGCGGGTAGCTTGCATCAGATTGCCGGCTGTTGTCGCGGCATTACGAAGCTGCCCTGAAGCTCCGGCCAGGAGAGCGCGAGCAAGCACCGCGTATCGGCGGCGGATGACGGGGTGGGCTGCGAGATCGCTGTTTCGAACTGTCGCGCCGATGCGGACTCCTCCATCCGGAAGCATCTCCACTCCGGCGAGGGGCAGCCGACTTACATCGATCACCATGCGCGGGTTGGTCACGCCGAGTTTCATACGGTCGACCAGATTCGTACCGCCTCCGAGAAAGGCGGCGCCGGGGTTTTCAGTCACCAGGGCCAACGCGCCGTCGACATCCTCGGCGCGTCGGTACTCGAACGGCATCACGACTGCACTACCTGTCGAATCGCTGCGACGATGTTGCCGTACGCAGCACAGCGACAGAGATTCCCGCTCATGCGTTCTCGAATCTCGGCGTCGTCCAGATCCGGGTCAGCATCGAGGTCCTCCGTGACATGACTGGGGTGCCCGGCCTTCACCTCGTCGAGCATCCCCACTGCCGAGCACACCTGTCCCGGGGTGCAGTACCCGCACTGGAGCGCATCCTGGTCGAGAAAGGCTTGTTGTACGGCATGCAGACCGTCGTGGCCCGCCAAACCGTTTGCCGTGGTGATCTGTGCGCCGTCCTGTGCCACGGCGAACGTCAAACACGTAACGGCGCGCCGCCCGTCGAGGAGGACCGTGCACGATCCGCACTGCCCGTGGTCACAACCCTTCTTCGGGGACGTCACGCCGAGGCGATCCCGCAGCGCGTCGAGCAGCGTGGTTCGAGTGTCGACCGTCAGGGTGTGGCTGCTGCCGTCTACCATCAACGTGATCTCGGCATCGATTCGCGAAGACTCCATGACGAGCACCTACCCAGCTCCGGATTACTCAAACGGGTAGCGTCACGATCTGACGAGGCGGCGTTTGCAAGATCGCGACTAGATCGCACTCGTACACACCGCCGCTACACCTCACCCGCTTCGGCAGTATCGCGATCTCCCCCATCTGGGACATGTGCTACTTCGTCATATTGGGGAGGTGGGTTCGATCGGCGGTGGGGACTGGCCACGCGGGCCCGCCCCGCCCCTCCAGGAGGGGTCGATCGTTAGATTTTTTTCTTCGAAATGTCGGAGTGAGGGCGGGTTACCGGCTCATGCTGCGCGTCCGATCTGCAGATTGAGCCAGTCCGAGATCCACTGGATCGCGTTGCGGCCAGCGTTGTCGACGACGAGAGAGTTGTAGTTCTGGTGTGCCCCGGAGGCGAAGAAGGACGCTGCGTCGAGCCCCTCCCCTGTTAAGGATGCAGGGTCGTTGGCGCCTTGTGCACTGGCCATGGCGGTCAACGAATTAGCCAGTGCTGAGAGTTCCAGATTCTGTGTCTGAGCGGAATCGGTGGTCGCGGCCGTCGAGGCCTGCTTGCCGAGCAATGTCGGATCAGTCTTCGTAGCTTTGCCGGCGAGCATGTTGACCGCGACCGTGGCGAGTTCGAGTCCGACTGGGACGAGGCCGGTCATGGTGGCTCCGGCCCCGAGCGGGTCGGGGAGCTGTCCTGGCGGTGGGAGCAGCTTCTCGACTGCGGCCCAAGCGGTTTCCTGCACACGGCCGACGAGGTTTGCCAGGTTGATGATGTCGACTCCTCCCAGGATCGACGCGACGAGCGCGGCGACCTGTGAGTAGCCGGACGGATCCGGGATTGCCGACAGGACCTGTGAGACCCATTTCAGATCGACGCCGGCGGCCATCTTCACCAATGGGGAGAACTGGTTGTTCAGATCCCCTGCGACCTTGTGGGCACCGTGGGCGTCGAGCGCTGCGACCTTCTGCGGAAGAAGGTTCAGGTTCGCCAGGATCGCAGGCATATCCAGGGAGGTGAAGCCGGTGGCGACGCCCAGGACTTGGTTGACGACCACTGTGGGTTTGAGTAAGGAGAGGACTCCGGAGGCAGATCCGAGGACGTCACTCGGTGTCGTGGCGAGTGGGGCGATCTGGCGGTCGAGGGTGCCAGCAGCGGTCGACAGGGAGGTCAGGTCCGGAGATGAAGCTGGCAGCGTCGTGGAGCCCTTGCTGGCGAGCGTGCTCGCGGTGTCGGCGATCGCGGTCACTGTCGAGAGCGCACTGCTGAGATCAGATTCTCCGGCCTTGTCTAGAACGTGGCCGGCATTATTTTCGGCTGTTCCGGCGGGAGCTGCAGCGAGCTGCCCGTTCGCCGCAGGATTGGCGGCACCGGAGCCGAGTAGTTCCGCGAGCGGACTGATGGTGTTCGCCAGCGTTCTCGCGCTGGAGGCGACCTTCTCGAGGTCGACTGTGCCGTCCGTCTTCGAGAGTTCACTGGTCAGATTGCCAGTGGCTGTGGCGAGGCTGGGAAGGTCGGCTTGGGAGAAATCCGACGCCAGCGCGGTGGCCAGGTGTGAATTGTCGCCTACCTGGCCGTCAACTCCAGCACTCGGAGCTTTGGTGAGCACTGAACCCAGCGATCCGAGCAGCGGGCTCGAACCTTTTTGGATCGAGCAGTAGAGGTCTTTCGGATCGCAGATCGACGCGACCCGGCCCGAGAGCTTCCCCATGCCCTGCGGCCGCGGATCGGCGATCCCCTTTCCTGACGGCTTCGGGCCGATGACTGCTTCGCCGTTCGTTCCGGAACCGGGATCGGCGAGAAGCCCGACCGCGAGGACTTGCTCTGCCTTGAGGGGGCCGGAGCCGTTGCCGATTTCAGAGGCAAGATCACCTGCGATGTCCGCGCCCTGGGAATAGCCGGTGATGGTGAATTTGGTGTCGGAGCATTTCGTTGCGATCTCGGCGATCACGTCCTTCGCCCTCGTCAAACCATCAGATTTGCTGTCTGCGTAGGTTTTTCCGTTGTCGAAGGCTCGGGCCATGTACGGCAGAGTGTGGACCTGTGCCGCGCTACCGTTCGTGTCCGCGATGCTGTGGGCGATCGGTTTGAGCATACCGACCGCGATCGAGGGATCGGCGTCTTCTGCGGTTTCCCAGGTTCCGGGGATGAACAGGTTGAAAGTCTTCGAGCATCCGTTTGATTGGGCGGACGCAATGCCCGGCGACATCAAAGCGATGGAGGCTGCGACGACTGTTGCCGTCATCAGCATGCATACCGGACGGCGGATGGTCGAACCTAGGAACGGCATGAGAACCTTTCTCTACCAGCAAACACGATGTACCTGTCCGCGCGCGGACAGGCCTGACGCGCCCGATTTCAGGTGAGGGCCGCTATGGTGCTGGACGTATTCACTCCGATCAATGCGCCCTGTGAAGAACTGAGCTGTGCGAGGGCCGGGTGATCCTGCGTCTAGCGCGCACGCCCGAGTCGCCGTTCCTGCGGGCTGAGGTGTCCAGTGGGGGCATGTCCGGTGGGCGTTCCCAGCAAGCGCTGGGTAAAGATGGATGGGTGAATGCTCCAGCCGAACTGCCCGCCGACTACGCCCAGCTTCTCGACCATCTCAAGTCGCAAGTTCGGCAAGCGCGAGTTCGCGCCACCCGAATCGTCAACACCGAACTGCTCAGTCTGTATTGGGACATAGGGCACGCGATTGTGCAGCGTCAAGAGGCCGAGGGCTGGGGTTCAAAGGTGATCGACAGGCTCGCCGTCGATCTTCGATCGGCCTTTCCCGACATGCGTGGGTTGTCGCGGACCAATCTGAAGTACATGCGGCAGATGGCGAGCATCTGGGGGCGCGATGCAATTGGCCAACAACCTGTTGGCCAATTGCCGTGGGGTCATGTGACGGTATTGCTCGACAAGCTGGATAACCAGTCCGACCGCGACTGGTATGCATCAACGGCTGCTGAACACGGGTGGTCGCGCAATGTGCTGCAAAATCAGATCAACAGCGGTTTACGGCGCAGGATCGGTGCGGCACCGTCGAATTTTCAGGACCATCTTCCGGCTGAGGATTCCGATCTCGCTCAGCAATTGGTGCGTGACCCGTACGTCTTCGATTTTCTCGACATCACCGAACGTGTCGCGGAGCGGGAGCTGGAGTCCGCGCTGATGCGTCGGCTGGAGCAGTTCCTCCTCGAACTGGGACACGGGTTCGCTTTTGTTGGACGCCAGTACCATTTCGAGGTCGGTGATCAGGATTTCTATATCGACTTGCTGTTCTTCAACTGGGTGCAAGCGAGGTTCGTCGTCGTCGAGTTGAAGGTAGGCAGGTTTGAGCCGGAGTATGTCGGGAAGCTCGGCTTCTATGTTTCGTGGATCGACGACAACCTCCGCAACAAGGACATCCACGCCCCGACTGTGGGAATCTTGCTCTGCGCCGGCCGCAACGACAACGTCGTCCGGTATTCACTTGCCGGGACAACTGCACCCCTCGCCGTAGCCGACTACACCTATGAGACGCTCCCCTCCCAGGTTCGCGATCTCGTCCCTACCGACGACGAGATCGCGGCAGCTGTGGAAGCCACTGTCTCCGAACTCGACTCCCAACTGCCCGTCAAACCTGACAACTCCGGCTGAGAGGCGCCATTCGATTTTCGAACCTGGCCGACATATCCTCTGGTGCCGAGATCGCTACCGGTGTTTCGCACGAGGGTCTGCGAACGCGATGCCTGGTCCCGCCCGGTGCGTCGAGGAGCAGGGCAGTTCTATGTCCAGTCGATGTGGACGGATTCGATGGAATCGAAGTGAAATCCGAAAGTGTCGCCGTACTGGTCGAATCCCTTGTTTTCAGGGTAATCCATCGTGGCGTGACGTTCGAGGATGGCAACCACCCGGGCATGATCGTCGCCTGCCAAAGCCATGGCGAGTTCTCGTGTTTCGTCGAGACTGAAGGGGCTGTCGGAGTTCGCGAAGTCGAGGGTACGCACTCGGTAGTCGTAACCTTCTTCGGAGCCGTTGCGGACGGACACTCCCCCGCGGACTCGGATGGTGGCCTTTTTGGGTTGTCCGTCGGGTCGTAGGACGCCGGCGCGGTCCATGATGTCGCGAGCTTTGACGTTTTTGAGTTTCTTTTTCGCGTCAGCGCGTAGTTCGTTCGTTTCGCCGGAACGGTAGCGTGAGACCGCTGATCGTGAACGGCCGATTTTCTGTGCGACAGCGTCGATTCCGCCGAGGCGTTCGATGGCGGCTCGCCGCCTGGCGCGTTCGGTGACGTCGGGGTGTGGGATTCGTCCTTGCTGCGCCCAGCGGCGCAGTGTTCGGTCAGAGGGTGGCTTTCTTCCGGCGTCGACAGCTGCTTGCCGTAGGCCTTCTTTGCCGATTTCGGTACGGAGCTGGCGTACGGAGACTTTGCTGGTGAGTCCGGCCAATCCCCCACTTTTGACCGATTTCGATTTTTCGACACCACTGGTCGCTGCTGTCGAGACGGATACGTTGAGTCCGTCCAAGCCGACGGTCTTCTGTGCGGGTTTGGTTGATCGCGGTTTCGGAAGATGCAGGGCCACTATATGTTTCCTTCATCTTCGTCGGTGAACGCAGCTTTGAGTGCGAGGTTGATCTCGTGGGTGTCGCGTGCGTCGGTCAGCATGACGGTTATGTTTTCGGTGAGCGGGGCGCTCTTTTCCAGAGTCATTTTCCCGAGTGCGTCACTCTCGTCTGCGATGTCGATGCCCGGGGGCAGGGGGTAGACCCAGGAATCAGTGACCGTGCGCAGTGGCCAACGCCCGGTTTCGCGTGCGATGCGCATCGCGACGCGGCGGCCTCGCCAGCGGCAGTGTGCGATGATCGCTGCTCGCCAGAGCGGTTGGTGATGGTGTTGCATTTGTTTGGCGGTCCACATGTCGGGGTTGACCATTCGGCCGATGTAACCCTTGTAGCAGGCGCCGATGAACCGTTTCATTGCTGTGTCGCCTGTGTCGACGGCAACTTTGCGGGCCTCTCTCAAGAATTTCGCCCACTTGTCGAGGGCCCGACCTTGCTGCGGGTAGACCCACGCTTCTGCGATGTCGAGGTCGTCGAGTTCTGCGCCGATTCCGCCATCGGCGATGGACGTTTGAAGTGCATCGAGGCTGACGGTGGTGATCCAGGTCTGCACAGGTTGGTCGGCGAGCATGTGTGGGTGAGGCAACGGTAGAGCGGGTGGGAGCGCCAGCATGTCACCCGGTGGGAGGGTTACACGCCAGAGTCCGAACGGGGTTTTCGATTGCCGCGCAGCGTCGAGCGCGTTCTCGCCGCGAAGATGTCGAGGTTTTCCGTAGCCGAATTCGAGCATGCCAGCGGAAGCGAGGTACGCAGCTCGTTGGTCTATCGATACCAGTTGTGTTGCGTCGGAAAGTTCTTCGAGGTCCGGGATGCGGGTCCATCCGAGGGCAGGTTCGAGATCTCCGCGGGGTTCGCCGTCCAGCGGTGGGACCGGTCCACCGACAGTGACGACGATTCCTTTACCGCTGCGGGTGCGGTCGCGTTTGATCTTGTCGACGATGGCGGCGCCGGTGCGCGCTGGGGTGGGGCCGGGTAGCACGCCGAGGTGTTGTGCGCACCAGGCGAGTCGGCGTCCCAGTTCCTGCGCAGCGGGGAGGTCGTCGTCGGGGAGGTAGGTTCCGGCGGTGGGCGATCCGAGAATTCCCATGTCCCCCACGCGATTGCCCCATCCGAAGTCTTTGTTCCAGTAGGTCCACACGTAAGGTTCGATGAAAATGTCGACCATGGATGTGAAGTTCCCGGTGGTGCGGGAGAGGTGAACGACGTGGCCGGGTTCTCCGCGCAGTTCCCATCCTGCGGTCAGCATTGGAGTCAGCGTGGCGTGGAGGATCGCGGTGAGTTCTTCGGCAGCGCGGGTGCGGAGGATTTCCATGTCGTCGACGTCATCTTCGCTGCCTGGGTCGATGATCCATCCGAGCATTTCGCAGGCTTCGATTCCGACTATCCAGATCTGTGCCGGTGCGCCCAGCGGGGTGAGCGTTGCCCATCTGATGAGTTTGTCGAGTTTTTCGATGGAATCGACTGGGCCGGTGAGCGTGTGGCCGGATGGTGTGTAGGTGCCAGCTGCCGTGACAATGACGGCGTGGCCGTCTGCTGCCTCGCCGGCGGGAGGTAGAGCGGCGGGTTCGGTTGCGCCCCGTTCGAACGCCTGGGTAGGTTCCGGCTCCTTATCGGCAATGGGCTTGTCTTGGGAGACAACGGGTTCAGTGTCCGAGATCGACGACACGGGCGACGCCGAGTCCTCACCTTGACGGTCGGCATCGGCGCTTTCGCCGGTTTCTGGTTCGACGTCTGCGTCCGCGTCGGCGCGGTCTGCCGTAACCTGCGAAGCGGTGTCCACGCCAGTTTCGGATTCCAGGGCCGAGGCGGCTTCGTCGAGATCGAAGAGTGCTGGTTCAGAATCCAGCTCAGGACCCTCGCCATGGACTTCGGGCACCGGAGGAGGATCGAGGTCGAACAGGGGGATCTGCTCCCACTTCTTCACCGCCACAGCTGCCCCATCCCCGCTACTGATGCCCTCATGACTCGAGATCGAATGCTGATCGCAACGCCCTGCTCAACAACACTTCCTGAACCGGCAGCAAAAATCCTCGGTTCGCACCGAGAGCGGACACGGGGATCGTCGTTACCCCGTCGCAGTCGACAACAGATCCGTCCTCCACGCCGTTGCCTTCACCCAGACTCAGTTCCGTCGACAACCCCCGCCCCTCCGAACGAATAGGAGCAACCGTAACCGTCCCCAGATGAGGCCGAACCAACTCTCTCGTCAGAACCAACACCGGACAAAGATCTCCGAGGTGCGCGTCATGGATCGGCCGCACTCAGATCTTCCTCCCGTGCGCGGCAGCGATATTCACATCGCTACTCGTTCCGGCGCCGTCGGACAAGATCTCCACGTCACGGACCGCCAGCTGCCGACGTTGCTCACGCTCCAACGCTCGAAGCACGACTTGTGCACGGCTTTTCGCGCGCCCGCCACTGACCTCACTGTCGAGAAACGCCACGATGTCCTCAGGCAGCCGTACCGCGATCTGCGTACTCATAACCATCATGATACCGAATTGGGATGTAAACCGGTACCGCTCCCACATCCACTCATCTCCTTGCAACCACCGCCCCTGACACTCCCGGTGCCGGGGACTGCCGGCCGAACGTCCGGGGACTGCCGGGCCGTCAGCGCCCCGATTACCCGGTGCCGTACAACTCGGCGGCGAAAATGCCCCTCCCCATTGCGTGTGGCATCACCGAAAATCGACGCCCAACGCGTCGGCCAAGCGATGTGCATCGGAGCGCAAGACCGCGAACACGGTGGGCAACTCTTCGGTGCCAGTACCGCAGCGGCGGGCATACGCGATCATTCCGTCCGCTGCCCGCACAGCGCGGACGTCACTATCGTGGATCTGCCACTCGGACCAGGCACCGCCAAGCCAACCTATGACTGACACGGCCTCCGCTGCGCTGGGTCCTGAAGTGCTTACGTACCAACGAAACTCACACCAAATACCAACAGAAACACACTCGCGCTGCGCGCTCCCCTCTTCCGCTCACCAATGGATCGAGGTGAGGCCGGGCGCTGCGCGCTCCCCGGCCTCACCTCTCCCCTGCCTAGTCGGCCAACGCGTAGTCGAAATCCAGATACGAGAGATGGCCGCTGATGTGCTCACGAATATCGTCGGAATCAATTCGCTCCTCAGCATCGCGCTGCGAAACACCGCGCACCGTCACTGTCATCGTTGCAGTCACGGTCACCTCTACCTCATGGTCACGCTCACGCCCTCGCAACCCGTTCTCTTCCATAAACCGATCGAATTGCTCGCACAAACTGTTGTCATCGGCCCATTCGATCGCCAGATCATTCAAGTTCTCGATCCACTCCTGATGCTTACGCACGGACTCACCCTGCGCACGCTCCAGAACTGCGCACTTCTCACGCTCGGCCTCCAACTGCACCACAACACGCTGAGCTTCATGCACAGGGGATACGTACTGCCCGAACCATGCAGGCGCACATCCAGGCGCTACAGCTGCCGCGCGGACCTCTGAGGGCCGCACGGAACCTGCCCACGCCGACAGCAACTTCGGGCCTGGCACAGCCGACTGCGGAGAAACCAACACCGCCCTGTCCGACTCGGGCGTAGAAACTTCCGCGTCAATCGAAAACCACCCTGCAGCGAGCACATCGCCGCTCTCATCAACTACCTCGGACCACGCACCCTCGGAGGGAAAGCCGGACACCAACGCGGCGGGCAGCACCTCAAGCACCTCCACTCCATCGAGCACAGGAGCCGTCACAGCAGAATCCGCACGCACATCAAGAACAGTCATCAGAAAACCACCCTTCCCAGGTGATCGAATCGGCAGGCTGGTCAGGCACCGCCACTAAAAGGACTTCACAAACATATCAGGAACCCCCCATCCGATCAATCCAGAGGAGCCGAAATACATTGCAGTGCACGTTATTCCGAATCACAGCGACAGCCAAGGCGCCAACCCCAGATGCCCCTGGCCCTCGCGGTGCCGGGGGCAGGGGCATCACATCCTTGCCCGCCGCCCAAAAACGCAGCGTGGACGGTTGGCAACTGCAGGGCACTCGGTCGGTTAATGTCACAGATGTTCAGAACGAAGTACACCCGACAAAGGGAAGCTGCACGTGACGCAATTCGACAGCTGGTGCGATCCCGAAGTACTCGTGGTGATCAATGGCCATACTTCCGGCGTCCTCGTCTCCAAGAACGATGACGACGGAATCTCAGCCGTGGCCGCAACCTTGGCTGAAAAGTACACGAACACAAACACTTTGGCTGCCATCGCACAAAGCCTCGGCAAACCCGGCGTTGCGAGGTTCCTGCAAAATCTCTTTCCGGGCGACGCCGGCTCTAGATCCGGCGATATGGGCGAAATTCTCGCAACCTCCTACCTCGAAGAAGAGCTCAACTACACAGTTGGGCCCAGTAGGCTTGAGCACCGCGATCACCCCACATGGGCGATGCGCGGTGACGACGTACTCGGAGCACGAATCGATCCAACCTCAGGCCTTCAACTCGCCAAAGGCGAGGCAAAGAGTCGTACCCGCATCTATGAAAAAACCGTCGAAGAAGCGCGTAAAGGCCTGTTGAGAGAGTCCGGACTTCCATCGCAGCACTCCCTCACCCAGTTTGCGACACGGCTCATCGCCGACGGAAATCGCACGCTTGGCCTTGCAGTGATGGATCACCAATTAACCAGTGGGATTCGTCCCGACATGGTGCTGCACCTGATGTTTTTGTTCACGCAAAACGACCCCACCAAGCACGTCACGACTGACCTCACCGGCTACAGCGGCCCCATACGACAACTCGCCCTGATTTTGCGAGTGACTGCCCATCAGAGGTTCATCACAGCGGCATACGAGCAGGCCCCCTCTTCTGCTCCGTGAAACGGAAGAACTCGTCACAAGCATGCAAGCAGCACTCGCATCTCAAGAAAACATGCTTGCACAAGGGCAAGCACAGGCCAGTATCCGCCGCGATGGCGCTCTGCCGGCAGATTCACCACGCTTCGAACCTTTTCTCGACAACGACCTCCTCAACTACAGCTACGCACTCATCTCGACCAGCATCGATCTACTCGACGCGCCCAGCACTGAGATTGAAGAACCGACTCGGACGGAACAGCTTGGCCTGGCGCGGCGCGGATTCATCCAGGCCTCGTATGCGCTGGAGGCTGCCACCCGCAACGCAGCACCATCCGCGGACCTCAGTTTCCACCGATTGATGGCCGGAGCTGCAAGTCACCTCGGAGACTTTGCGGCTCGCGCGTACTCACTCGTCGACGCCAGCATCCAGTCGGGACGTATGACCCCAATGGAAGCCACCCTCGCCGATCTGATCTTGCGGAAACCCAGACAAATCGAAGAACGCACCAGACTGCTGAAGACCTCACCTAGTTTCTCCGATGACGCACTACTTCAAGCTCTCCGAGGGAACCCGGCCGACATAGTCACTCTCACGGCAGATCCGACCCAGATCGCCGGCGCAGAGATCGAGAACGCAGTATCCGAAGTGGGACCTATCGTTGCCCTACTGAGCGAGCACTACATGTCCGCTGTCTCCAGCGCTCTCTTTGCAATTGCCTATGGCCAGGAGCCGCTGCTACAAGCAGCGATAGCAGACCTCGCGAGCGGGGAGCAGGCAGCAAGCGACATCAACGCCCCCGGACCCTGGTGGATCTACAGACTTACACGCCGGCTGATCGGCGATCTCCGAGAAACCAGCGTCAGAAAGAACATTCCCATCAGCCGGCCGCCGGCAGCAACCGCCGATACCGAAGCCGATCAACGAGACTGGAAACAACTCCGCAAAACATTTGTAACATCGCTGTTTGTGCGCAAGCGATCAGAAATCGACTTGTGGCCATCCCAGCTCCACGTCGTCGAACAAATCTTCTCTGGCACAAACGATCTCGTTATCTCTCTACCTACGAGCGCCGGCAAGACTCGTATCGCCGAACTGAGCATTCTCGCGTGCCTCGCTCAAGGCCGAAGAGCCGTTTACATCACTCCCCTTCGAGCCCTGTCCGCTCAGACCGAACGCATCTTGGAACGAACCTTCACTCCACTGGGGGTAAGAGTCTCGTCACTGTACGGAAGCATGGGAACCAGCGACATCGACGAAGATGCGCTTCGAACGAGCGACATCGTCGTCGCAACCCCCGAAAAACTTGACTTCGCTTTGCGCTCAGATCCCTCAGTTCTCGACGACGTCGGCGTCGTGATCCTTGACGAGGGACACATGATCGGCCCCACCGAACGCGAAATTCGCTACGAAGCGCAAGTGCAGCGCCTACTACGTCGCGATGACGCCGACAACAGACGAATCGTGTGTCTCTCAGCAGTATTTCCCTCGGGTGAAGATCTCGATGACTTCGTCGCATGGATGACAGACGACGACCCCACCGGCCTGCACCGTGAAAAGTGGCGCCCCACCCAGCAAAAATTCGGTCTCGTCCAATGGAACCAGAATCACGCACGCTTGACGATGACGATCGGCAGCGGCCATACAACCTTCATCCCACGGTACGTCGAGGCAAAGGCACCCACCGGAAAGCGCAGAAACGCGTTTCCCAGCAACAATCGGGAACTCGTCATCGCTACCGCTTGGCGCTTAGTCGAGGAAGGCCAGTCGGTACTCGTCTTCTGCCCTCAACGCAATGGAGTAGGACCGTACGCCGACCATATCTTCAAGCTGCATCAACAGGGATTCATCGACACCATCCTTCCCGCCGGCGTCGACCTCGCCGACGCTCGCTCCGTGGGCACTGAATGGTTCGGCGCAGATCACCCCATCCTCAAATGCCTCGAACTCGGCGTCGCGATTCACCACGCGGCACTACCAGGTACGTTCCGACAAGAAGTCGAGCGTCTCCTCCACGACGGCGTCATCAAGGTGACCATAGCGTCCCCGACCCTTGCACAGGGACTGAATCTGTCCGCCTCGGTAGTGCTCTTCCATGGTCTTCATCGAGAAGGAAATTTGCTCAGCGGTTCCGACTTCTCCAATGTCATAGGACGCGCCGGTCGTGCGTTCGTCGATACAGAGGGCCTGGTGCTCTACCCCATGTTTGTGAGGAAAGCATCCCACCTACGCCAGTGGCGACAATTGACGACTGGCCAAGCGGGCAAGACGTTGCGTTCCGGGATGATCTCTGCGGGAGCAGCATTGATCAATCGAGTGCTCCACGCCTTCGGATCAGCACAGGTGCAACCCTTTATCGACTACGTCACTGGTGGTTCGAACTGGACACTTCCGGTCAGACAAGACGAGACAGCCGCACAGGAGCAAGAAGCCCGACAATCATGGAACGACAACCTGGCCCTCCTCGACACCAGCATTCTCAGCATCATTGGTGAGGACGAATCTGACCCAGATCAGGTGACACAACTCCTGATCGACATGCTGCGCGATTCTCTATGGGAACGTCAACTACTACGATTGACGCCAGAAATGGCCGGCGCACAACGTGCTGCGGTCACCAACCGCACTCTATTCATTTGGAACAACTCCACACCCAGACAACGACGCGGTTGGTACCTTGCCGGCCTGGGAGCTGCAACCGGATTCGATCTGGGCTTGATCGCAGCCGACGTTGTCGACAAGATTCTTCTGTCCGAAGACGCTATTGCACAGAGTGACTCAGCTTCCGCTATCACCCTGATCACTGACATTGCTTCTCTACTGTTCGCAGTCGACAAATTCAAACCCAAAACTTCTCTGGAGTGGGAGTCAGTGCTTGCTCACTGGTTAAGCGGCCGGCCGCTGGGAGAACTCGCCGACGACCGGGACAGTGTGGTTCAGTTCGTAGAAGCAGATCTCTCCTACAGGCTTGTGTGGGGGATGGAAGCCGCACGGGTTTACGAGACGGCACAAGCGAACCCAATTGCGGAGATGCTCACCGGCACAGCCACAGCCGCCATCGAAACCGGGACACTCAATCAACAGGCAGCGATCCTCATCCGGTCCGGATTTGACCACCGGTCTGCAGCGATCAAGGCAGTAGAAGCCATCGAGTCAACCTTCGATTCGAGCACCACTATGCGTCAATGGATCCGAGACCTGCCCTCATCACTCGTTTCCAGTCCCGACTGGCCGACGACCGAAACACACAGCGCTTGGCTACAATTCGCGAAAACCAGAAGTGACTCAAACAACATCCCATGGGAATTTCACATTGAACATGTCGAAGACGTCCAGTGGGATGAAGAAAGACCCCACCCCAAGGCGTGGTTGCGCGTAACAGACCTCGGCCCCGGCGTGGTCGAACTGTGGTCAACAGGATTCACCTATCTGGGCGAAGCGCGCGTCGAAATCAACCCTGATCGAATGGGCGTCCTGTACGCCCGCCGCAACGCAAATGACTCGTCGATAGAGCTGTACTACCGCGGCCCCCGCGATCTCCTCCTCTCCATGCTCGATCAAAACCAGTGACCTCCCCTTCAAACCGGAGCTCATCATTCCGTCGACTCAATTCGAATCGGCCCTCGTTATAGTTCCGTAACCTTTGGTCTGAAGTATGCCGAAATATTTTGGTCGGACCCTTCTTGCTTCAGAATGAACACGACGCAGCCCGGTTTCGTCGATACTGTTGGAGCACTTCCCATTACAGAGACATCATGCACAAAAAATGAAACCTTCCGGGCGTCGGTCGTCCAGGCTTCGAGCAAAGGCACGAAACTGTAGCCAGATTGGCCACGCTTGAAGATGAGCCCGCCTCCGCCCCTGAGAATCGGATAGACGCCACCGATTCTGGACACGAAGACACCCTCAAGCCTGGCTTACACATCCAGAACACCACACGCCGCAGGTAGAGCCAACTCCTTGAAACCTTCGGCCAAAAAGTTCAAAGTGTGCGGTACCAACCCCGTTTTGGACACCTTCCCCGTACTGGGATGTGGCTCGGGTTTTTCGTAGCCGATCATCTTACCGGCGCTGGTTCTCATGACATGCGGGATGACCTCAAGCAGCCCCAGGGATGACAGGAATTGATGACGATCGAATGCGGATGGACTCAAACCATGGCGCCTCAAGCGTTCTTCACTCGTCATCTGGAATGATGGGCCTTGACCCCGGAAACTGGACACGGGGTTTGTGATTACGCGGCTTGCTGCAGGCTATCGGATGTGTGAGCGTTTTCGTAGTCGGTGGGACTGAGATAGTTGCAGTACGAGTGCCGGCGTCGGGTGTTGTAGCGGGTGATCCACCGGAACACCGCCAGCCTCGCCGTCCGGGGTGATTCCCAGCTGGTTGCGCCTTGCAGGGTCTCCCGTTTGAGTGTCGCGTTGAACGACTCGGCCAGGGCATTATCTGCGCTCGTGCCCACCGCTCCCATCGATTGCGCGACACCCAACTTCGCGCAGAGCATCGCGAAACCCTTTGAGGTGTACTGACTTCCGTGATCGGCGTGGAACACTGCACCGGCAAGGCCGCCGCGTGTGCGAGCTGCGGCCTCGAGCGCGTTCTCCACGAGTTCGGTACGCATATGGTCGGCGATCGACCAGCCCACCAGGCGTCGGGAGAAGCAGTCGATCACCGTGGCCAAATACAAGAACTCACTGTCCCCGCATGGCAGATACGTGATGTCACCGACGTATCTGGTGTTCGGTGCGGTCGCGGTGAAATCACGGCGGAGCAGGTCCGGCGACGGAGTGTCGGCTGGTTCGGCGATGGTGGTGCGGTGCCTACGGCGCAGCCGCAGGCCCTCGATGTTGTTCTCACGCATGATCCGTGCGATCCGTTTGTGATTGACCCGCTGGCAGGCGGGTTGTCCGTGATTGATCTCGGCGGTGATCCTGGGCCGCCCGTAGGTGTTGTCCACGGTGTGGACGGCGCGGATCTTCTCGGCGAGTTCAGAGTCGGCGGCGGCGCGGGCAGCTCGCACGGGCCCGGCGTTGATCCATGCGTAGTACGACGAGCGGGCGATACCGATGACCTGGCACAACCGCTTCACCGGGTAGGTGTCGGAGTGGTCTGCGACGAACTGGAAGCGGTTCACCAGTTCGTCTCTCCGGCGAAATATTTTGCCGCCGACCGCAGGATGTCTCGTTCGGTTTCGAGCTTGGTTTTCTCCGCTCGCAGGTGAGCGACCTCGGCGCGGAGCCTGGCGGCTTCCTGTTCGGGTGTTTCGCCGGTGCCGGGCCCCGGAGCGGTGGTGGCGGGTCTGCGGATTGTGATACCCGCATTTCTCAGCCATGTGGTCAGGGAGCCGTGGGATATGCCGAGGTCGGCGGCGATCCCGGCTACGGTCGCGCCGTCGGTGTCGCGGTACAGCGCGACTGCGTCGCGGCGGAACTCGTCGGAGTAATTTTTCTTTGCCATCGGGTTAGATCTTCTCGCTTTCCCTGGTCTGAGACCAGGATCAAGCGTGTCCAACCCGCGGGGTCAAGGCCCGATCCACCCGTGACTGAGGATTGATACGCCGAGACAAGCAGCAATGCGAGTTCAGATTCCTCCAGGACATGGATCCATTCGTGTGTAAACAACTCCACCGGAACAGTGAAATAGTCCTCGCCGTCGCGCGGAACAACGTAGCGGACGTTTGCTCCGTGGTCGCGGCGGCCGCCCTCGTGGAGGAGATGGAAATGCTCAAACTTGTTGGCAGATTTTGCACGCCGGGCAAAGCCACGAGTTCGTTCTCCGGACGGGCAAGTCTTTTCACTGAGCCCTTCAACTGATCCAACATCTTGGCCGGCGCGTCGAGGTACGTCGTCTTCTCGTCGTGTGCCTTGTTGTCCCGAGTGTCTTCGACCAATAGATCAATCCAACCGATATCGGTACCTCCGGCCCACACGAGGGGCCGACTGTTCGACACATGCGACTGACCTGGATGAAGCTGAGTCTGCGCTTCAAAGTATGTCAAAAGAGCAAACCGAAGGAGAGAACCCCGCGAGGTCACCAGTCGGGTCGATGGCGGGCGAAATTTGCGTTCAGGCAATTTGCGGTCCGACCCTTCCGGCGCTGGATCCGACCTGGCTACGAATGCTGGACGTAGGCGCACCTCGGCGAGCTGCTTCACACGACCGTCGTCCATCACTCGCTGAACTGTCTTCGAGGACAAAGTTGGAAGCGGCCCACCACAGATCACTGCCGCAGCCAGCGAGCAATTCGATCGAGGTGCGGCCCCCGGGCGCAATCCGGGGACCGCGTATGCCGACATCCATCTGACAGAGAGAGGAAACTCGACAATGACTACCCTACGACCCTTCCGCGCCACGGCGGACAACAATCCTGCTCCACGCCCTCAGCGGCTCCCCTTGCGGTGGGCGATCATCGCAATGCTTGCCTCTGTTGCCTGCGCCAGCGTGGGACTCGCCGGAGCCGGCATTGTTGCCATCATCGCCACCGGAGTGGCGGTGACCACAGCCGCCCACCGTATAATCGCTTAAGGCTCTTTGGCTTCCATTGAAGCATTGCAACACAGGCGGCCCCCGGACTTTCTGGAGGATACGGAAATCTTCGACCGGAATTCCGGTCGAACATTTCCGTACAGAGTTACTCAGACATACCTGATCGCCATGGACAGGCTGTACAGAATTCGTGACGATTT
Source organism: Rhodococcus sp. T9N (assembly GCF_024436645.1). NCBI lineage: Bacteria > Bacillati > Actinomycetota > Actinomycetes > Mycobacteriales > Nocardiaceae > Rhodococcus > Rhodococcus sp. T9N. The sequence goes on along the minus strand of NZ_JAMSKS010000021.1, from coordinate 82,087 downwards.
GGACCAGAAATCTGTAGCCCCTGGTCAGATATTCTGCACCCCATGATGATTCGAAAAAGTGGGATAGAAATTTCTGGGCCGCATCCACTACGGTCATCGCATGATCACATCGCACACGACATCCCGACGCCTGGACACTCACGACAACGCCCCAGCGTTGCGTATCGAGGAGGTGCGGGTCTACGCCCCACCTCGCGGATGGCAAGAACTCTTTGAACATCAGGGGAAATACTTTGTCGCGGACGCCATCACAATTCGTACGTCCAGCTACACCGATCTTGACGGAAACCGCATCGATGCCGGCGCCCTCTACCGCCACACTGTGAGCGCTCGACAGGTCACCCCCACGTCCTTCGGTGAGCCCACCACCATCTCGATCGGATGGGGCGACCTACGCCACGTACTTGGAGACGAAATCGCACACGAACTACACGGAATCGCCAGCTAGAAGCACTATTTGGAGAGAACTTCCTCTTAACCGGTGACGGTCAGCGCACGCTGAGGATCTTCTGCAGACAACACCCCGACGAGCCAGCCGGTGAGCATGTCGTCGATCGCAACAGTGATGCTCGGTGACGTGTTCATCAACGGGGGAGCGGTGATCGCCCCAAGGAACGTCGTACAACTTGCTTCTGAAAAACGTTGCGCGGCACCGTTGTCATGCAGCTCCCCCCGGTCGATCGCTGTAGCGACCAGCGCCTCAACCATGTCAACCCATTCCCGATAGGCGCCGCCAGATCCGGTGATCCCCTGCTCGACGCTCAGCTTCAATCCTGCTCGGAGTCGAAGATCCGCGCTCACAGCTTCGGCATGCTCGCGGAAGAGCATCACGATTTGCGCGAGGGCGGAAGTTTCGGTCGAGTTCACCTCGTGGCGAAGGTCGTCGACGAAGGTCCGCCATTGATCAATCAACGCTTGGGCGATTGCTTCTTTCGATTCGAAATGAAAGTACAACGCGCCCTTCGACAGTCCGCTGCTGTCGAGCATCTCGTTGATGCCGGCGCCCGCGTAGCCATTCGCATCGAACATCTCCGCTGAGACGAGCAGGATCCTCTCCCGGGTCGCGATGGCTCGCGGTTGTTGTCGATAGCGGCGGGGGCTGGGTGAGTGAGTTGGCGGGGAAGTGAGGATGTCGCTCATCGCTGCAAAGTCCTTGTCTGGAGGTGGGCGCATTGCTCGTCACCTGATCGACGCTGTGCCTCTGTGGACAGGTGTTCTAGGTGAGATGAAGTGTCCGGTCGGCTAGCACAATCCCGTGGCGGGCGATCTCGCGCAGAATCTGGTGCGCCGCTGTGACGTCGGAGTGGGCACGGTGTCCGCCTGCGAGTTTGAGGTGATCGGTGATGCCCAGAGTCTGCGAGCGGCGCGCCATCACACACTGCCATTGTTCGGCGATACCCAGGTGGTCTGGGTTGAGGCCGTATCTGTGGCATTCAGCGATGATACGGCCTTGGTCGAAGGGTGCGTTGTACGCGAGTGTGATGCGAGACGCTGTTATCTCTGCGATTTCGGGGAAAATTTCCGGCCACATCGGTGCGCCGAGGAGATCGCTGGCTTCGATGCCGTGGACCCGGGCAGCCTCGGGGGCGATAGCGATCCCGCCTGGGTCTATCAGGCTGTCGAACAGTGTGTTGCCTGTGGCGGCGTCGATGATCGCAAGTTCGATGATTGCGCCGTCCAGATCTGTTGTTTCGCAGTCGAGGATGCAGGCAATGCCCGGTTCGAGCATCTGCTGTGCCCACGCCTGGGTCGAACCCGCGCCGCCACTCTTCGCCAGTTTCAGCATCCTCGTCCCCTCACATCAATCCTGTTGCCTGACAGATAGTCCCCTGCCTGGCCTTACGACTCACCATCAGTGTGCAATCGGCTGGGCCGGAGAAGCTAGAAAGCGCCGGCAGACACGGCGGAGAATGCGCCGGTCAGCCATCCACTGCGCATGGCGTAGAGAGCGCCGAGGAGAAACGCGATTCCGATCGCGACGGGCACCGATCGTCCGAGAAATTCTTCGTTGCTGACGCTGTTTCGCAAGTCCGATTCGACGCGCAGAGCCACGAGAACGGCGGCAAACAACGCTACGGATATCCACCAGTCCCCGGTCTTGAATCCAAGCGCCATCGCGGCGGCCAGTCCGACTGCTGCGATCGCGGTACCGAAGTAAGCGTTCGACCGCCGCTGCGCCTGGTCCACTGCAGGTGCTCGTTGCATCCCGTGGGTGTCGTTGTTGTTCGTCATGTCTTCCCCCATAGAGTTTTCGGTTGCGGAGTACTCCGCCTGATTTGTGTGCATTGTTGCAAGGCTCACCGACACACTGGCGCAGGTCAGTGCGGCTTTAGAACGCTGACGACATTGTCGATGCGGTACGAGAGCGACGCCCGTGTGCCGGTGTAGCCGGCAATGCCGACGTGCACGGTGGTCTCGTTGATCCGTTCTACGACTTCAACGGTGTAGTCGTAGAATTCGCCGTTGCAGAACGGCTCTGCCCAGTCCGCGTTGCGCTCGCGGACGATGTCGCCCGGCTTCAGATCGAGGATGGCCGTGGTGGTGGTTTCGGACACGATAGGTCTCCTATTTCAGTGACATGACGAAGTGTGAGGGGCGAGTCGAGTAGGTGGAGTGCGAACGATAAAGAGCACTGGTCACATCTCCACACTGTGAATAACGTCGCGGCAAAGGAATTCACACCCGCACTTCTTTCACCCCTCGTAGCGGCTCTGTAGCTCAGTCATCTATTCCAATGACGGGTCGGGCACTGCGAGAACCATTTCGACCCAGCTCGGTACATCCGTCCACGATCCGGTATCACTGATGCCGACGATGGCGACTGCGCCAGCCATGTAGTCACCCTCGACCAAATCTGGACCCAATGCTCGATATATCTCGTTGGCAACGGTGTTCGGATTCAGCGCCTTGAACTTCGCCCAGGGATCCACGAGGAATCGCGCATCCAACGTGAACGGGATCTCGTCGATGTCTTCGCTGACCGCCACGTGCAGCGCCTCGGTGGCGCCGTCTGCCAGGTCGAGAGCCTCAATCTGCCCATTTGAGTGAATGACATAAGCCTTCATCATGTTCCCCATTCACTTGCTCGGGTAGGGGCTGGCTGACGGTCATCCCGGTGCACCGCACCGATGTGCCGGCGCCACGGTCCGGTCAATCGGTCGTAGTGGCTGAGATCGAAACCATGAACTCCAATCAGATCCCGAACCACCAGACCTCGTGACGCATCGGCAGCCGCAATCCGGCTCACCCCGTGCCCCAATCGGCACGCCACATTGAACGCGGCCAGGAACTGATTTCGGCGTCCAGATTCGACGGCAACCGAACTCGCCGCGTCGATCGCCGCCGGCCACGCGAATCCAGCCCACCAGCCAGCATCGACGGCCTCCAGCGAATCGACCATCCGATCTTCACTGAAGTCTCCGGCCACAGCCAGCGAAACCATGTCCGCCCACTGCGGCCCAAACAATTCCGCCAGCGCCGCAGAGTCCGTGCGAACAGCCGACAACACGGCGGCCCGCTCGGAATTTGTTTCCGCTGGGCTGTCTTCGAAGAGGTCGTCGCGGACACCACCGCGCACCTGCCACCGATACAGCTCCTTGACAAGCAGATACTGCCATCGGGACTCAGCGCAGCGCTCGAGTGCCGCTCCCACCGTCACACCGCCTCCCTCCATATCGGCACTCCACCCACTGGCAAGCAGATAGGCCGCAGCGCGGGCCGGCAGAACACCCAACGCCACCCCCGCATCCACACCGGACTCGGACTCAGACAAGACAAATCGGGTCACGAAAAACACCCCTTCCGGGGATAGACATCAGCGTGATGGTCAGTCACGCCCTGATAGGACAAGCACCAACAGACTATCCACAACACCCGACATCCACCAGGCCAAAGACGCCAAATGCCACTGACTCTCACAGTGCCGGGGACCTGGCGATCGAACGTCCGTGGACTGTCCAACCGTCAGTGCCCCGATTACTCGGTGCCGTACAACTCGGCGGCGAAAATGCCCTCCCCATTGCGTGTGGCATCACCGAAAATCGACGCCCAACGCGTCGGCAAGGTGGTGCGCATCGGAGAGGAAGTCCGCGAACACGGTGGGCAATTCTTCGGTGCCGGTGCCGCAGCGGCGGGCGTACGCGATCATTCCGTCTGCTGCCCGCACAGCGCGGACGCCGTTGTCGTGGATCTGCGACTCTGGGTCTTGCTCGTAGCGGAAATCATCGCGCATGCTGCCACCCGCTGTCGATGCCGCGACTGCGTCGAATGTGTCTACTCCTTCCCAAACGAGTGCACGGTATTCGATCTTCGTTGTTTCGGACATTTGTTGTGTCCCTTTCTTTTTCGATTGAACTACACAGCGGGGGTGCTGTGCAGCGCGGCCAACAGGCCGGTCTGGACCTCGAGCGCGGGCGACGGCGCACCATGTGCAAGAACGCTCGCAGTCGCGCTGTCGATGACGACGGACATGTGGGCGCGGTGACGCGAAAGCATCACGCAGGCACGGCCCGCATCGAGGTTGAAGGGTTCGGCGGTCCGGTACCCCGCCAACGGGTGCAGCACCACGACGGCAGGACGCTCGAGGCCTTGCAGCGAGTTGGCGGTGCCGACCAGTACGTCGGGGTGCTCGCTCAGTAGGGCACGGATTGCCGCAGCCTGAGTCACGTGCGGGACCACCACGGCCACATCGGCGGCCGTCATCGCCCGCTGGCCTGTGGTGGTGACCAGATCCGCTGCCAGTAGTTCCGCCGCCCGCGCAGCGCATGCAGTCACCAGGGCCGGATCAGACGGGCCTCCGCAGGCTGTGATCGGGCGGTGCGCCAATTCGGGCCACACAGCTCCGCTCGAATCGGTGAGGTGTTCCGGGGGCCGCTTCGAGGTGAACGGCAGATCGGGGTAGAACAGTGGCGCAATCAGCGCTGTGGTATCGGGTCCGAGTCGCCAGGTGTGCGCCAACCGCACCATCCCCACCGCATCGCCATGCGCAGCCAACAGTGCAATCGGGGCGGGTAGATCGGGTGCGGTGTCGCTTCCCTCCCAACGAGATACATCGCCGGTCACCACCGGGTCGATCTGTCCAGGATCGCCCACGCACACCACCTGTTTCGCCATGGCTCCCAGCGCTCCCAGATCGGCGTAGGTGCATTGCCACGACTCGTCCACGATCAACACGTCCGCACCGACTCGATCCGGGTCCGAGAACAACCATCGCGCCGTCGTACCGATCAGAATTCCCCCGACGTCGCCCTGCCAGCGCACTTTCTGCCCCGACACCACCGGTGTGTCGCCGCTATCCGGTGCCGGTGCTTTCGCCTTCCACATCAAGGCGGCGCGGTCGGTGAGTGTTCCCAATCGGCGTGCAATCTCCACCGCCTGTTCGCGGGTCTGCGCCGCGATCCCCACCCGCAGATCCGCCCGGTGCGCCAATGCCGCAGCCAGTAATGCAACCAATCGGGTCTTGCCCGCACCGGGAGGGGACGGCACCACCACCGCAGGATCACCCGACCACACCGAGAACAGCACACGCGCTGTGATCGGGTCGGCCATGATCTCCGACCCCGGCCACCCCGTCAGCGACGGGACGGGCGGACGGGACGACGACGGGACCGGCCCGGAGTGGGCAGCGATATCCGACGGGACAGTAATGCGCATGACGAATCAAACCTTTCCTGAAAAAAGTCTCTGAACTGGCTATTTACATACTTTGTGCCCAGTGCCGGCGTTATTCCTCTGCGCCCGCAATGAGCACGTCCAACGGCACTTCACGCCGGGAAGGGACGGGCGTCTGCCCCGTCGAAAGCCAGGACCGCCGACCTCGGTAGAGCCGCCAGTACCGGCCACGACCAGCGCGCATCGTGTGCGGTGACGCCGCTTGCGGCATCAACACCACCGACGCCCCACTCGGCGGCGCATACAGCCCCACCGAACCGAGTCCGAGCACCAACTTCCCGCCGACAACCTCGGTCGATGTGACCTCGACGTTGAACTGCTCGAACGGACGCCGTCGCGGTGTACCGACCCACCCGGTGACAGCAGACCCGACCCGCAGACGCGAATCCAAACGCTCGCACGTCACCGACAACGACCCGTTGCGCCGACGCGAGCCTTTCGGTGGCGGCGTCATCGATGCCACACCCACCGCGACGTGACCGGTGTGCAATGCGCGCTCGCGCCACATCGGATCATCGAGCAAACCCGATGACATCACATCTGCTGCATCACAACGACTTCGCAGACCCATCGCGGCGCTGGCCGTGTTGTCGGGACGTGACCAGTCGTGACCGTCCACCATGGCGGACTGCGCCCGAGAAAACGAATACGCGTCGTCTTCACCGATCGCAGCGAGCAGCGGCAACAACCGGCCACTGCCGATCGCACGCACCCACTCGTGCATCCCGGCGACACTCTCATCGGTGATCTGCAACCACGTCCGCCACACCCGCGCCGACCGCTGCGCTTCCGGCACCACTCCGAGCACGTAGCGGGCACCGGAGGCGGCCGGAAGATTCACCACCGCCGACGTGCCGGGATGATCCGCCCGATCCGCCCACCACCCCACCATCGCGGCACTACCGGAGATGTTCGGGTCACTGTGGTGAGCGTGCGCCCGCGCCAACCCCACCAGCGCCGGAATCGTGCCGCCGTCGTCGGTGAGCAACATCGCCGGGGCATCCGCCGCCAGCGTGCCGCCCAACCGTGCCAGCAACGCCAACCCCGCCTCATCGCACGCGGTTTCCTCGCGTCCACCGAACGCCGCAGCGGACACGCTCACACTGCCGCCGCGTGCGCTCGCCCGCACCGCCAGCGCCGACGCTGACGGGGTGAACGTAGTGTGTGCGAGCCGAGCAACGGGGCGCCCCGTTTCGGCGGCATAGAGACGCTGAGCCAGATCGAACCATTCCACGCTCACGACACGTCCTCCGTCTGTTCGCACGCCAGAACCACCGGATTCGCAGCGCACTCCCACCCCGCACGCAAGGCCCGCGCCGCCGCATCCTCGCCGGTACCGGCGACCACGCTCGCCACCTGATCCGGCGCGTGACCGGTACCGGTCAACACCTGCTGCGCGTACCGCAACAGATCACCGCTCACCGCGTTCACAACGCACCGACCGGGATCTGCACACTCGACGCCCATTCCGGGGTTCGTGCCAGTGCAGTGTCGTTGCCGATCACCGCGCACACCAGATGCGCCCGCGACGGCCGATCCGGCCACGGCGTATCCCCGTCCGTCAACACGATCACCACGTGCGGGGCAGGACGGGCCGCGTTCGCCGCATCGATCCCGACGCGCATATCCGTACCGCCGCCGCCCACCAACACCACATCAGCCACCGACCGCACTGCCTGCGCAGACGTCGATGCCGCATCGCACGAGAGAATCCGTACCCGCTCCCGCGCCACACCGCCCGCCCGCAGCACACCCGCCACCTCACCCATCGCCGCCGACAGATCACCCGCCGACATGGACCCCGACGTGTCGATCACAATCGACACCGTGATCGACGGACCCCGCATCGCCGGGGCCACGATCCCCGGCAGGCTGCGCCGCGACGGACGCGCATAGCTGTAGTTCGTCCGCCCCGACTGATCCGCCAGCGCGCGCCGGATCACCGCACGCAACACCCGATCCCACGGCACGGTCGGCGGCGTGAGAACCTCACCAGCCCACCGCGCCAATCCTGCCGGTGCGCTCCCGCGCCCCTTCCCTTGCGCCGCCTGCACCGCCCGCGCCACATGACGGCGAACCAGATCTGCTTCCGCGCCGTCCAACCCGTCCGCGACCTCCCCCGCTGCCGCGCCCAACTCCCCCGGCACCGGCGCGCACCCCGCACCGGACCCGCATCCCACATCGTCGTCGTCTGGAAACTGTTGTCCCGTAGCCGGATCGATCAGGTGCGTGTAATAGTCCTCTGCGATTCCGCCGTCCTCGCACCCGAACGATTGTGGAGTGATCACCCCGTCCGGTAACCCGACGCCCGCCGCCAGCAAGTCGTCGTTGATTTCCGCGTCCGCCGCGTAATTCCACGCCACGTGGTGCACCGGCTTCGGCAAGGACTGCCCCCGCACACCGTGTGCCCGCAGCAAGTGCCCGACCTCGTGCAGCAACACCGCACCCGCCACCGGCACCGGCCACGCACCCGCCCCCACCAACAACGCCGGATCTAGATAGAGCCGCCACTGCGCATCCACCGCGAACGTGCCCAACCCCGGTGCAGCAACAGGCTGCGCCGCGAACAACGCCCTCATGAAATACGGCATCTGCTCGGCAGAAACCAGCCGTGCCAGGCGAAACGCCCGCAACTCATCCGGCGCGAGCACCCGAACCCCGCTCATGCTGCCGCCTCCATCAGACCCGCAGCGGTCAACATCGGCGCGAACCGACGAGCAGACGCCGGAACAGTCGCCTTCGCCGGTCGCGCCTTCGCCAGCGTGCGCGCCGCCGCGCCCGCCACATCCGGTGCGCCCGCCTCCGCAGCCGCGATCAGCGGACCCCACGCACTGCGCCAGGCCTCCACCGTGCCGCGCCCCGCCGCCCACGCCGTGACACCGGACAGCACCGCCCACACCAGATCAGGACGCGACTGCCAATCGAATGCCGAATCGGGATTCTCCACCACCGCAACCGGATCGGGCAGATCTGCGCTACGTCGCCACTCCAAGAACTCCACGCCCGCGCCCTCACCGATCAACCCGAACACCGCCGTGTTGATCGCCGCGTTGTCGTCCTCCCGCAAATGCGGCAACACCGCCGCCAACATCGACCACGTACGACGCGACGGCCAAGCGCCACCGGTCTTCGCCGCCGACGACCCAAACGCATCCAACGCATCAGGATTGCGCTGCACAAAGCCGGTGATCGAACTGCGCACCAACGCAACCCGTTGCTCATCGGTGGCCACCGCACGCGAGGCAGGCGGCGCACCCCACCCCGTCGCCATACCGTCCAACCACTCATCGACAGACGGCGTGAACTCCACATGGCAGAACCGATTCGCCAACGGCGCTTCCAACTCGTACCCACCAGCAGCGCAATCCGGAGGATTCGCCCCCGCAATCACCCGAGTCCCCTTCGGCAACTGCACATCACCGACAGTCAGATCCAACGCCACCGCCAACATCGCCGCCTGCACAGCAGGCGGACTCGTCGTCAACTCATCCAGAAACAGATACCCACCACCACCGGCCACCAATTCCTTCGCCCACGCCGGAGCCTCCAACGTCACACCGTGCTCCCGCACCACCGGCAACCCAGCGAAATCCGACGGCTCACGCAACGACCCCAACACCGTCTTGCACAACACCCCATCCGCCGCAGCCAACCCACGCACCAAACTCGACTTGCCCATCCCCGGACCCGAAATCAACAACGACGGCACACCCGCCCGCCCATTCGCATCCAACACAGTCACAGCAGTAGCCAGATCAGCCATCAGAACACTCCAAAAAAATCGGCACGATGGTCAGTCGCGCACTCAACAGGACACCTCGAATTATACGGCCTGAACTGCGGAAATGACGGATTCTGTGGCTCGAAATGGCCCTGCCCCTCGCCGTGCCGGGGGCGCGGCGAGGGAAGGCCGACCAGCCGGCCGGCCCTCTCCCCCCGTGTGACCAGATCGTGTCGTACACACCTGAGATAGTGCGGAGTTGCGAAACAACGCAGAATACGAGAAAGAGATTCACACATGCAGGTCGGCGATCATGTCCGGATCCACACCACCGGTACGTCGGTGTTCTCCATCGTCGAGATCGATGAAGCCTCGGGAAAGGCCATCGTCGAATCCGTCACAGACGCACCGGGAAAGTACCCCTGGCCGACTGACTTGACCAACCTCGTCGCCGCTGGGAATCCGCAGGGCTGATAGAAAATGTGTCTCGATCACACCTCAAATAATTGGTCGATTTAGTGCTGTTATTGCCTTATATGGTCTCGAATGCGACCATATAAGGCATGGATGAGATGACGGTGCATGATGCTGCAGCTGCACTCTCGGTGACCGAACGGCAGGTCACCAGACTCACTCGCGCCGGTTCCATCACCATCGCCCGCGAGGTGGGCAATTCTCTCCTGCTCAACAGTGCATCCGTCCACCGGATGGCCCAGAGCTCTCGCCGGCCGGGACGCCCGTGGAATCCTGAGGTTTCCTGGGCAGCCCTGGCCTTGCTGTCCCACTGCACAGTCGACTGGATCGCTTCTCCGACACAGATCACCCGACTCAAACATCGTTTACGCCGGTCGTCCGCGGCAGAAGTGGCTTACCTCGCCAGAAACCGCGCCACCACACACCACATGGAGACCTGGGCGGAGGGCGACGTAGATGTCTTGATCAGGGGCGGCTACCTCGCCGCCACCGGTATCAGCGCGATCATCCACGTACCGGAAACAGCGGCGCGATTCGGACTGTCCTCCGCGAGAAACGACAAAGCCGACGGGTACATCGTCGACGACGACTTTGACGACGTCGTAGAACAATTCGGAATGCTCTCCCAAAACGGAGATGTCACCCTCCGGGTCGTTTCCGCCCTGAACCCATTCTTCCGTACATCAACGCTTCCGATCGCGGCCGTCGCCGTCGATCTGATGGAATCCCTCGACACCCGCCAGCGCAGCGCCGGCACACGCGTACTCCAGGAGCTACTCGATGACTTCCGTTGAACGTCCCGAGTGGACTATTCAGGCGCCTGCCGGCGGGTGGGCTACACCGTGGCCGCAAGCCGCGGAACTGGCCAACGCGATCCCGTCCGACCAATGGACACTGATCGGGGGGCTGATGGTGCAGCTGCACGCAGCGAAAGCAGGAGTGCCACTCAACCGACCTACCCTTGATGTCGACATCGTGCTGCACATAGAAACCGGCGCAGCCGTATTCAACGAAGTCAAGAAACAACTCGAGGATCTCGGCTACGAACTCCGCTGGTCGCTCCAGGACGACGACCCCATCCACCGGTTTACACGTGGAGGAAAAAAGACGCCCGAGATAGTCGATGTGATGGTCGCCGACCATCTACCACCGAAGCATGTCCCGAAGCTGAAAGGGCACCCGGTCTTCCAGGTCCCAGGTGCCACATCTGCATTGCGGAAAACCGTGAACTGCACGATCGAAATTGACGGGGTACCAACCCGTTTGAGCCTGCCGACCGTTCTGGGGGCTCTGATCCTCAAGGGGGCAGCTTTCATCAGTGACCGCAAAGACACGCAACGCCATCTCGATGACGCTGCAATCCTCGCCAGTGCGATTGGCAATCCGATCGTCGAACGTGATGTGACGATGACGGAAAACGACCCCCGCAGACTCGAGAAACTCGCTGAGGCACTCGAAAACCCACAACACCGTTCGTGGCAACTCGTCCCGGAAGGGCGTCGAGATCGCGCGTACAGGGCGCTGATGACTATCGCTACCAGGCCCGAGAACCCCAGTTCAGGTACCGCGTAATAGCCGAGCGCCACGACAGAACTTAGCTCCAAGATCGTCTTCGCTACTCACACAGTGAGCGAGAACGGCAGGTTGAGCGTGTGCCGGCGGAAACCGTGCATGTACGGCGGCCGCAGCCCCGTGGGTCCTCGGCCACCGGTTGCCACCGCGGTTCCGTGCAGGCATCCATCCGGAGTAGGTCGACCGAGGCTGCCATCGGCATGGAGATGTCCTGCCGACCAGGCAGAGGACTCGTCGAGCGGCGCCACTTCCCACCGCAGAACTCGACCTTCGCCTTGACTACGTTTCTTTCCGATCGCGGCAATGCCTTGCAGTATCGCCATGATCCGGGCATCGTCTCCCACACATTGCCATGTCACTGTGTCGGTGCTCGTGACCAACAACGGCATGCTCCGCGACCGGTACGGGCCTTGCCTTTCCGAGACGACGCCCGGGAGATCTGCCACGAGGTCCCCGAGCGCCGCATGATCGGGGCGCCCCGTCCAGTAGCGCACCACTGGATGATCGACAGGTTTCTCGGGATACGCACAAGTAGCTGCCCAGTGCCATAAATCTCCGCCCGACAGTTCGCATCGAGCCAAGGGCAAATCGAGGTCTACAGGGTCGACGTCGGCTGCCAGCGCAGCTACGTCCTCGCCTCGATCGCGCTTGCCCGCCTTCTGGTCTGCCCATATTTCTGCGGCGAGCAGTCCGTCGAGGCTCACTCCCCACGGTGCGGCGTGCGCTATTCCGTGGGCGAGTCTCGCTTTCACCAGTAGCGGCCTCATCACCAGTTCGCCAGAACTTCCAGCGCGTCGTCTCGAACACTGCGCAGATGTTCGCGCCAGTCCACCGCAGATGCTGGGGTGCCGGCAGTCGTCGATCGCGTGGATTCGACGCGAACCATCCCGTGGCCGATCGACAATCGCCCACCGAGTCGTCCTGCTGCTGTGAATTCGGCGAGGACGTCTGTGAAGAAGGCGATCTGCAGATCTGTGGCTCGGGTGAGGCGGATCCAGGATTCGAAGGTGGTTCCCGCAGGTAAGGTCTCGACTTCGTAGCGCATCAGGTGTGAGCCGGTCGCCGGGCTCTCCGCGTCGGCCTCTGCCGCGGCAGTTGATGGGAAGTCTGCGGTATCCGAGTCGTCGAATCGGCTGTACCGCTCGATGCCCAGCAGCTCGAACTGGCTCAGTAACGGGAGCTTCGACGGTCTGGACATGATGTGTTCGGTCTCTTTGACCCTCGGTACGACTTTCCCGATCTGGGCGCGGCCCTTGATCATCGTGGAGCTGCTGTTACCTCCGAAGACGCCGATCAGGGGGATGAGATTTCGTGCATGCTCGAGTCTGCTTCCGGAGAGGGGTTCGCCCTTGGTTTTTCGTAGGGCTCCTCCGCTGCGGAGGGTGTGGGCCGCCGGCAGCGACAGTGTGCCCTCATAGTCGAGCACATCGCGGAGGAGTTCCTCACCGATGCGTCGCAGTGTTCCGCGGAAGGAGTTGCCGGAAATGATCGGGACGAGCTCCCCCGTCCCGTCGGACTGAATTACTTCTTCGCGGCGAAAGAGCGCCGTGGTTGTCGAGGTGCTGTCGTCTTTGTGCGAGATCGACGACAGTGCGTAGATGTCCAGATCCCAATGCACAGTGCTGGTCATGGTGATGTTTCTCCTGCGTTGTCGCGCTGCCGGCGGGTGTGGGTTTGGGACTCTCGGTATGCCGTCGCGACGATCTGCGTTCGAAGCACCAGCGCCCGGGTCGATTCGCGCATGATTGTCAGCACTGGCTTCGGTGGTTCTCTCAGTAGTTGCGAGAGTTCGAGTCGCTGCGATGCGTTGGGTCGGGATTCGAGCTTCTCGGACACGATGCCCCACCATCGGTCGAGATCGGCGCCGCACCGGTAGGTGGCGAGCCGGACTCGATCGGGAAGGTGGTGTTCCCAGTAGACGGCTCGGCGGGATGCTACCCATCCGTTTTCCCAGTCGATTCCGTAGTGCAGCAGCAGAAGTAGCCGTTCAGCGGTTGAGTGAGCCCCGGTCAGTGCGGGTAGTTCGGGAACGGACGCAAGCCATTTGTCAGTGGAGGTTGCCATTACGGTTCCTTCCTGTTCGAGGAGGAGGCGCGTAGGCCGAGTTCCCACCATGGGGGTGCCGCGCGCCATCGATCGAGTTCTGCCCAGTCTTCGAGGAGACCCGTCCACCGTGCGGCAGGAAGTCGGCGCATCATCGCGAATTGCGGTGCGCTCGCTGCCAGCATCCGCTCTCCGAAGCCGTCCGCGCGCAGGCGGCGCATCGCAGCGAGAGTGTGTACATCGTGTTTGGTCCAAGACAACGAGATGTCGTCGACACTAATTTCGCCCCACCGCGCATGAGGGAGAAGGTGTTTGCGACGCATACCCACTGGCACAACGAGCGCGTGCGCGGAGGTTAACGGTTTCTGCAGGCGCGCTCCGAGTTGTCTCGAAGTCAAAGTTTTCAGTGTTGGTGGGCACGCTCCCACCAACTGGATGTTCAGACGCAGTGCTGAGGTGCGGTAGACCCACGCGCAGACTTGGCACATCCCTTGCGCGGCGGGCGAGGACCACCCGTCGAAGGCAGTGAATGTGCGTGAAACGACGGATCTGACAGAGATGTTGCCGGGGCTCTCACGCCCGCACCGGGCGCAGGGGCCACCGCAGCGGCGACCTTCGACAGGTGGGGGATCAACTGCCCTGTGTGCGGCGGTGCACACGTCTTCGATACTCACAGCGTTCGAGTCGGTCATGCACAGCAAGCTATCTGCGGCACATGACATTACGAACACCGCGCACATTACGACAGTGGATGATCAGCAGCTGTCGAGGCCGCCAGCGTCGGTTTCGTTATGCGGATCCCTTGTTCACGAAATCGTCGGCGAGATCCGCCGCGAGTTCGAGGTACGCACGTTCGGTCTTCTTGCTCAGCAGCGACAGGTCGATCGGGCCGCCTTCCCCGAGGTGTTCGTCGAACGGGATGATGCGGACCGCTCGTACGCCTTGTTGGCGGAAGACGTCTTCGAGCTGACTCAGGTCGACTGAGGAGGATCCCGGCCGTGTCGAATTGACCACCACCACTGCCTTTTCCACCAGGCGTTGATGTCCTTGCTCGTTGAGCCATGCCAAGGTGGAGACAGCCGATCGTGCGCCGTCTTGGGCGGTGGGGCTGACCACGACGACTGCATCCGCCTCGTCGAGGATGCCCTTCATCGCTGAATGCATCATGCCGGTTCCACAATCGGTGATGATGATGTTGTAGTGCACTTCCAACGTTTTGAGCGCGTCGAGATAGTCCTGCTCGTTGAAGGCTTCGGAGGTGGCCGGGTCAGTTTCGTTGGCGAGGATTTCCAGACGACTGTCCCCCTGAGAGGTGTAGTGCCTCACATCGCTGTAAGTGCGGATGTGGTGATCTGCCAGCAGGTCTCGAACGGTGTATCGGTGCTCGCGATGCTCGCGATCGGCAAGGGTTCCGGCGTCCGGGTTGGCATCGATCGCGATCACACGGTCACCTCGCAGCGAGGCGAACGTCGACCCCACTGTTTTCGCTGCAGTTGTTTTTCCCACCCCACCTTTGAGAGAAACGAAGGCGATTTTGTACACGCCTCGCGAAGGCTGGTTGATCCGTTTGACCAATTCGAGGTACTCGAGCTCTGCCTGCGACTGACCCGGGTTGACCTTGCCCCCCGTCAATTTGAACAGAAAGCGGCGGAAACCTTTCGCCGGCGGGCGCTTCGCACGACGGATGATGTCGAGGTCGTCGATAGTGCGCCTCGGAGGGGTTGAGGATCGGAAATCAGAGGCGATTCCGGGGTTGACCTGACGCGGTTGAATGGCAGGTCCCTGCGGCGGTGCGCCGTTGTAGTGCTGTTGACCGTATTGGCCTACCACTGGCGCGGCCGGCTGAGCGGTGGAATGAGGGTGGGTCTGACCCGCGCTCAACGGCTGCTGATACTGCGCGGTGTGAGAACGCGGTTCTTCAGTCTGCGGGGCCGAGGCGTTGTATCCACCAGTGCCGCGAGATCCTCGAGTGTCGACGCCGGCGCCTTGAGCAGGAAACGCTGTCGTCGGCGGATCCCATGACGGAGCTGATTCGACTGCGGCGTTGGGCGCACTCGACGAAGTGGTCGGGGGTACAGGCTGCGAGCTCGCCGGCGGCAGGTTCGAGGGCGACACGACCCGGACATTTGCGACCCGCGATGGACCAGGCGGCACCGGCTGTGGGTGCGCAACAGGCGCTTCCTGATTCAGGGTGGAGTCAACGTGGCGGGTGGACGACGGGCTCCTTTGCGCTGTCTCTGACTCCGCGTGAACACTCCGGATGTGATCGAACGGATCGGGCGTAGTCGGTTGCGGCTTGCTCTGACGCGCCTCCTGCGGGGCGATCGGCTGCCAGCCTCCGTTTGCCGCAGGCGCTCCGGCTTCGGTTGCGTGCGTGGGAGCTGACGGGGCGAATGGCTGCGCTGGGGGTGCGGCGTCGACTGGCGATGATCCCTCATGCGGATGTGGTGCGTGACGTGCGACGCGGTCTTCGGTGTGAACTTGATGGCCGCCGCTGTCCAGAGGGTTCTCACCGTCATCGGCGCTGGCATCGAGCCATGGTGGCAATTCGGGATTATTCTGGTCGCTGGACATGGTCCCCCACTTTCGTTGGAAATTCGTTTTGGGCGATTTTGGCGAACGTATCACCGACTGGATACACGACGAGCAGTCAATATCTGCTCCCGTCTCCGGGATTCACACACAGATACGCGCTTCGCACGAAGCGGAGAGACTGCCGATAGGGTTGAAACCCTCATGAAGGGAACAGGATGAGTGCAACTCCGGATGGCTTGAACATGGCCACGCTCAATGCATTCCGCCCTATCCGGCACGATCTGGAGTCAATACGAGCGAAAATCGCTGCACACCTCGAAGATAATGACGGCTACGTCGCGTTCTCCGGCGGTAAGGATTCGCTTGTCGTGCTTCACCTCGCCCTTTCCGTGGAGCCGAATGTTCCCGTCGTCTTCTTCGACTCCGGAGCGGAGTTTCCTGAGACGTACGAATTCGTGCAGCTAGTGGCACAGGAATGGAAGTTGAACTTTCAGGTATATGCGGCAGAGCCCCCATTACTGGAAATGCTCTCCCGAGACGGGGGTTGGCAGCACGAACGTGCGGCGGACTACCCAAAGTCCGTTTCACTGCACGAATCATTGATTGCGGAGCCAGCTCGTCGCGCGCACGCCGACCACGGGCCAGGCGAGATATGGGGTGTACGCGCCGACGAATCTGTCAAAGGCACAGGTCGATGGTCGCTCTATCACAGCAATCTCGCGCTCGAAATCGAACGAAACTGCCGAACGTGTTGTGCCACTAAGGCGGAGCAACGCCGGGCACACGGTGGCTTGATCTCGCGCGCCGACGGAACTCGCGTGATTGGGCCGGCCTGGGATTGGAGCCGCGACGATGTCTGGGGCTACGTGGCTCGACACAAGCTGCCGGCCAACCCGATCTACGACAAACTACGTGGTCTCGGCGTCTCCGACGAAAACTTGCGGGTCAGCCATCTCATCGACGGGCACTTCCTCGAACAAGGCCGGGTCACGTGGCTACGACGCGGATGGCCGACATTGTTCGAGGAAATCGCCGATGTACTTCCCCGTATCCGCGAGTACATCTGACACCTAAGTGTGAAGCGGGTGTTAGTCGCCGATCTTGAACGAGTTTTGGGCGGAGTCGGTGCATTGGAGGTAGGACTCGGCATGGGAGCGGCCGTCGACGTACGGCCAGTTGCAGCGCCATCCTTCCACTGTGGCGAACCGCCCTTGACCTTCGATGACCACCGAAGTGTCATTGAGGTATCGCTCACTGATTGCAAGGGCCGTTGCGCACTCGACAGATCCGGTTAGGACGATCACTGGTTGGACGGCGCCTGTGGCGTGGGGGACGACTGTCCCACACAGGTCGCCAGTAGTTGCGGCGGACGCCGGCGAAATTCCGGGCTGAACCGGCGGGGCAGTACCTGGCTGGAGCTGCGACGTTGGAAAGGGATCAGCAGTTCCGGTGGTGATGCCCGCCTGTCCTCTGACGTCCGTGACGCCCGCCTGAGTGGGTGCTGTGCCGGACGTCGACGAGGCAGACGATTCACTGGTGGCGCTTGTCGTCAACGACTCGTTTTCAGATCCCGAATCGGTACACCCTGCAACTGTGGCCGCGGTCATTGCTGCAATCGCGATGATGCAGCGTCTGGCCGAACGTCGTTTCACAGTGTTCTCCATTGTCTCGTGCTGTTGATTAGTGTTGTACAAGTGCACTTTTCAGTTGCATCCTCTGCCCTACCTCGGTTAGAGTCAGTGCACTGAGATTGCACAGTGAGAGTCGGAGGCATCACCCTTTGGGTGGCCTCCGATTTTTCTTTGCGCCGGCAGTGTTGTTGTTTTCGGGATGCTCGACCGTCGAATCGCCTGAAGCCGGTTCTACGAGGCTGAATGTCGACTTCCCTGCCAGGATCTCGGGGTGCATGAAGATTTCGGGGCGGCCTTGTGCGTCTGTGTAAGCCATGCTGAACCTCTATTTCTCAAGTCGCTTCGGTTGTCGTGATCTCGCGCAGTTGCACGACGATTCTTTCGCCAGGCGGCTGACCAGGCCGTTCGTAAGGGGCGTTGTGTATGGCGACGACTTCGACATGCATTCCTCGGGGCAGCACGTGCGCGGTGTTGTTTCCGCTATCGGATTGCCCCAGGTACATTCCGCGACTGGTTTCGATCTCGAAGGCAACGTCGTTGGGCCCGCGGTGTGCATCCAGTTCGTGAAGTGTGTGAGTGCCGGCCGTGAAGCGGTCGAAGGAAATCACCGCGCCTGGTTGCAGATTCGATGGCCAATCATGCTGCCCCGCTATCGGATGCGGCATCGTGACTTCGGTGTAGACCAGATGGCCTCGACCTGTTTTCGACTCCGCTGATTGGATCGCACGGTCGATCCGTTGGACCTCTTTTCGCTGTTTATCGTCAAGCAGAACAGCATCACCGTTGACTCTCGACAGAGCGGCATTCGTCTCAGCCCATGTCTTCGGGTCCGACACCAAACCGTTCAACGCCCGATGTTGTGTCCCGGGCATTGTGTCAAGGACAGCACGTTTGGCCACCGATCGCGCTTTGCGTTGTCTCGAACTCAAGTTTTTGCGGAGCTCGATCTCACCGGGCAAGTTGCGGCGCAATCTCGCATCTGTGATCGGGGCAGTTCCCGGCCGAGGAAATGCGCGGTTGAGGTCCTTCGAAGCTCGGGTCAGGCTCATCCCTTCGGTGGCCGAGTCGAGGTTCCGTGCGGAAGCTCTTTCCTTCTCTCGCTCCGCATATCGTTGTTCCGGGATGACGAGAGCTTGCTTCTTCGTCGCTATATTCGAGTTTCCGCCGTCGACATCGACGACACCGGATACTCCGTCAGGGCTCGACCTGGTGTAACTGCGAGACATAGGGGTCCACTTCCTCGAACGAGTCAACTCACGCCGTTTTGCGATGCGGAGTGGGAACTTGAGTCCCCAAGGTCATCGCAGTGTCGAGGACGTCGGAGATGTTCCTGCTGGTTCGCCCGCACATCGCGCATTGGGCGGGAAGGTGCTGGGTGACGAGTTCCACGAAATGTATGTGGCACACCAAATGCGGAGTCGGGGTCCACCCGGCGCAGCAGTCTCTCAAAGTAAGAGCCCACTGCGCCGGACGGGTATGAGTCACGTCGACGCCGGCTTGTTTCTCCAGTTCGCAGCTGGTGCAGCTCGGGAGGACACGTACGACCGAATCGATATCGAGCGGCGAGTTGTGGTCCATCGTGAACTCCTCTGTTCTGCAAAGCTGGCAGGCGATTTAGTCGTTGGTACCGGTGCTGCTGGTCTGTTCACCGGTGTGATTCGGTGATGCGGGCGGTGCAGCCTGGGACGTTGTTTCGGCGACGGCCCGCTTCTGTCGACGAGCCTTCTTCTTCTTCTTCGGCGCCGAGTAGCCCATATCTGTGAGTTCACGCGCTGTCCAGCCACCGGAAATGGCTGTGTCGTATGCGGTTTTGATCGTGTCTTCCGCACGCGCGTGCTCTGCGTCAAGCGATTCGAGTTCCTGGGCGTGCTTGGCAAGGAGAACCTCGCGCTGATCGAGTATTTCCTGCGCAGAGGCTTGCGCCTCACCAATTGCTCCGACAAGCGATACACGTGCTTGAAGAGCTTTGTGTGCCAGTGCCTCAGCGCTCTTGCGTGCTGTATCCACTGCCTTCTTGTTGGTCGGTGTGGGGCTCATCTGTCATTTCTCCTTGGGTTATCTCCGGATCCAGACCGCGTGCGAGTGAAGCGCTGTGAAGGTCACCGGTGGTGCCCCTCAGCGCGTAGTCGCGGGCGACTTTGACATCCTCCCCGCCCTCACGGACTGAGATCTCCTGATAGCTCACGCTACCGAGGTGGTTGGTGCGGCACGCAGGCGTGACTGATGCACCCGATCCCCCGAATGCCCTCGGGTTGGCGAATCGATGGCGAAAGCGCGATCACGGATGTTGATCGCGGCATTGGTGTCCGCATGATGCGCGAAACCGCAACCCTGGCACCGGAAAACCGCTTGGCTGTCACGATTTTCCGGGCATGTGTGTCCGCAGTTCGAGCATTGCTGCGAAGTGTACGCGGCAGAGACCGCATACACAGGCATCTTGTGGTCGAGGCGTTGGGCGAATTTCCCCCAACACGAGGCCAGGATCGCCCGGTTCAAGCTGGACTTCGCGCGCCCACCGTTCGAGAGGAAGCTTCCCGGACGGTCGGGGTCCGGTTTCGGTTGCGCGCGGCGGGTCATGTTCGCGATCGGCAGATTCTCCACCGCCGCAGCGCAATACACGGCGGCGATTTCGGTGGTGGTTTGTTCGATCCAGTCACCGCGCCGGTCCGCCAACCGTAACCGCAACCTACCCAACTTCGCTTTCGTGCGGTCCCGGTTCGCTGACCCCTTCAGCTGCCGGGCCAGGCGCCGTTGCAGTGCCACGAACCGGACCTGCTCCCCGGCAGTGAACCCGGGGGCATGGAACATGCGACCATCACTTGTGGCGACCGAATTCGCCACACCACGATCAATACCCACCAGCGCCGTGGTGCACGCGTCCCTGCGAGGTGCGGGCGGAGTCGTCAGGCTCACCGTCCACCGCCCGTTCACACACCCCACCCGCGCCGACGTGGCCGCGCAGATGTCCACCCAGGTCCGGGAGATACGGAACCGCACCCACCCGGCCTTTGGCACCAGAATCTCACCCCACCCGCGATTGACTCGCCGCACCGACAGATCACGAACCACGAACCCCTGCCGGGCATTCGAACGCTTCTTGAACGTCGGGAACCCAGCGCGACGGGCGAAAAAGTTGGTGAACGCTCGATCGAGATCCCGCAACGCTCCCTGCTGCACCACAGTAGAACCCGCTCGCAGCCAGTCGAATTCACGCCGGGCCTCGGTGAGATCCCGCATCTGCGACGCGGCCGTGATCTTCTGTCGGAAACGGCGCCGAGACTGCGTCCACCACGAGCGCTGCTCCAACCCGAGGTTGTAGACGAAACGAGCGTGATCGCAATGCATCACCAACGCATCGAGCTGCGCACCCTCAATCGGGTAGACGCGCTGAACGATGCTCATACCGGCATATTCACACACGCCACCGACACACCTTCGCACACCGACAACAAAGCGCTCGCTGCCACCCGCCCACGCAGTGGGTGTACGTGAGATTTTGACAGTGCCCTCCCCGATCAGTTTGTTGGTTCGGACCATAACGACGACCCAATACACTTTGGACACGTCATTTGTGAGATATAGCCGTTAACCTGCGAAGAGAGCAGAAAGTGATCCTCTGAACACTGGCGGTTCAGAGGATGATGTGAGTATGGATCTTGCCGTTACCAGGCGAGTTCCGGTTCCTTTCAACCGTTCAGGGCGAGGGCTAGCGCACAACCTGCGACAAGACCCGGGCCGGCGGCAATTTCTCGTGCTGTCTCGGTTGATCGAGTTATGCGCCTATGAATGATCGTGCCGATCGCCACTGGGAACAAGACGATTACCGGCCAAATCAGCCCGGCAACTACGCTCGGCCAACCCTGATATCCGAGCACAAATCCTAGACTCAGGCTTAACCTGACGTCACCCAATCCCACCCCTCCCCTTGTGGCCCACGCGGCAAGCAGGTACATCAGCGCTGTCGCGAAACCGCCCGAGACCACACGAAGGATCGCTGACGCATCTGAATCAAGCAGCCCTGCAACGACAATCAGCAAAAGCGTCAGTGTCGCTGCGGTGTAGGCGGCGGAAGTCGGAATTCGCATCGTTGCTTGATCAACGACCGCACACCACACAGCAATAGTCGACAGTGCCAGGACGGCAGGCAACGCTGCTCCCATGTTCGCGAATTCTGTTGCCAGAAGCCAGAAAACGGCCGTGAAGATAGAGGCAATGTGGGTAGCTGCGCTGGTGACTTCGAAGGGGATATCCGCATCTCTGCACCACACAGTGACAGCGGTTCGCAAACCGTGCGACGCCATCACGGCGCAGATCAGAGTAATTCCCACGGCAAGTGCGCCAGAAACCACACGATTTTGGGCGTGGAGTGCCGCAGCAGTGCTATCAAGAAGTGTCACGACTCCCGATGCAAAGAGGACAACGAGAAGAGAGACGAGAACTCGCCTGGTGGACAACTGTGGTCGCGCGGCGCTACGCAACATCCGAAACACTCTCCCCATGAGCGGCACTCTTCGTTCTCATTCGAGCACGATAACGGACCAGTCGCGTGTTGGCTGCTCGCTCGTCGCAGCTGAGGACGTCGGCCAGTCGCGCGACGGGCCACTTTTGCGACAACGCCACCTTCACAATCGCCTCCTGATCTGCGAGGGTGAGATTGATGGAGCGCTCCCCATTCAGGCGACGTTCGACGGCAACAGGATCGAGCGATTTGAGACCTCGGGGACGGTGCGGGCGGGCTCGATAGTCGTCGATCTCATCGTCATCCCACGCCAACGGAGGCGCCCAGCCCTGAACATCGCGCGCCCAATCTCGAACTGCGGGATTCGGAGCTTCCGATGTCATCGAAAGCTCGTCGTATAGACGATCGATCGACTCCCACAACGCAACACGAATCAAGCCCTTCTCGGGCAAGGATTCCAGTACTGCCTGCGAAACACCCAGGCGCTGTGCCAGATCACTGAACGGGAACCCCATCGCGACCAGCGCACGGATGCGTCGTTGCGCACCCACACCCGGAGTCCTCTTCCGATCGTCAGAAGGGTGAAACGTCACGGCAAGCACTCGTTGCGCGACGGATGCATCGATCGACTTTTGTGTTTGCGAACTGATCGTAGAAAGCGCCTTGAGGCTGACCTTCGCCGAGCGCGCGATCATGCGTCGAGTCAGTCCGGCTTCTTCAAGAACTTCCAGATGCCGGCGCGATCCGTCGGAATTGAAAACCGTGGTGGACCTCAGGCGGCGGGAGGTTGTCCTAAACGTCCCGCCGCCGGAGGAGGAGCGACGTGAAACGTCGTCCAACCGGGATCTGGAGTCAGGGGACCAACCCGTTCTCACAGACTCCGGCTCCGCGGACCGGTAAGCCGGCCTGCTCTCCACTCTAGCGGTGGAAGCCGGCAGCGGAAACAGCCCGTCGTCTTCGTCGGTCGGCGAAGTCAGTGTGCACGGTGCAGAAGGCATGCGCGAAACAGCGTTATCCAAGGACATTGGATTCTCTTTTCGGTTGTGTGTGCACGGATGGTCAGTCCGTGTCCCAGCTAGCGATTCGGACGATACCGCAGCGTCGACCTCGTCGTCCAGGTTGACCGATGCGATGCGACCGATCACAACCGATCCCCAGACGCGAGCCGGCGATCGATCCGTCGCTCATGGAGCGCCCGAAGTGCGCTGAATCCGCACACCGATGCAGCGATCAAGACCGCCCCACAGATAACGAGGCGAGGTAAGTCGAGACCACCGATCTGGCCTGGAAACGTCAAGAGTGGCGACTCCGACGCGGCGACAAGGATTTTCCGCTCGACTAGCCAGGTCAGCGAACTTCCCCACCACCCGGGCACGAGCGCGATGACCAGCGGGACGGCGAATGGTGTCAGACACAGCAACAGGAAAATATCCGAGTCCGACAAGGTGTTTCGAGAATTCGAGTTCGTCATGGATTTGTCCTTGTCTATTGAACTGGTTGTGGTTCAGGCGAATTCGAGAGCTCGACGCCGCGAGACCTCGCCGTCCCCTGGGACCGACAGAACGCCTTCGGAGTCGCCGTCACCGCGCCAGGTGATGGCGTAGTGGTCGTCGTCGAATTCGTCCGGGCCCGGGTCACTGTCGACCACGGCCCAGTGGTCGGTGTCCTCGTCAACACAGATCAAGTCGCCTACCTGGATGTCCCCTGGAGAGCTCGCGGCGGGTTCGCTGAAGCCTTCCCAGTCATCCTCGACAACGTCATCGGCAAGCAACTCCGGAACGACAGTGAGTGCGGGCCGGGCGTGGGCAGACTCGGCAGCGTCAAGGAGATCTTTGGTGCGGGGTAGCCGCTTGGAGTAGATTCCGAGAATTTCGAGCGGGGTGGCGCCTCGGGCGCTATCGCGCGATCTTCCTTTGGCGCGCATCGCGACTGGATCGCTGTAGGGATGGTCCTCTGCACGTCCCCACGGCGCCATCGCGTAGTTGTGGAATCTCAGTTCGACTTCTTCCGAGTCGCCTTTGTCGATGTCGACCTCGTCTGGTTCGGGGTCGAGAATCAGCAGGCGCGGATGGCGAGCCACTGCGGGGCGAAGTACCTCGAAAAGCTCGTAACCTTCATCGCCCGGGCCCACCTTGCGCGGATCCGGTGTGCGATACGTCTGGATCTCCACTGCGTCATTCGCGTCGTTGACCGTGGTGGCGCGGCCGCGGCATCCCCGCGGAATTGAAGTGCCGATACTCATCGACTCCCACATCATCTGCGCACCTTGTGGGGAGAGTCTGCCCATGGAGACGCGCATCCGGAAGTTGTCGCGCATGTCGCCACCGAAATATTCGGCGTCCGGGCGCTGGGTGCCGAGAACCATATGCACCCGGGAGGTTCGACCTTTACGGGCGATTGATCCGACCTCCTGCAATGTACGAGGCTTGGTGGGATCGCCCTTGCCTTTGATCATCGAGTACCAGTTGAGAAGGTTGCCGCGGAAATCCGCGAACTCGTCGATGAACAGCACCAAAGGTTCGAAGTCGGTTTCTTGAGCTTCTCCGGCGATGATCGCTGCGTATCGCTCTTCCATGACTTGCCATGCACGATGGATGACAGCGACTTGATGAGCGATCTGTGCCGCAACGATCTGCACGTTCGGCCAGTCCTGGAAACCGAGGAATTCGACTCCCTTGCCGTCTACGACCCACACGATCCAGCCGTTCGCCGTGACCTCGGTGAGAACCGTGTGAGCGGTCACTGTCTTTCCCGTTCCGGAGGAACCGACCAACATCATGTGTGGGTCAACCGCTGGACGCCAGTACATGACGTGACCGTCTTCGTCGATGCCGTACGGGATCTTGACGCTGTCGTAGTTGATCAAGGGGTTGTCGTCGGAAAGAACGGGAGCGGGATGCCACACGTTCTTCTTGAAATTCGGACGGACCTCGAATCGAACAGTGTCCTTTTCCAGTTCCCACTTGGCCCGCCAGCGCCCTGGCAACAATCCTGAGACCGTCCGCTCGATTCGGTTGCGATACCCAGACGGAGCAATTTTCGTTCCGACTTCGTGGCTGGCTTCCAACGCACGCAACTCGCCCGTTTCAGGATCGAACTCCGTTTTCGTGATCTTGCAGGTCGGCCCGAGCAACGTCAGAACGGTGCGCTTCGCACGAGCGATGCTGGCGACTTCCTCAACAGTTTTTTCGTCGCTGGCGCGAGTCGGAACGAAGATGATCCGGCGGCGGCGCGCGTCGTGCTTCTGCAATCGGTACTCGCCCCACGCCTGACTGGAAAGCACCTCGTTGATACGCGCGATGAAGTGCTCGTCGAGCGCCAATTTTGCCGACGCGTATCGGATCACGAGGCGGCCGGGACGTCCAGGCCACCCTCGCATGTCCCACCGGCTGGCTTTGATGGTTTCCCGACTTGGCGTGGCAAGTCCTAGTTGAGGGCTGAGCTGTTCGATCGCACGGTCGACCTCGACGTCACGCAGTTTCGTGCGATAGCCCAGAGCCCCCACACCGATTGCGGTTGCACCGCTGACTGCGGCGATCGGCACTGTCCAGACACTTTGATCGACGATCGGGGCGAGACTGGCGAAGACTGTTCCTCCGGCGGCAGTGATGGTGGCGTTGCGCAGCCAGGGGTGCGGGCGCGCTTCAAGTGGCGGAGACTGTGCGGCGATCTGGCGTGCGGAGGCCAGTTCCATCGCGCGCGAAACGCCCTTTTCCATCGAGGCGGTCATGCAGTCACCTCCCGCAGAGGAAGGCAGTGCACGCAAGATCCGAGTTGGACGAGAGTCGCCGCCGGCCCATCCTTCTGCGCTTCTCCGCTCGGGAACGAGCGACTTGCAACAATCCGCGCCGAACTACCGGTGACACCGAACTCGAGGACCGAGGTGATCATCGGTTTCTGCTTCGCATTGGCTGTGCTTGTCGGATCCGCTGTGGTCTTCACCGTTCGTACCTCCGTCTCAGCGAGCCGGAATTTTTGGCTCTCGTAAGAGAGGAGGTTCGGGTGAGCACGGCCTGTGACAGGTCGGCACAAACTTTTTTTGCCAGCGTGGTCGGCCGATGGTGGACGGTGCGTGGGTCACCGGTGACCTACCGATCGGTGATCGAGGTGAATCTCCTGGTTGAAAGGTTTTCGGTGGACACCCCCTTGACAGGGGAGGTACGCTCCGACGTGACGAGCTTGCGAGTCTAAGGATGGAGCGCATCCCCCCAGCCCGGGGCCATATTGCGTTATTGCCACAGCTGCGTCAGCGCAGGAACTCTTGCAGTCAGATCTGTGTGGAGCGCCCTTACAGACACCTTCCAATCGACGGTCAACGGCAAGCCGTGTGGACACATGACAAAAAGGCCGAGACCACATTCATCGGATGTGGTCTCGGCCTTCTGGCGAAAGTTCAGAGAGTGATCAGTACGCAGTCTTCATCGGTTGGCAAGTGCTGACCTGCCAACCTGTGGAGCTGTACTCCACTCGGATAGCCAGCTCGAGGCCGGTGTCGTAGGTGGCGATGAAGTCTGAAACAGAAGCTCCGGTGGAGTATTCGGCGAGGTCGACCAGCTGCGCCTGCTGCACCCGGCGAATATCTGTGCTCGTGTAGGCCTCCGCCAGATGTGGGGTCACCCACCTGCTCACACGTTCGAGCCAGTCGGCGCCGGGCGTGGTGAAGTCTTGTGCGAAGCCGCGGGCGACCACCCTGTACTGGCCGGCAACTCCCATCGGGGTGTTGTGGTCGGCGTCCGTGCCGTCGCCATGGTCTGCTTCCGTTTCGGTCGGCGGAGCCACTGCCACGTATGTCGTGGGGGGCGACTCCGAGGGCGGTGAGGAATTGTCCGGTCGATCGAGAACCAGCGTGTAGAGCAGGAATCCGCTGATCAGAGCTATGGCAACGACTGCGAGCTTATGTCGGCGCAGTCCGGCAATGATCGCCCGTGAGCGTGGTGGTTGCTTCTGCTCGGTGGACTCGTTTTCCTCCGAGAACTCCTGGTCATCGGGGTTGTCCTGCGGTGGCAATGACATCGCGTGCTTCTCTCTTTCAGGGGGTCAGGCCCATGTTCTGCAGATACGGCATCGGATCTGTGCTTTTGCCGTCCACCCGAACTTCGAAGTGCAAGTGGTCGCCGGTGGAGTCTCCGGTTGTCCCGACTCCACCGATTTCCGTTCCCGCGCTCACCTGATCTCCGACCTTGACTTTGATCGCGCCGTCGACTTGGTGGGCGTATCGGGTCTCAGTGTTGCCGGTGGTGATGACAACACAGTTCCCGTAGCCATCGCCGACGTTGCTCGCTTGGGTCACGGTGCCTCCTGTCACGGCGAAAATCGGGGTCCCGGAGGCTGCTCCGAAGTCGAGACCGGCATGCATCTGCCCGTCTGTTCCGGTGGGGTTGGAGCGGTAGCCGTAGCCGGAGGTGATCGTGTATTTGCCTGGGTCGACGGGTAGTCGCGCGTTTCCGTCACCGACCGCGCCGGCGCCGGGAGCTGCGATCGCGGCATTGCCGTAGACACTGACGTGGACATGGTCACGGTGGGCAACGGTGTCGGTGCTGTTTCCACCGAGGGGGTAGTCGTAGGGTCCCCAACTTCCGGGTTGTCCTACCGCATCCTGGCTTCGCGTCCAGATTTTCTCGTACCAGATGACGTACTTGACGCCCAATGCATCAGCGTTCTTGACGACGAAATCCGCGATCGCATCGCCCTTGGCTCGGCCGGCGGGGGTGCGGTAGTCGTCGTCGCCTTCGGTCATCATCGCGTCGACGGCGCGGCCTTCTTGATGATCCCGATCGACGCCCGATGGGCGATCGCCGACATTCGCCCAGGGCCGCTCTCCGAAGGTTTCGGTGATGCACCGCATCACTCGGAGGGCGTCGGGTGTGAGTCCCTTTTCGGCAGGATTGTTGGTCGGTGCACAGTCCATTGCCGCGCCGCCACCACACAGGACGTCGGCAACGTCGAGTTCGAAACTGTCGCCTACGTTGATCGGGCTGTCGCCCACGTCCTGCGGTCCGCCCGAGACGGGCTTGTCATATTGCGGGGGCAGCGCGGGCGCATCTTTGCTTGCGCCCTTGTTCTCCGCATACAAGCGGCGAGCAATGATCTCGTCGTCGGCGTAGGCGTCGGGGTACAGCGAAACCTGCACCTTCTGCGCGGCAACGGTGACCGGCAACGCTTCCCATCCGGGCACCTTTTTGAGTGCTTCGTAAAACTTGATCGCGGCGATCTGCGGGTTCATCAGCTCGTCCATCGTTCCCCACCACGGATACTGCTGTTGAAACGGATTCACGCTGCCGTGATCGTTGCCGACCGCGTCGTGCGGGTAGTTCAGGGACTTACCGACATCCATTTGATCCGCTGCCAAGATGCCGGTTCCGTCGTTCGCGTAGTTCTTGAATCCGGATTCTTGGGATGCGGTGGAGAGCGCGACGATGATGCCCTGATCGGAGAAGCCCATCTGTTCGCCGACGGCAATGATCGTGCGGACGATCTCGGTTTGTTTTCCGGCCAGAACGGAGGGGTCGGTCGGCGCCACTTCGGCGCCGGCAGGTGGCATGACTGCCGGGCCGCCGCAACTTGTCGAGGCGTCCGATCCGCTGCGGAGCAGCATCATGATCGGGATGGCAACGATCAGGACAGCGCCCATTACTGGAACGAGAGCGATCGCGATCCAGTGCTTGTAGGTCATCGACGCCTACCCGGCGGAGTGTCTGGAAGGCCGTACCAACTCGGACGGTTGCGGGCGAGCTGTCGACGGCGAAACCCGAGGCAGTGCCGAGGACTGACTGGACGACGCCGGCTTCTCCGACGTACGGCGGGCGGAAGTCTTCTTCGGTTCCGGCAACAAGATCGGCGAACCATTGCTGGTGCGGTACTCGCGGAAAGTTTCCCGTCCGACATTGGTGGTCTTCGGCGTTGCTCCACCTCTGTCTCCGTGAGCGGGCCGAGTGGCAGCCGAGACGGGTGCATTGCTGACCGGCTTCTTGATTCCAGGCTTGGCTACCTGATCGCGGCGCGGCCGCGGCGCACCAGTGGAGACTGGGACACCCGTGACTTTCGATGCCGCCGCGGCGGTTGCTGTGGACACGGCCGATTTCGCGGCGTCCTTGCCCTTCTGCCCTGCCGCGATCGCGGCGGCCGTCGCAGTTGTGTCCTTCCCCTTCGTCTCGGATTTCGCAGGCTGGTCGACGTCCTTGCCTGCTGCTCGCTTGTTCTTGACTGCTTTCACCCCTGCGACTGCTGCCTTACCCACGAAGTAGGCCGCGGCCACTCCACCCGTCGCGGCTGTACCCGTGGCGGCACCGGCGGTTTGAGCTGCAGCGCCTGTGGCTTTCGCAGCAGTCGCGCCATGCCGGGCTGCCGTGGCGCCGTGCTTGGCGAGCGTTTTTCCACCCTGGTAGACCTGGCGTCCGACTTGAGCTGCGGCTGCGGCGTTCTGCATCGGGCTAGCGACCGGAGTCGACTTACTGATCGCGGTCGGTGCTGCGCCAGGCCGGGTGGCCATCTTCTGCGCGAGAGTGTCGGAGAGTTTGCGTAGACGCTTGACCCCTCTGCGGAACATGACGAGGCCGACGAGCAGGACGATGTCGACGAAGACGAATTTCTCCATCAAACCGCCGCTCTCCGTATTGAAGAACGAACGCACGACCAGCAGATACGCCGCTACGAAGACCACGGCGAACACCATGATCACCACGGACATGATGACCGTGGAGGCGGTTTTCAGCAGGGAGCCACGGCCGGCGCCCGGCAAAATCCCGATCACGAGGGCGGGAATCGCTTTGACTGCTGACCCGAGTGCTGCCGCCGCTGCCATCAACATGGCCCCGGCGAACAGGAAGGCGAAAAGCATGATGATCGAGCTGCCGGGTACGAGTATCAGTCCGCCAATGACCTGGGAGGGTCCAGGGTTGTCGGCGTAGTCCTTCATGTCTTTCGCACCGGATCCGTCGCAATCGGCGATGTTGTCCTTGAGGGTGTCTTTGTCGTTGCCCTTCTTGTCTTCGTGCGCCGAGTCCCATGCCTCGATGCAATCGGCGCCGGCCGAGGGATCGGTGTCGATTACTGTTCCGAAGTTCAGTAGTTGGGTGGGTTGGCGAATGAAGCTGTCCGCCAGGCCTGCTCCGATGTCGTTGATCATTTCGTCGGGGCTCGAATTCATGTCACCGTCGTTGGCGAGGCCTGACGCGATCTGCAGTCCAGCGTCGCGGCCCTGCATGATCAGCCCGTCTTGGCCGGCGATCCGCTCGATCGGGTTCGAGAGGACGCCCACTGCCAGCGCCGCGATGGCGCAGGAGATCATGAGTTCGTAGATGCCAGTGGACCAGCGTCCGCGGATAATCCAGATCGCTACAACGCCGGCTGTCACGGTCAGGAAGGTGGTGGTGAGGTTGAACTGTCCGGTGATCGATGTGACCGCGTCTCCGAGGGTTCGCACGGGTGCAACGATTTTCGGAAGCCAGTCGAAGGACATGCTCCAGGTGATGAACCATATTGCCGCGCCAGATATCGCTCGATAGATCTCGAACTGGATCTGGATGATGATGGAGTACGCCATGTAGGTGGGGTGGCGGGCCGAACCTTCGTCGATCGAGAGGTAGTACCGCCATACGGAAATTCCGTGTGAGTCTTTGACCGGCATGAAGTTGAAGTAGCGGTTCTCCGGTGATCGGGATCCGTCTTCGGCATGGGCAGGCAAGGCGGCAATGACCGCGACCGTGCCGATCAAGTGCCAGCCGACGACAGTTCTGACTACTGCTCGTCGAATTCTCGTTGCCCACAACCACACTCGCATCCTCTTGGTACGGCGGTCGAGCGCTGAGCACACAGGTTGGGGAACCCATGACCAGAGAACCCACAGCAAGGCCGCCTTGACGCCGGCGCGAACAGAGAAGACGGTGCGGGACGTGTCGGCAGGCGACGTTGCTGTGGCACTCATGCGTCGATCAGCTCCTTGGGCGCCTTGTCCGGCGTCGTCTGGGTTGCGTGTGCACGGTTCGGCTCCGACGGCATGAGCACCTTGATTCGGCCGATGTTGCCGTAGGCGTCGCGCATGTAGCCCTCCCCGCGGCGATGAGGCTCGACGTATTCCGCACCGGTGTCCGGGTCTTTGCCTGAAACGGGGGACGTCTGTTCGGTGAGTTCTTTGAACATGTCGGGGTCTCTGGGATCCAGACCGACGAATGCCAGCGAGCGACGAGCGAGCGTGGCATCCGTCTGGCGCATCGCGAACCGCGTGGGGATCAAGCCTCGCAAGGTCTCGTTGCCCAAACCCTCATCCGGGTCCTGCGATCCGAGCCCGATGTACGCCTGCTCCTTGCGGCCCTCCCGGAGGAAGTCGATGACAATGTCGACGCCTTCCTCGGCCCGCGTCATGCGGTGGCACTCGTCGGCGAGGAACATCGCAGGCTCAGTCGGATTCGCAAAGCAGATCCCGCGGGCGATCAGACCGATGAGCGCATACATGGCGCGGCCCACGCGCTTCTCCAACCCGAGCTGGCGGAACAGGTGCTCCTGAACGATTTCCTGCTGGCTGGGAAGTTTGACCGTGTGGGTACGGAACACGATTGCCTGCGCTGTGATGTCGAGCGCCGGCAGTCCCTTCTCGAACAAGGCCGCTGCATAGGACTTGCGGGCATAGACGCCGAGTTTGTCGGCCAACTCGATGCGCTGAACCAGGGTGCAATCGTCGCTGCGGAGGTGATCGAGGATGTCCCCGAGGCCGCCGTCGAGCAATCCGTGCTCACCACGGTAGGCAGGCTCGAGGACAGTACCGAGAAGGACGCCCAGCGGCTCGTCGGGCTGAAGCTGCAGGAGCGGCAGCAGAACGGATGTCGCAACCTCTGCGCCCTTGTCGGGCCCGAAGATTCGCAGTGGGTCCAGGCTCCACTTAGGATGAGACAGATCCGCGATGACAGCCTCGGCGATGGTGGCGGCCCATCGGGCGTACTCCCCCACCTCGGTGTGATCGATAACGACGATCTTTCCTCCGCGATCGTGGAAGGCTCCACCGATCCCTTTGAGAAGAACCGACTTACCCGATCCCAGCGCACCGACCGCTGCGAAGGACCCCGAAATGTCTGCCGCCGACTTCTTGGCGACATCGTGATGAACCACGCCGATCCGAGCCGAGCTGATGTTCAACGCGAGCAGTGGACCCGACGAATCACCCAAGTCGTTGTGAACGCAGGGCACGTAGGCGGAGAAATCGGTGGAGGTGGTGATCTGAGCGAATTCTTTGACGATGGAGGGTGTCGATACTCCCGGGTTGAGTGCGCCCCACAGTTCCTCTTGGAATCCGAGAGGGCTGACCAGCTTGTAACTGGATAGCTCGAACAGCTTCGCGAGTTGACGCGCATCCCGGAGAGCGACCTCTTCGGTGTGCGCCCCGATCGCGAAGATAGTCGTCGACTGGACTTCGACTTCCATGTTGTCCGCATCCATTTTTGCCGCGTACTCGGCGAGGTCCTCCGCAGCGGCGTGGAGAACCCCGTGCCCATGGGACACTTCGCCCTCGCGCTGGCTGAACTGCTCGTTCAGGTTGATCAGGGCACGCTTGTTCTTCTTCGACACCTCTGCCGAGCTGCGTATGTGAAGTCTGATGCCCCAATCGACGTCGACGCCGGCAATGGCATCGGCCAGGGCGAGAAACTCGGAGCCGGGGAAGACTGTGTTGCCGGAGGGTGTGTCGGCCAACGCCAATAGGCATTGGTAGTTCGCGGGCCGCTCCTCGAGAGTCCACGGCTGATCGATTTTGAGGGCCTTCGTCAATGTCGGCGCCTTCGATTTCCAACCAGTACTGGGGCGATCGGTCTGGGCGCCTTCGTCGAACCGTGCGGCAGTAAATGCGGCCATCGGCTTCGTACCGATCGAGGAATAGGAAAGTGGAACGTCCGAATCCAAGCCGAGCCCACGCTGCAGGCTGTGTTGATGCAACCAGATCATCTGTGCGGGCGTCGCCGGTGTGGGACGGAAGTAGGCAGGAATGTCGGCGGCGATCATGTTTGCCTGCGTTGTCCGCCTGGCGACTTCTTCCGGGTCCAGTGATGTTCGCGGGAGTCCGAGATAGTCAGTCAAGGTTGTGCGTGCAGCGGACCAGGCCGCGGCCGCCTGGTTCTTCCATCCCTTGTTGGCGAGGGGAATGGACAGCCAGTAAATGCGCTTGCCAGGTTGAAACATTTCCAGTGTTTCAATGGTGGCGTCGCACTCTGCAGCCCACTGTGGGTGTGCGTCGAGATCGATTCCTTCTTCCATCCGCGCCACTACCGCCTCGGGATTGAGGCTGGCGCAGATTCCGAGCAGAAGCGCTTCTCCGTCGAGAGCACGCAGCAGCATCTTGTGCATAGACCGCGCAGTGCTCTTGTCCTCAGCGGGCCTGTAGCCGTATTCGATTCCGGTCAGGATGAAGTCTGCCCAGACAGTGCCTGAGCGCGTCCACCGAAGGTTTCCTCCGACAGCGGTGATTGGTTGAAGCATCAGGCCTTCTCTCGAGTGTTGTGCGATGCGGCGGCCATGGCGACAAGACGCTGGACGCTGGTGGATGCAGCGGGTTGGGTGGCCAGTGGAGGCCGAGGAATCGACGGTGGTGAAACTCGGCGGCGCTCGGGGGTGTGGTCTTGAACAGGTATGGACGCGGGTTCGGGCTCCATGCGGACCGGGCGAGCTTCGGTGATGTGTTCGACGAGGGGGTGCGCCGCGAGCGAGGGCACCGGCACGAGGGTCACCATGCCTGCGAGTGCGTGTACTCGGGGCCTGCGCGGTGAAGGTCCGGAAACTTTCGGTGCTTGTGCCGGCGAGCCGAGCGCTTTGCTCACGCCGGCGACCATGGAGAGTGGATTCCTGCCGCCGATGGGGAGCTTGCCGAGTCCCCACGCAGTGACCCCGACGAGTGCGAGGAAGACGAATACGTTGCGAATCAGTGAGCCTGTCGCCCAGATTCCTGGTGTCTTCCAGAGCACGAGTGCTACCAGTCCGGCGCCGACGAACTGTGTGTAGCTGTACGGACCGCCGGGGAGCTTCTTTCCATCCGGCGTCATGCCGAGCAGCTGCGGGAACTTTCGTGCGCGGGTGTAGTTCTTGACGACCTCTCGGGACGTTGACAGCGGGTCCGATTCGCTCACGGCGTTCGCACCTCCTTCGTGGTGACTCGCTGTTTGGCTGCGTTCAGGGCTGAGGTGAGTTAGATGTCGTGCGGGACTGGCAGGTTCGGAATTCCGAGAAGGTCAGCACGCGGCTCGGGTGCATCGACGACGATCGAGTGACCCATGGAATCGAGTTCGGAGCCCACCTTGTCCTTGACTTCGGTGACGTTCCAGACGATCCACACGAGGAGTCCCGCAACGAGTCCGGACAGCAGGATGGGAGCCATGGAGAAGCGGCTCTTGACTGCGGTGAAGGCGACGCCCCCGCAGGCGCCGGTGGCGGTGAGGATTCGGATCGTGTCTTGCGTTTCGGTGGCTTTGGTGTTGGTCCATTCGAGGATTCCTTCCGCCAAGAGGTGAGTGTTCGGGTCGAGGAGAAGTGCTGCTGTACTCATCGGGATGCCTTTCGTGGATGTCAGTTGACGGGGGTGGCTGAAGTGGGAGCAGTTGCGCTCGCGGGCGTCGTCGAAACGGAAGTAGAGGGCGCACCGCTGGCTGCTGCGTTCTGTTCGGGGGCAGGAAGCAGCGGGCTGGGGTCCATGGCGGAAACCTCCCATCGGCCGCCTCGTGAGGTGAGAGTGAGTGGATACTGGCCGGTTACCGACTCGGTAGCTGTCACCGAAAGTTCGGCAGTGGCGAGCACTCGGATCTTGATTCCGTCGGCCGGCGCTTTGTCAGCTGCCTCACCGGAGAAGTCGCGATCGGAAACGAGATCGACGACCTTGACGCTCTTGTACGGGGCTGGGCTGATCGCCCGAAGGGAGGTCCCTGGCGCGATGTATCGCGAAATTTCTCCCGTTCCTGCGGTCAAAGCTGCGAGGAACTGTTGGACTGCGGCGTTCGACGGATGCCCGGCGACAATGCGGTACTTGTAGCCAAGATTCACGTCGGGCCCGGTTGCAGGCGCCGGAACGGGTGACGGGATTGATGCCGCACGGGCCCGGCCGTCGTTGACGACAACGGGTACTGAATAGAAGCGTCTCTGCGCGGCTTCGGAGGGTTCGGACACCTGTCGCACGGAGGCCGAGACGATGACAGAGTAGACCTCGGACTTGTCGGTAGTTGGCGCACCAGTTCCGGATGCTGCGGCAGACTTCGCGGGTGCTTGTTGCAGTTCGACACTTGCAATTCGCGCATCGCTGGCAACGAAGAGCGCTTCCGCAGGGAGCTTGATTCCTTCCGAGCGAACGTATGGTGTGAGCGACTTTTCGGCACCACGTTTCGCTTGAAGCCACGTCACAACGAACTGTTGCGCGAGGTCTTCCGCCTGTGCCTGTGAAGCGGTGTTCACGGATGTCGTGGACTTCGGTTTCGCCACCGTTGGCGAGGACACGGTGAACCCGGACAACACGAGAACGAGTGCCAGCACTCCAGCTCCGATGGCTCCGAAAAGTCCGAACCGGACCAGTTGCGTCTTCCGATCCTGGGTGCGCGCCCACGTCGCTTGTTCGCTCTGCGATTCGCTGTCTTCGACGGCGACCTTGTCCGTGCGGGGCTTCCGTTTCATCCCCTTGAAGCGACTCATGAGGCGCTGCCTTCGCTCTCGATGAGCGGCGCGACGATCGACAGAGTCGGCGGTTGTGTTGCAGCCTTTCGGCTCGTGTTCATCCGACCGAGCGCTGCACGTGCGCCAGCGGCAGGCTCGCCCAACAGGTAGTGGACCCGCGCGCCGGCCTCTGGACTGAGGGGGTGATCTGCAAGCTCCGACAGTGCGGTCCGCAGTTGTTCCTGTACGGCGAACACCAGACCTGCATCGCGTAGCTGGCCACCGAGATCGTCTGATTCACCACTGAAACGAGTGAACGGGTCTCTCCATGGATCGGTGCTCACCTGCGGGTCCGGCTCGGCCATGTCAGGTCCTTCCTCTCGTCTGGCTCTCGGCAATTTCGAGGGCCTCTACAAGAGAGGAGGTTCGATTTTCGGATTGCTGTGACAGGTCTCGGCGAACTTTCTTCAAAAAGTTTTCGGAAGCAGTTTTCGGTGTCATTGCCAGTCGAAGAACTGCCTGCTCGGGCGACCACCTGCGCAACTCACTGTGACCGCGTTCACGGTGGATTTGAGTCGGTCGGGGTGGCCGTGGCAATAACAGAAGCCCCAATGGCAATGACATACATGCAGGTCACGGCAATAACCCGTTGATCTACTCCTATGCAGACCAATTCCTTCTGCATAGGAGATCGCCGTGGACACGTCCATCCACGCGCACACCAGCGCCGCCATTCCCGTCAACTCGACCGACTTCCTCGCGGTCCTGCATCAGCAGTGGATACGAGAGTCCGCGACGCCTTCTGCTCGTATCGAACTGTCGCAGTGGGTCAACACCCGGCCCGAACTTGTGCAGGCCGAGTCGTTCGCGGAACTGAAGGCACTCACCTTCTGTGAACCCGACGCCGTTCTGTCGGTCCTACTTCACGCACACCAAGCGGGGTCGTCACTGGCGGGCAGCACGCTCATTGAATTCATGCGTCCGAAACTGAGCGGGATGCAGAAGTACGCACGAGTCGCCAACGGCGTTTCCGTCCGGGCCGCGTACGCAGACCGGACGGCTGCGACGCTTCACGCATTCTGGGAAACCATCTCGACGTATCGCGGAACTCACCGCGGAATCGCAGGGCAACTCGCGCTCAACACCCTCCACAAAATCACCGCCACGACTGCGGTTCTCGACGTCGCTGTCGACGACGCCCACTTCCAGATTGCAGATGCCGAACGGGCAGCGGAGGAGTTTCTTCGGGACGACGATCCCACCGAGATCGATGTCATGGATGTGCTGAATTGGGCAGTAGATCAGGGCACCATTTCGGACTCCGATCGCACACTGATCACCCGCTCGTACATGAACGAAGACGGTGCCGATATCGCCGCTTTAGCGCAAGAAATGGGAATCACCCACGCCGCCGCACGGAAGCGGTTGAGTCGCTCGATCGCCCGGGTTCGTGACGCCGTGTGCGATCACCTCAACGTCCCAGAACCCAAAATCAAGCGAATCTCCATGTACCGATCAGCGAAGAACGACCTTCCCCTCGCAAGCTGAGTTTCACTCCACTCACGCCCTCAAGACAAGGACACTCCGATGAGTACATTCATCACCGCACGACGAGTCACGGTGGCCGCTGTTGCCATCGGAGTTCTGGCAGCTGTCGTTGCGGTACCCGCCGCAACAGCCAATCAAAGCGCTCCCAAGCCTGCGTGCCCAGACAACCTTCTTCTCGCTATCGGTGGCACGACCGAAACAACTGCAGATGCCGATCCAAACCAGTCGCGGGGCATGCTCAAAAACGTCACCGATCCTTTGGTGAGCGAGTTCTCTACCGCGCAACTTCAAGTCGAGTACGTGCCGTACATGGCTCTCATCGTCGACGACAAAGCGAACACCTACGGCACAAGCAAGAAACAGGCAATCGACACCGCTTCGAAGATGATTGCCGACAAGGCAGCCGAATGCACCAACACCAAGTTCGGTCTCACCGGATTCTCCCAAGGCGCTGATGCAGCCGGCGACCTGGCGGCAGATATCGGCAGCGGATCGGGACCAGTCGATCGCAATCGCATGTTCGGCGTCGCCCTCCTCGCCGACCCTGGACAATCCAAGAACGCGGGAAAGAGCATCGGCGCTCCCATCACAGGCGTCGGATTCGCCGGCGTTCGTCCGGCAGGGTTCGGCGACCTGAGTGACATCGTCGTCAGCGTCTGCGCTGCCGGAGACCTCTACTGCAACACCCCCGACGATGCTGTCGGGACACAATTCATCGGTGCTCTCGGTTCGCAGATCGATGCGCGCGATCCGGTGAAGTCCGTCGCCGGCGTCGTCACGACACTCCTCGGACTCAATGGCGCTCCGCTGACCAAAACTCTCGATGCACTCAACCAAAATGTCGCGACCGGCAACTTCCTGGCGGTACCGCAACTCGCTCTCGATCTCGCTTCACAGGTCGGCAATCTGAGCGCAGATGTCGCCGCCAAAACGGTCCCCGGCGCGGACATCGCGCCTATCACCGCCTCTGTCACTCAGCTCACCGACACGGTCGCCCGAGGCGACTTCCTCGCGGTCCCAGGACTGCTCGCGCAGCTGGCTCCTCAGGTGATCAATTTCGCTACACAGCTCTCCACCGTCATCGGGCAGGTCGTATCCAAGCTGCCGATCAACGAGTACGCAGCGATCGGCGCTACCGTCTCACGTATCTCGGCGAACGCGGCGATGCAGAACTACATTGCACTGCCACCCGATCTCGGAAAGCTCGTCGGCCAGCTCAACAATGCGGTCCGCAAGACGCTGAAGGCACTTCCTCTCGATGCCTTCCCCATGCTCAACAAGATGGCTGACGAACTCACCCCAGGCAAGGTTCTCGACGAGGTACTGAACTACGCAACATTCATCGCCAACGACGATCACAACTCCTACGCCAGTACTCCGATCAACGATTCCGGACGAACTGGAGCGGAGGAACTGACGAACACTCTTCGCACTCAGATCAACAACGGCGGGGCAGCTGTCACCGCCTAGTTGCATCAACTAGTGCTTGCGAGCATTGAGGGTCACAGAATTCGTTCTGTGGCCCTCAATGCGTCTGCGCTCACTCCACAGCGATGGAGAACGGAGACTACGGCAGCCACGTGATCCCGTCGTTGAGATGAGTCTCAGGTGCGCGGCCGCGTCCTGTGGAGGTAAGTGTCCGCAGGGCCTGGGCAGGATCCTCGTCGGCCAAGTCTGCGGGGAGCAGCCCCGCAGAGTGGAGCACACTGTGAAATTCTTGCGGCAACCATTCGGTGAAATCGGTCGGTTCGAAATCTGTGACCCAGATCTGCAGCGAACCTTGCTCGATCACCAGCGGGTAGACGGTGCCGTAGTCGTCGACGAACCCCGCCGCACCGGCGACGCTACGAGTAGAGAAGATCGTGCCACCGCGCGTACACCGCTGAACCGTGGGTGACGATCGAGTAGTCCGAACAGACGTCCCGCGACACCCGGAAGAACGAGATCGTCGACATCGAAGTACCCCGACGGCGACGAGGGTTCGAACTTCCCTGTCAGCGTGATGAGATGTCGGCGTCCGCCCTCGATTTCTTCCGGGAGGGGCAATCCCAGGTGCCGGGCTTTCGTCGTTCGGAGCTGGTCGTCGTCGAGCACGAGGTGGGTGACTGTGTGTCGAGTGATGTGGTCGATGATGCGCATTTCAACCCCGAGCGCAATGAGCACCACACGGATATTGTCGGCCGCGCTTGCACCGTCGAAACCGGATCGGCTCAGCATGAACCAGTTGTCTGGGTTGTCTCCGCATCGGACCATGAGGTGAGGCACCGAGCCGCGGGACGAGAGGTCGAATCGGTGGAGCGGCTGCCCCGACAAGTAGACGAGGTCGCTGGGGTCTGTGCTCGTAATGATCTCCGCGAGCGGACCCGCGGAGAGAGCGCAGTCGACGAATTCGTGCGCTGGCAACTGCAGGATCCATTCATCCTGCTCGTCTGTGATGGTGTAGCCGGCAGCATTGGCTTGGCGTCTGAACTCCGTGAGCGTCGTGCGTACCATTCCGAGCTGCCTCGCGATTTCCGACACTGTGAGTCCGCCATGCGTCACTGCGCGTTCCGTCCAAGCACCGAGAGCAAGCGTCGCATTCTTGGTAGCTGAAACGGAACGCGAACGTGCGCGAATTCGCGCGTCGATTCTCTCGAACATGACCGTACGGGGATCTTCGGACTTACTCGTCGACTGCAACGGCGCCGGGGATAGCCGCGAGCCGAGGTGCGGTGGACGTTCAGATTCACTGCGGCGGCGCGTCATGATTCTGCCTCGTTCACTTGGTGGTGGGTGCTGGTTCCCCAGCTCTGTTGTCGGACGAAGGAGCACGAAGGGCAGTACTTTTCACCGTGCGACTGTGTCCATCCATCTGAAGGAACCTCGCGATGCGGGGCGTCAGTGCCACACGCATCGCAGCTCGGTACGCACTGTGAGAACATTTCCCGCTGGTTCATGTCCACGCCCGGCGCAACGGCTGTTGAGGTCACGCTCTGCGAGCGGGCTTCGTTCTCGACCGGACTACTGCGGATCTCCTCCACCATGTCTGGCCACGCGTCCCAGTACCTCGAGGGCAGCCCCATCGGTACCTCTGATGCATCTGCGGACAGCAGATCGGCGGCTTTGCGTAGGCCACTGATTTCACACATCAGCCACCGCTCTTGATCAGTTGTCGAGGAGCTGTTGAAATCCGCGTCGGACTTGCCGTGGAGATATTCCTCGCGCAGTGTTGCGTATCGACGGATGATCTTCGCGCATATTGCGGTGGTGTCGGTCATGTACGGACCTTCCTATGGTTCGTCACAGTGACGTTTCATTGCTGGGGTGGCCGTCCGCTCCCCTGGACCGCTGGACGCGCTGCACGATCCACAATCCGGTCATTCCGAATACGACGACGACCAACGGAACGTCCAGGAGCCAGACCGTCCACGACGGCAGGGCGCCATCTCGTCGCCACGACTGGGCCACGTTGACGATGACGACAACGACAAAATATGCGCCGGCGAGGTGCCGACCTGCGACCCGAGAAAGGAAGCGCTCAACAGTCCCCTTCCCGATCATGACTGCGAGCGGATTATCGGGTCGGGGACCGCTGACAGCCTGACCGGATGCGGATCGCTCCCCTGCAGCACTTCGACCGCGTTGTACTGATCGAGAGTGCGAAAGCACCCTGTGGCAGCTGTGGCGGTCGTCATCGCTGACGGCTCGTCCGCGTCGAAGTCGATTCCCCACATTCGACAGCACGCCGTGAACGTCGGAATCGACGTCGCGGCCAGTCCGAATGCGCCAGCCGTCAATGCTCCGATGTCAGCCAGGCGTGGGTGCCATCGTGGCTCGATATCGAAGCTACGGAATAGTCGGGCGAGAAAATCGGCAGAGTCTTCCGGGGACGTCCCACCGAGGGTGTTGCCAGCCAAAGCCCCCGCCAGGTCAGCGATTCGAGCAGAGAGAACAGAGCGAGTGAGGTCGGCACTGTCCGCCAAACCTCGCCGGTAATAGCCATTTCGGCGCAGAACGGAGGGATCCGCATCCGCAAGCTGTTCCTGAGTGAGCGGCACCGTCAAATCCCAGCGCTTCCCACTGCCAAGGCTCACGGCCGCCACTTCCAATGCGACGTGCCTCGCCGGGTCATCGCCTGTCGCATTGACCTGTACGACAACGAGCTCACGAGTTCTCATCGATCCCCGCCGTCTGCATGTGCACCCAGCGCGAAGTCCATTCGCACGGATCCCTCCTGTTGTTCGCCTGTATCGAACTCCGAGAGCATTGCGCTCAGTCGGGATTCGATGCGACTTTCCCCCACGTTGGTCATGAAACTTTCCTTTCGTCTACAGCATCAATGTCGCCATTCCCGTTGATAGATAACCGATCTCCATTTACATGCCCGGAAAGAACCGCGGCACGCAGGAAGGTCGACACGATCTCGTCCGACCCCCGTCCGCCATGGATCCCAGATCCGGGCATCGATGCCTGCGCGGTTGACGGTTCCGGTGAGTTCATCGTCATCGAATCTCCTCGATCGTTAACGGGCCACTGTGGGCTTGTTCCCCAGCAACCTCTCGAAACGGGACGCTACATCCGGTACAGCACATCTCGAACACGTCACATTCAGGAAAGCGAGTCACGCACACGACAAAAAGGCACGTAGATGTACGTTTCATCAGCCCAACTTCGACCCGCTGATCGGAAATCCAACGAGTCGATCCCAGCCCCCTCCACCACCGACATCCAGATCTGCTCTCACAAGAAGCACCATCACCGATGTGAAACGCCGAGTTCAGCCAAATCGCGCCTCACGTAACGGACCCGAGTCCCGATACGAACAGCGATCTGATCAACCGAGAGGCCCAGCCGGTGCATACGGGCAACACGTTCCACTCGTGTTTCGGTGACGACGTCCACCAACACTCGTCGGTAACGGATGCCCCCCTGCGGGTCTTCGACTCGAATCTTCATGTACACCCGAATGCCGGCCGGCTCGGCATCCGGATCGTCGATGATGTCAGGGTCCCACCACATCGGCGACAAGTAACCGAGACCGCGGTATCGTTCGCGGGCCAGATCCGACGGGCCGAGTCGATTTTCGAGCTCTCCGTACAACTGTGTGACACTGTCTCGGATGACCGCAGATACCTTCTCGCTGCGAATGATTCGTTGACAACTGGTGTGCACGCCCAGAGCTGCAACGAGATCCTTCGCGCGGTGCCCGTTGGCGAGCAAGGCCTGCAGTCGTCGACGTGTACCCGTCGCATCGACCATCTCGTGTGCCTCGTCCTCGCTGGACATGGCTGTCGGCTCAGAAGAGCCTGACCGGCACCATGTCCGAGCGGACGGCGCTGATCTGCACGAGCTGCCCTGTTTGCGGTGCTTCGATCATGCGGCCTCCACCGAGGTAGATCGCAACATGATTCGCGCCGTCAGCCTGCCAATTCCCGAAGAGCAGGTCTCCAGGCTGTGCGCTGTCCCAGGCGATTTGAGTGCCGACAGTGAACTGGATTTGCGAAGTACGAGGCAATTCCTTTCCCGTTGCCTGAAATACCGCGAAGCGCACCAACCCGGAGCAGTCGTAACCTGCTGTCGCGCCACCTGTTCCATCGCCCATCGTCGGACCGTCGAGGGCTCCGCCGCCCCACTGGTACGGCAGCCCGAGCGCCGTCAAGGCCGCTTCGATAACTTTGCGGGCGGTCTCCACGTCGCGCGGAATGTTCGGATCGAAGACAAGTTCGGGAACGCTCGACAACCCAGGAATCAGCGAAGTCAACGGTGGGACAGCAGAGGGGGCAGAGGACCCCGGGCCGGCCAGTACGACGGGAGCAACCACGGGAGCAACTGGCGCCGGCACAGTGATGGTCGGTTCGAGACTCTCCACCGGTGCATCAGGCACTGCTGGCTCCGGCGATGTGTCCTGCTGGGGAAGCAATTGTTCTGCGTACGCGGGCATGTCCGCAGGAAGATACTCAAGGTACGGGGCTAGCTGAGCATCCCACTCAGGGGCCGACTGCTCTACTGCTGCAACCACATTCGCAGCAACATCTGCAACGGGCGGGGGCAGAGGGGAACCCTGAACGGCTGCACCCGCAGCAGCAACACCTGCGACAAGAATCGAAATCGGATCGAACGCCATGACAAACTCCTTGGTCCTTGTGCGTTGGTAGGACTCCCAACGCAAACGTCGTGGTGACAATCCGGACGCTAACCGCGGCACATGACACTACGAACATCACGCACATTCCGATCCACGCTCCTCCAGCCTCAAACTCGGGCTGCTCACGATGTAATGACCCTCAGTCACACTGGCGATATGCCCCCACCGACGAGACTCTTCGGCAGCGCCTCGGCGCCACCACGAGAACCCCGCACAGCGCCCCCGCCAAAACTTTTTTCGCAATTCATGTCACAGGAACCCCGACGTCGAACCTCCTCTCTTGTAAGAGGGGACGCACAATCGCCTGTCCTCAATCCGGGAAGGGACTGACCACATGGACGGCATCGAGCTTGAGCGATTTCATCCCCGTGAGAGCAAGAAAATGACGTCACTGCACCGAAGATGGACCTCCGGTGAGGCAGCCCCCGCAGGACTGAACGCGGTGGATTCGATCGGAATCATCGCCACGTCGAACCATCGCCCTATCGGATACGTGCTGGCATCACCACCACACGGTCTGGCACGCGCCGCCCGCAGAGCTGGCTGGTCAGAAACCGGATGCGTGTGGATATCGAGAACCGTCTGGATACTCGAAAACCTGGTGGTCAAACCGGAAACTACCGGATCGGCCGCTGTCGGAGCACAACTCGTCCGAACGCTGGTTGACGACCTTTCCGCCGCCACCGCGAAGCAAGGACACCTGTACGGATCAACCCCTGACCGCCCGGAACTGGTCCAGTTCTGGCGGGAAGCGGGATTCGACGTCGGCAGCCCGAACACACCAACATTCTGGAACTACCCCGAATGCGAAACATTGCGTCACAAGGAGCACTTCCCAGGACACCGGTCGTTCGCACACCCATTGGGCCGCGAATTCTCTCTACACCAAGCCTTCAAAAAGGGAGTCGTCGTCGACTGACGGCATTCCTCTCACCTCGATGAACAACCCTGAGAATCAACCGAAAGGAACCGCGTCTCATGACTGACAACGAAACCGACTCCCCCGCAGGGGAATCAACCACCTGGAACTACCTAGAATCCGCCCTGCGCGATGTCCCCACACCGGGCAACTACACATCCCTTACGCGCCGCGATCACGCCGCGCTCGCCGAGCGCGTGTCCATCCTTGCGTTGCAACCCGACCCGTATGACATCCGCGGATTTGCGTACCCCGAAGGCGTACGCGGCACCCTCCAACGCGCCGCGCAGATCCACGCCACCCTCGCCGCCCTTCCTCCTGAAGTCCTGCCCAGCA
Organism: Rhodococcus sp. T9N; assembly: GCF_024436645.1. Lineage (NCBI taxonomy): Bacteria > Bacillati > Actinomycetota > Actinomycetes > Mycobacteriales > Nocardiaceae > Rhodococcus > Rhodococcus sp. T9N. The sequence continues at coordinate 37,444 of NZ_JAMSKS010000021.1, read as the reverse complement.
ATCCTTCTGAGGCGCAGGCGTGAGCAACGAATCGAGTGTTGGCGATCCAATCGGGCCCTCCTCATCACCCGCGCGGTCGCTGCAACTGCGCTCGAAATTGGGCACCGCGTGCAGTTCGCGGAGTCCCGGCGATGGTGGAGGATGCGAGCAACATCCGGCGATGGCAGGTTCGCGATCCTTACCAGCCCGTTCAATGTCGTACGAGGTGGTCCACGCGCCACCGATTGCAACGGTGGCGGCATCCCTTGCGGGACCTGCGTCTCTACGACGCGTCTACGGCAGCGAGAGCGCTGGGGCGGATCCCGGTATCGATCATGTGCGGCAACGAGTTCGGCGTTCGGCAAAATCGCGACCAGCTGCTGTGAACGGGAGCATTCACCTACAACGGATCTGGTCGGAGCGTGACATGAGCGTAGACAGTGCAGCAACCGCAGTGCGGTCCATGATCGTCGACATCGACGTGGACCCGGAGAGCGAAGAATTCTTGTGCGCGATCGACCGGTTGTGGGAGCAGATGTTGAGCGAGCGAGTGGCGGAGATCGTCGGGCTTAGGCGTGAGCAGTCGTGGAGTACTGACGAGCCTGGGTGGGAAGGAAACTCGTCGCTCGACCACTACCCCCGGCGCGATGTGTGGCGCACGACAGTACACCGGTCGAGTAGCAGGCGGTGAGGAGGTGAAGATTCCGCTCGCTCTTCTCGCGCCGGTTCTGGTCGGGCTCATCCCGGTTTTTGCGGGCGTGACTGCGCCGGCGAACCCATTCGTCGCACTACTGGTCTGCTTTTGCCTGGCTGCGGGGATAGAGGCGGTGGGGTTGTGGTGGTGGACCCGCCGCGATCCGCTCCGCCTGAGTGAGGAGGACAAAACCGAGATCGGTGACGCCGTTACTGCTCTGCAGTCGTTGATCTCGGCTGGCGGGGCGCATATCGAGCTGCGGTTGGCGTTGGCGGCATCGACACTTGTCGACGAGATCCGCACGGTCCCTGCGTGGGAAAGTGAGGATCTCGACGTAGGTCACATACGCCTGAATCTCGACGAGCAACTGGCCGGAATTCTTGCGCACGCCGGTGAACTAGCAACAGTGCGAGCAACTTTGGGAACCCCGGCGGCGGGTAGCAGCCCGCAAGCCCTCGCAGCGAGGGAAGCTCACCTGGTGAGCAGCCGATGGCTCGAGCGCGTCGAGCGATCGCTGCTCACACGTGTAGCTGCGCTGTGGAGCTATCGTCGCCATCTGCTCGAACTGCAGGAATCGCTCACTGCCGGCGCATCTCTCGACAGGATTCACGATGGAGACCGGGCCATCGAGAACCTTCTGGCCAACGCGGCCGGCGATGATGTGGCGGCCTCAGCGATAGATCAGTTGGCGATCGACCTCACAGACCTCCGGCGCGCGCGAGAGTCCGCGCTGGCAGAACTACGCGGAGAGCTCTCCGAATTCGAGGAGCGCGGCTGATGAGAGAAGTCACGACAGGATCAGCCCGGACCGCGGTCGATGCAACCGCGCTCGAGATGGGGCACCGCGTCCAATTCGCGGAGTCCCGGCGATGGTGGAGAGTGCGAGCCACATCCGGCGATGGCAGGTTCGCGATCCTTACCAGCCCGTTCAACCTCCGCAGGGTCCCGTACTACACGATCCTCGACACCGAGCGCGGCGTTCGCGGCCCGGACGACAGAATCTTCTGCAGCGGTTACGAAGACGACAGCGACATCGCAGATCGGATGCGCGAGATGATCGCCGGAGACATCCAAGTGAGCCGCCGACCGTCGAAATGCGTAGAGACCCGCATCGTCGCGGTCCTCCCGCCCACCGATCGGCATACCCCGGGGGCCGATTCCGCCGGCTGACACGTACGAACGGTCCTCGAAACGCGACATGACACGACAGGAGTTTCCCGCTCATGACTCAGACATACCGTCCCGCACAAGTTTTCCCCGACTCGGCCGAACGGCGGCTCCGAGCAATGCTCGCGGCCCTCGACGATGCACTGGCCGCGATAGCTGACGCACGCGAAGAACTACGAGGGATCTACACCGGACCGAGAACGTACCCCGAAGAGCTGGAACTGTTCCTCGCTGCCGAAGCCGACAACCAGGACATCACCACCCACCTCGCCGCCGCAGCCCGCGATATCCGTGCCGCGCTCGCGATCCTTCACAACACCCCAAACGCGGCCGCGTCGAACTCCTCGGCGTCACCCCGTCCACATACCCACAAGGTGACAGCTGCCGCGGACGTGCGGCGCACGAACGAGCGATCCGCCTGATTGAGGTGCCACGTGGAGGGAAAAGTCCACTTGCTCAAAGCCCTTCGCCCCGGAAAGCATCACGAACCATCGGCGCAACTTTGGAAGGGAAATCATGAACGCAACTGCAGTACTCGATGCAATCGCCCGCAAGCACTCCGGTTGTGCGCTGGTTCGCGAAATCACTGTGACCGACCGCGATGCATTGAACCCAGTCCGGGATGCATGGAGTGCTTGGAAGCCGGGCGATCCCATGCCCGAATACGACGGGACGCCGGTCTATCGCAGGATCGACGGACTTATGTTCGACGGCGGGGCAACAAGAACCGCGATCGAAGTGAAGATCAGCCGCGCCGACTTCCTCCGCGAGAGCGAGGAAAAGCGACGGCCGTGGCGGAAGATCACCCACCGTTTCGTCTACGCCACACCAGTCGGGTTGTTAAGGCCGGAGGAGATCCCGGACGGGTGCGGACTGTGGGAAATCGACGGCAATGCAGTGCGGATCATCAAGCGCGCCCGATCGAATCCCGAACCGGAGCCCATTCCGCACCAGGTCCTCGTCGCATTCGCATACCGACTGAACCGCAAGCCTTCTGAGAGGAAACAGCGATGAGCACCAAGATGTGGAACTGGGGCGACGTCGACAACGGGCACGACCCGATTGTCGAGTGCATCGGTGAAATCCACCAGCCTGCCATCACCATCGACAACCGCTCCGGTGACGACCTCACCATCCCCTTCGGCCAACTCGACCCACTGATCGAGCACCTCAAGTCATGCAAGCAATTTCTGTACGAACGGGGCCTCGATGAACCAGCGCACAAAGGGGAGTTGAAGTGAGTGAGATCCAATCACAGGCCATACCCGAGAGCGATGAACTAGCCGAGGTGGAGCTGATCGACGCAATCAGAGCGACGCTCGAAGGTTGGCCCTTCCGCAAACAAGCAGCCGCCGCAGCAGTGGAGGTGATGAAGTCGCAGGGCTGGTCGAAACCTCGCACGGTGAACAGCGCGGCCGAGTTGATGGACCTGCCTAAATGCAGCTTGATCCGAGCGCTAGAACGCGAAGGTCAGCGGTCGGGTGAGGTGTACGAGAAGATAGGCCCCGATCACTGGCTTGCGCTTGATCCGGGAGACCGATTCGACGGAGAGGAAACAACTCCATCCCACGCAATCCTCCGCATCTACAAGGCGGGCATCCGTGTCCTGTTCACTCCGGGCGGTGCGTGATGGAGACCTGGACCGAATGGGGCGTTGAAAGAAACACCCTCGATGGCATCCGCACGGTAGCGGGTCAAGTCCCTGGGAGTGGTGTAGCCCTGCGTGACCCTGTCGGGTTCAGGCGGTGAGTGCGGGAATGTCCTCCTTGTCGATGTCGGCGTCGTTGGTTGCGACGATGGTCAGGCGGGACTTGGCGAGGATTTCGAGGCCGAGATAGCGGCGTCCTTCGGCCCATTCGTCGGTCTGCTCGGCAAGGACTGCGCCGACGAGGCGGATGATCGCGTCGCGGTTGGGGAAGATCCCGACGGAGTCTGTGCGGCGGCGGATCTCGCGATTGAGGCGCTCGTTGGGATTGTTCGACCAGATCTGCTGCCAGAGTCCCTCGGGGAAAGTCGTGAACGCGAGGATGTCGTCACGGGCGGCTGTGAGGTGCTCCGCGACGGCTGGCAGTTTGTCGTCGACGTAGTCGACGAGCCGGTCGAACTGGGCGGCCACCGCTGGTGCGTCGGGCTGGTCGTAGACGCTGTGGAGCATCGCCTTGACCGCCGGCCACATCGACTTCGGGGTCACGCTCATGAGGTTCGCCGCGTAGTGGGTGCGGCACCGTTGCCAGGCGGCGCCGGGCAGGTTTGCAGTGATCGCGTCCTTGAGTCCGGCGTGCGCGTCGCTGGTGACGAGTCGGACGCCGGCCAAACCGCGGGCCACGAGGTCGGCGAAGAACGTGTTCCACGCAGCCCCGGTCTCCGACGTGGCGACCTGCACTCCGAGGACTTCACGTCGTCCGTCGGCGTTGACACCGGTCGCGATCAGAACGACCGAGGCGACGACCCGGCCGCCTTCGCGGACCTTCATCGTGAGCGCGTCAGCAGCGACGAAGGTGAACGGGCCGGCGTCGCCGAGAGGCCGGTGACGGAACTCCGCAACCAACTGGTCGAGGTCGGTGGCCATCCGTGAGACCTGCGACTTCGACAGGCTGTTGATGCCCAATGTCTTGACGAGCTTGTCCATCCGGCGGGTGCTCACGCCGGCGAGGTAGCAATCGGCCACGACGGTGATCAGCGCGGTCTCAGCCCGTTTGCGACGCTCGAGCAGCCATTCCGGAAAGTAGGACCCCGCCCTGAGTTTGGGGACGGCGACGTCGATCGTGCCGACTCGGGTATCCAGGGGTCGATGCCGGTATCCGTTGCGCTGGGCCGTCCGATCAGGTGACGGGCGGCCGTACTCGGCACCGACAACAGCATCGGCATCAGCCGACAGAAGCGCGTTGATCATCGTCTGCAACAGGCTGCGCATCAGATCTGGCGAGGCATCGGCCAGAGCGTCGCCAAGCAGAGCTGCAGGGTCGACAATGTGTGGAGCGGTCATCGTTGTGTCCTCTTCAAGGTGGTTGTGAGAGATCTCTTGAAGAATCACGCGGTGGCCGCGTCCACGTCCAGCATCGGGACGATCTCGGCGACCGCGCTACACCACTATCCGGGACTCAACTCGGTAGCGCCGTTGCAAAGCCAAAATGAGGCAGAACATGTCGCCTCAATGTGGGACACATCCACTGGGATTGGACCGCTCAAACCCATTGCCGTATCCCGCACGGTGACAGCAAGCACGTGGGCGCCACTCACTCCGGCGGTGGCGGAATGAGCGACACTCGAAACCCAACTCCGCAACGCACTGCACACCGGCACATTCTCCGGCCCCCCCTTTTTGAAGTTCTTAGCGACAACGCTACTAGTGCGCAAGTCCTGCACGATGGCCCTTTCACCCTGAAAAAGCAGCCACTCATTCCTGAACCACACACCGGGACAAGGCGTTTGAATTCCGCCCGATATCGAACGGAGACACCACAGATGAATACCACCACCGGCGACACCGCCCACCAGCACGGCAACGAATTCCCCACCCCCGCAGCGGAACCGGCAACAGGTTTCGACGCCGATAACCTCACAGCCGCAGACGAACTTGCGATCGACATCGGAAGAGTCGCGATCGAAGCCAGTGAAGGTGTCCCCTACGGCTCAGAGCCCGACGAGTTCTTCCTGGCAGCAGGGAAAGCTGTCTTCTACTGGCTACAACTCAACGGTCACCGGCGCATCACCACTGAAGAGGCGGACGAGATACGACAGGTGTCGAATTGCGCGCTTCAGTACGGCAACATCGCCAGCCGAGAAGCCGCCCGCCGTCTCCTCGCACGGTTCCTGGCAACCGAACCAGCGGAGGCGCGTCTCGATATCAGTACTGCAGCCGAGAATATCGGCGGTTCGGATGGTTCCATCCCTTCCACCCTCTCAGTCGAGGAGACGAAAGCGGTAACACGGTGCCCGATCTGCACCGGGCGAAATGGAACGCACTTTCAGCTTCACGAGCGCTACCCCGCCGGCGGCGGCGGGACCAACAAACCCTGCCCGAACTCCCCGTCTGTTACGACGGAGAAGGCGCCGACACACTGCCGGTGCGTCACGCCGGACTGGTACCACGATGGTCTGGATTCAGAGTTCGACGGACGCCTGTGCCGCCAGTGCCGCCTGCGGCAGGACATCCCGTACCGAGACCTTATCGACTCGCCGAAAGCCCCGGCCACGATCGGTGCCTCCGTGATCGGTGTCGCTGCAGCTGCACTACGAAGCGCCATGAACGTACTGGACCCCCACGAAGGTGGCGATTGGGAGGACGCGTGGCACACAATCGCCGATCTCGAAGACTGCGCAAGCCGCGCCGAAACCATTGCTCAGCAGGAAAACCCGACATGACGATGACACCCTTCGAAACGCCGAAGTCTAGTGCCTGCATTCCGGACGCTTCGTAGTAATCCACCTGTCATCCAAGAATGAATGATGCTGGCCGACAGAGCAATTAGAGATCACGGATCGGCCGCGCCGCATCCTCCCCTTCGCATCGAAAGTAAGCACATATGAGCACTATCGCCTCCACCCGATCGCTGCTGGCGGACCGGATCAACTCTCTCGCCGCGATCTTCACCAGCGACACAGCCACCAAGGTGAAACTCGTCCTTCGCCAGGCATGGTGGCTGCTGCGCCCTGCCGTCCGTTTCGCTCTGCGCGTTGCCGCCTTCATGGTCCCGCTGGGATTCTCCCGATGGGTAGATCTCGACAGCATTCGCGCCGACTTCGTCGCCGCCGCCGGCACCTCACATCCGACACCAGTGGCCGCCTTCGACGCCTCCGATGCCGTGCTGCGGGCAGCGGAAGCGATCGGCTCCAGCGCCGCCGCTGCCACCTACGTGTGGTGGCTGGCCTGGCTCGCTGCCACCTGCGCGATCCTCCTGTCCGCAGTGTCGATCCTGGCATCGCCGCAGTCGAACCCTTCACCGCTGCTGACACGTTCACTGGCCCGGCTACCGCGCTACCTCGTACAGGACATCGCCGCGTTGCTGATCGCATGCGCGATCCTCGCCCACCTCGCCGGGGAAAGCACATACCTCTCCCGTGCGGACATGTGGCTCAACGCGGCACTTCTGGCTGCAGTGTTGTGGGCGACGATCGGCGCAGAAAAACGGTGGATGCGCACATCCCCCTCGTTCCCGCTCCTCCCGGCTTCCCTCGGACGAGCGCAATTCACAGACCGCTCCGACCTCACACGCGACATCCCAGCGGACGAAGCGACAGACAGTCCTGGCGTCCGCACCAAACACATCGAGGGTGCGCCCCGTCCTCGTCGCGACGCAGATGCCTCCCTCGAGAACTAGACGCCGCGCTTACTCGGCCCAGACCTGTTCTTATCGAACTTGTGTTCGAGTATCCTGGGTGTGCGAGAAATACGCGCGAATCCAGGAAAGCGGGGCGACGGTGAGCCAACAGCCCCACTCATCAGCAACAACGGTGCTGACCAAGGCGGAAAAGCTCGAACAGCTACGCCGCAAGATGGCCTCGATCCCCGCCCGCTCGGACGGCACCGAACCAGCGACACCCTCGGTGATGCTCCGCCCAGTCGACGAGCGCGAGCCGACTCCGATCGTGGCCACGGCGCAATCAACCCTCCGAATGCTTCCGGTGCCGCCGCCGATCGGCGAACTACTTCCACGCGGAGGACTCGCACGAGGCACCGTCGTCAGCGTCTCCGGAACGAACTCCGTCCTCATCGGCCTGCTCGCGTCCGTCACCGCAAACGGCGGCCATGCAGCAGTGATCGGCATGCCCACTCTGGGACTACTCGCAGCCACGGAACAAGGTGCAGATTTGTCACGGATTGCACTGATCCCGGAGCCTCGGGACAGTGCAGTCGAGGTGGCAGCCATCCTGCTTGACGGCATTGACCTGGTGATACTCGGACTTTCCGGCGCGGCCGTCACACCGTCGAGGGCGCGAGCAGTCGTCGCCAGAGCGAGGTCCAAAGGCAATGTTCTCGTGGTCACTCACGGGCAATGGGACGGCCCGGATCTGCGCATCGAGTCGAGAGTCGCCGGGTACAGCGGCCTGACTGCGGGGCGCGGGCGGGTGACTTCCGTGCAGCTCGACGTCGCGGCCGTGGGCAAGGGGTTCCAACGGCGCACAGGACGGATGGAGATCCGCGAAGAGGCAGGGGTGTCAGTGTGGCGAGCGATCGCCCCCGCCGTCGACGCAGCACACAAGCCTGCCCCCCTGAAGAAGGCACTGTGATCAACACCGATCATTGGAACGAACGTTGGCCGGACCACCCTGTGATCAGGACATTCGACGAGCCGAGGGCAGTGAAAATCGACATCGGTCGGGCGCTGCCACTCGGACGCGGAGGAGCATCACGCGCCGATCATGTGAGTATGCGGGTGAAAACGTCCGCGCTGTACATGTCCGGATACCTGGACGGGGTTTTGAAATTCTGGGCGAAAATGCATGACGGACAGTGGCTCGGCGGAGTAACAGTGCACGTCACCGACGCCGGCGGAACCAACAGCGTCGAGATCGACATGCTCGTCACTGCCGACGCCATCACCGAAGTGCCATCGGTGAGCTGACCGGAAGGTTCAAGCGTCCAATCCTGCAGAAGCTGAGAATCTTTGCACCAGGCAGGGCCGGCAGATCGGCGGTAGCGTTCACCGTGTGATGGCGATCTACACAACCTTGGCTTTGGTTATCGGTGTTGCTGTGCTGGCACCCCGCCCTGTGGGCGGCAGAAAGAACCTGACCGCGGTGTTCGGCGGGACCGAGAATGAAGCAGTGCGGTCCGGAACACGTTGGGCGGTAGACATATTGGCTGCGGAGGGGATTTCTCCCTCGAAACAACCTCTAGTCGCCATACGCGAGTTACGTCGAGCGAATCGAGGATTGTCGCTCGCCGGGGCCAAGATTCTTCACGACCAGATGAAGCTCGCGCACTAGCTCAGACAGCACCGACGCGCCAGCCACCTAAACGAGGTAGCTGTCCGGCACACGAAAAGGGCCGGTGAACACAACGCTCACCGGCCCTGCACGTACAAACTCGACCTACGTCACCACTGCTGGATGATCGAGATGTTCTTGGACCAGATCGCCGGATCGTTGATCGTGAAGCTGATCATCCCGCCGCGAGCTGCCGCTTCGTCGACCAACTGGTCGATAGTCGCGGACGTGACGTATTCCTCGTTCTCAAAGACAGACCCCTCTTCGAGGGACACGCTCCAGAACTCGTTGGGGATCAGATCGAGCAGTTCGCCGGCATTGGCAGCGGAGATGAAACGAGTCTCGTTCTCATCGAAGCGGACCGCGACATAGCCCTCGCCGGAATACGGTTCGACGGCCGAAGCTGCACCGGCTCCGAGGACTGCGACAGCACCAGCAGCGACCGGAATCATCAACGCGGCGACGGCCATACGTGAACGGGACATGAAACCTCCAAATGGGAGGAGGCTGCATCGTGCGCAGCCCCATACGGATCGGACAGGTGAAAAGGTCACCGCCCGCGCGAGAAGAACCTCGGCGAAGCTAGATCACCACTGCTGAAAACCGGTGAGCACGACGCCATTCCAAATCGCCGGATCGCTGATCGTCAAGGCGACGCGGCCACCGTGTGACGCCGACTCGTCGACCAACTGATCGACGGTCGCGTAAACAACGTTGTCGGACCCCTTGTAAATCGAACCGGGGCCGAGATTGATGTGCAAAGTGTTGTCCGGGATGCCGCGGAGGAGTTCGCCGGCATTGGTATCGGCGATGAACCGAGTCTCGTTCTGATCGAACGTGACACCGACATAACCGTTTCCGGAATATGGCGTGGCGGCCGAGGCGGCACCTGCACCGACAAGAGCAACGGCCCCAGCGGCGACCGGAAGCAACAAAGCAGCTACAGCCATACGTGAACGGGACATGGAAAACCTCCTGCGACGCGCAGGCTGTATCGGGCGCAGCCCCACTTGGATGTGACTGACAGTATCGCATATTTTGGTAACCAAAGATTTGCGTACCGCAGTGCCTTCGGTCACGTTGGAAGATAAGCAGTACTATCCGAAACGCCTAACTAGCGGCAAATGAACCAGTCCGACATGCACTTTCGTCGGGAATACTGCCCGGATACCTGCATGCCAGTTCGAGCACGCTCTGATCTAGTGAATCGTCAGCACCCAACCCGTCCGGTCGGATCGTCGCGGTGCTGGAAACGCCGATCGACTCTTACTTCTCCGGCACGTCGGGACCGAACCGAAGCACCAACACCCCAACCAACCGCACCATCAGCTCAGCGTCCCCCTGATCAGGTGATTGCGTGTCATGAGCATCAGAACGCTGATTACGCACAGACACAATCCACTTCACGAGATCCTCGAGCGCATTCGCCAACGGTGTGTCGACGCCGGCAAGCCATCCCTGCTTCTTCGCGGCTTTGAGTTGGTCGCCCAGCGAGCCGCCCGAATAGCCCAACGCATCGAGCAGCATCTCCAACGCCGTACCAGCGTCCGTGATCGCGTCCGCCGGTTTCCCTGCCGACAACTCGGCAACAGCCTCCCTGTACTTGAGATCAATCTTCTCCAGCGCCGGAACCCCAGCGGACAACAGTCGCAGTGGCTCGTCCACGAGCACCGCCGATGCCAGGTCGGTGCGCAACACCAACTCCCGGCCGCGCACACCGTATTCAGTGGAGGCCAACACATCTTCGACATCCGCCAGGAACGCTTCTTCCGCATCTTTCATCCACGGCACTCCAGGAACCCGCGCATGCGCGTCCGCGTATGCCCCTACCGCATCGAGGACAACTGACACCTCTTCGTTCATGATGAGACCGGCAAAATGCCGAAACAGTGCGTTAGAGGTCGGGGCGGGCCCACCCAAGCGCATATTGCCCTGTACAAACACCAATCGCTCAATCGCAATAGAGACCATCTGGAGCGTCATCGACGGGAACCGAGGATCCCCGGCAGCCTGTGGCTGCTGATGTTTGGACAGCACCATCACCAGCCGCGTGCGAACTGTCTCGTTCACGCCGCCGTACGGGTTCGCAGCGTGGAGCATGCTCAAAACTGTGCCCTCCACGGGCGATGGGCGCCGCGGCTTCTTCTTCATGTACTCGCTGAACAACACCGCTGGTGGCGGCGGAACTATCACCGGGGTTCTTACCGAAGCAGACGGGGCATTGCGCCGAGGCCATCTCATGCCCCAGATCCTGACAGACCGCGGCTCATTGTTTCCTACTGGAACTTGTCTGCGTGATCGTTGAGCAGCCGAGCAATAGCCCGAACCGTTTCCGGGTCGCTCATATCGCCGCCGCGTGCACAACCGAGCCGAGCGCCGGACGCCGCCTCCGCAGCCTGCAACTCCTGGTACGCCGCAACAAGTTCCGCACTGGGATTCGCAATCCGATCCGCCTTCTCCTTTCGTGCCACAGCTGCTGAATCGTGTACCCGCTTCACTTGCTGTTCACGACGCCAGATGGCGAACCGGTTACGTTTCCACGGCGCACGAACCGTCGCCCCGTCCATCCACGCCGCGAACTCCGCCTTGTCCCGCGCCCACTTGTGCGGCTGAAAATCCGGACTCCAGTCACCCGACAACGTACTTCCCCCATCTCGTGACGCCCTCCAGAACAACAAACTAACAGAGAGCGATAAATCCGAAACTCCGAGATGCAGGGCAATCAACGCTCCGAAATCCTTCGCTGGGCGAGCCTTGCCCGGACAGCGCAGGCGCCCCCGGACAACACCTCGCTGCGTTATCCACAACCCTGTCAGCTCGAAGAGACCAGTACGGCGCCCGTACCTCGCGCCACGCGCCGTAGCAGCCGGCGAACGAACCCCAGAAACCGAACTCCTCAATGACTATTCCATCGTCACAACACAATCCACCATTCATGGACTCGCCGACGACGTCCAAAACGCCACTGGCCAGCAGGGAGCGACAACAGTATGCAGTCATCGTCATTCATGCAGAGAAGGTGGCAATCTGGGATCGGGGGCCAGACGAGGAGACAATCGGACACCTGACAACCAGTGGAACAATGATGGGCATGCTCCCGGACACGTACCTCAAAGATTTTCTGCACGGGCTGGAAGCACTGAGCAGTCTGTACGCCGAGCAAGCGAAAGTGATCGCTTCGCACGGCGTCGTTGCCGCGCTCGACGACGACGAGGCATTCGAAGTTCTGCTCCGGCTGGTCGGACCCGACGCGCCTACATTCGCCGACGAATTATGGCAGCTGATCAGCACGTTCCTCAACAGCCGACGCGCAGAGGAGTTGTTCGGTGGTCCTGAGGGCATCGGGCGGACACATCTCAATACGGTGCGAAGACCGCGTTACATTCCGCCTAGCCCGGGTGATTCATGGGAATCTGCGGATCGCTGGGCGTAATAGACCGAAGTGCTTCCTGAGCAGGGGAAACTGGGACTTGTCTAAGGTTCCATGTTCTCCAGCAGAAAGCACTCGGTAGGTGAAGCGTACTTCGTGGTCGGCTGGTCTGTCCGTTACTGCTGATGGTGTCGGGGTGATCTCGCATGCCGGGGCTATCGTGCCTCGACTTCTGGCTGATCAGGTCGGTCTGACCGCCGAGCTGTCAGGGGCCATGGCTCGCCGCCGGTTCATCCCGATCCACGACCGCGGCCGTGTGTTGATCGACGTCGCGGTGATGCTCGCCGATGGCGGCGAGTCCATCTCCGACATCGGCGTCCTGCGCCACCAGTCCGGGGCCCTGGGCCCAGTGGCGTCGGCGCCGACGGTGTGGCGCACGCTCGATGAGGTCACTGCCGGCAAGCGCAAGAAGATCCAGGTGGCGCGGGCTCGGGCACGGCGGCACGTGTGGTCCCAACTGCCCGGCGGAGTACCCGCATCGGCGTGTGCGGGGCGGGATCTGGGATCGACGGTCGTGCTCGATGTGGACGCCACCATCGTGGTCACCCACAGCGAGAAGGAGAACGCCGCGCCGACGTACAAGCGCACTTTCGGCTACCACCCGATCGGCGTGTGGTGCGACAACACAGAAGAGTTCCTCGCCGCGAGCCTGCGCCCGGGCAACGCCGGGTCCAACACCGCCGCCGACCACATCGACGTTCTGGGCCAAGCCATCGCGCAGATCCCCGCCGCCCGCCGGCGTGACCTGCTGATCCGCTCCGACGGTGCCGGCGCCTCCCACGACTTGCTGGATTGGATCACCGAGCAGAACCGCGTTCGTGGTCGACGGGTGGAGTACTCGGTCGGCTTCGCTATCACTGCCCCGATTCGCCGGGCCATCGCGACCTGCCCCGAGGCCGCGTGGGGACCAGCGCTCAACCCCAACGGGGACATTCGTGACGGGGCCGACATCGCGGAGCTGACCGGATTCCTCGCTCCCGGGATGCTCGCAAAGTGGCCAGACGGGATGCGGGTGATCGTGCGCCGCGAGCGGCCCCACCCCGGCGCCCAGTTGTCGATGTTCGAGGAGATCGATGGATGGCGCTACCAGGCTTTTGTCACCAACACCAGCGCCGGGCAGCTGCAGTTTCTTGAAGCCAGGCATCGGGCTCACGCCCGGGTCGAGGACCGGATCCGTCACGCAAAAGACACCGGGCTCGGACGTCTGCCCTCACGCGAGTTCGCGCTCAATCAGGCTTGGCTGGTGGCGGTGATGATCGCCGCAGATCTGGTGGCGTGGACGCGGATGCTGGCCTGCATCGGCGAGGCCGCAGTTCTCGCCTTGTGCGAGCCCAAGGCGCTGCGATACCGCTTCCTTCACGTGGCAGCCCGGCTGACTCGCAGCAGCCGCAGGCGACGCGTGAAGATCCCAGAGACGTGGCCCTGGGCCGTCGCGATCGTCGCCGTGTTCAACAAGATCGCCGCGATCCCCAAACCCGCCTGACCCCACCTGCCCGCCCGACAGCACCACCCGGAGACCCGCCCACCGGCAGCGCCAGCCGGCACCCCCGCACGCCCACACGCGAAAACAAGCCCGCCGTCACCCGATATCAGCAGTTACACCGGCCCGTGAATCAGCGGGGCTAGTACCCGGCCGGTGATCCCTCAGTGATCTATGGGCAGTCAGCCGAGAAGCACGATCACACGAGGTGACCCTGCCTGCGTGACGTCGTATTCCTTGGTCAGGACGCCGCCATCGATGCTCACGCGCGGGGTTCGATGGTAGAATTACTAGGTGAATGGGCAATCCGGCCGCATGAACTACATTCAAGCGAGAATTCGCCCAATTTGTTATAATAGAGCGAAGAGTTTGATTAGTTTTCGGGAACGAGCGGCATTGTTTTCATCGTCTTCTAATCGGTTTCTATTTGCATTATTCAGTTATCAATGATATACTTAATACATCGCGAAAAGCATTAGCTAATCGCAGTCTACGAAAGGAGAAACAAATGGATGGAAGCTTTAATATGTATATTACTAGTCATTCAGATCATTAGCAGAGTAGTATTTACTTTACGTCAAATAGTATTTTTGATCAATAGTTCGCTAGATTTGATTGACAGATTGAAATAAGAGAAGACACCAACCTGTAAGGATGAGCATCTTCAACTGACCTGGTGCTTGTGTGGCTCCCACTTCACAATGGGAGCCACACAAGCTCAGAATGTGGCGATCCAGAAGTCGACCGCTTCGCGCGCGGCTTGATGAGTATTGCGAATGTCTATCACAACCTGCGCGTGATCGTAGGGCACTTCGTCGAACCCACCGTCGTCGCGCTCCACGTAATCCGTGGACCGAAGGTGGGCGATCGTCAAACCTCCAACCTCGGATTCAAGCTGCAAGTACGGGTAGAAACCCGGGCATTTATTGGCCAGGTACAACCTCCTCCCGTCCTCGGACACCTCGAATTCCAGATCTCCAATGACATCATCTCCAAGTTCGACGTCGTTGATGTCGTTGGCGAACGAGATGAATGATTCGACGAACAGTGCTGGAATATCGATCAGGCCGGTTTCCTGTGCACTCATCTGAGGTCACCTCTCCGAAAAAGGGGTTCTGGGTTCTAATGGGGGTTCGGGGTGTCAAACGCCGACCGGTGCGGCGCCGGCCGCGATTTTGAGAAGCCGGTGTTGTTGTTCACCGATCCCGCGGGTTCCCGAAAGCGGGGCACTGGCCTGAGGCCAGACTGCGCGCGATACGCGTGTAGTCGCGGCCAGCCAGAATCACCACCTCACGATGACCGAGCAGGCCCTGTTGCTCCGCTTGAGCAACAAGATCTTCGGCGGTGATCGATCCAGGTTGACCCAGCCGGAGGTCGTACGGTTCCACCACCGTGTCCAGGGCGAGCAAGCCGTGCTTCGCAGAAAGAATGCGGATGAAATCAGGACTGGTCAGAGCCTTCGCGGCACGCAGACAGAGCCGGTGATAGCTTCCGCGATAGAGCTCACCTGCCGGTGCCGCACAAGGCGCTTTGGCCGCGCCACAGGGAACCACTACCAGTGGCGGCTCCCCAACGTAAACCGTTGTTACATCGTGAAAGTGGACTCGATTCGTCGCTTCGACATCAAGGTCATACGCAACGTGCTCGGCGATGGTCCAGTTCAACCAACCCCACCCGGGCCGTGCAGCAAGCAACCCCACATGGCCTTCCCGAAAAGCAGCCGACTCGAAAGGCGCGATCCACATCCGCAACTGGGTGTTCGGCAGGGTCATTTCGACGTCGTCGTGGGGGCGATAGAGGCGAGTATGTATCGGTCCGACGTTGACGGGGACGCCCATGTATCGACCGCCTGTCTTGGGTCCGACACCGGGTACGGAAACGACGAGGCCGACCTCCTTGACCAGCGCCACCCCTGGAGCAGGTGCAGTGAGTATGGAGCCGGCGTAGCGGTAGGTCGGCTTGTAACTCGCCATCGGATGCGCTCCTGATCAGTTCGTTTCACACGGTCTCTGTGCGGCCTCAACCACCCGTCAAAGATTACATACTGAGTATGTATTCTCAAGTCGGCCGGACCTGTCCGCGAAGAACCTGCTGTTCAGAGCTTAAAACCGTCACGCCAACGCCGGCAGAGTTCACAAACTGAGGATGTAATCTTTGATGACGGCTTCGGGCCCGACGACAGACGTGCACACATTCGACGGAGGGACAGCCATGGAAGACCCGATCCTGCTCAGCGCTGAAGAATGCATCACCCTGATCGAGAAGGAATCCGGGACCGTCATCGCGTTGAGGACCTTCCACGCCTACGCACACCGCGGCCAAGCACCGAAACCGGTCGACAAGAAAGGCCGCACTCCCCTGTGGGACAAAGCCGAAATGGTGAACTGGATCCACAACCGGCCCGGGCGTGGAAACCGATCCCGAGCATGGAAGATCGAGAAGCAATAGCCCGCATACAATGACGTAGATCTTCGTCTCCGCACGTACATCACCGTTCTGACGCCCCATACCGTTGCCGCCGCACTACCCCACTCGCCGCACAGGGCAAGAACATCCGTGACTGAGGGCATTTCACACGGTCACCGATCCCGAACTCCACCCGCTCTGCCCTCGTCGAGCGACGCGAAGCCCGGCCCAGCGATCAGTCAGAGTGCACGAACACATCCCCCTCCCGCCAACGCGAGCAATGCTCCCGAACCCCTTCGCGTTGATGTACTTCACAACGCCGTGCATACGTTGCCCCTGAAGTACCCCGGCTTCCCACCCTGATGGCGTTCGCTACGGAATTCCTCCGAAACCCCCATCCCGTCTCCCAGATACGTCCAGCAATCTGCGGCGATGCGGTGAGAGCCGTTCCGGCAAGGCGGCTTCTGTGTGCCGTTCCCGCACAAGGCAATACATGCGCTTCGCCCGCTTGGTGTCGCTCGGTCGTGTTAGTCTGCTTGCCAGAGCCGACGTTGTACGGCTGACCCCGAGGTCTTCCAGATGCCCGCGTCATCGCAGCGGAGACGGTCGAGGGCAAGGTCCACCGGATCAATCAACGAATGCTCGTCACGACTTGTGGCGGTGCACGCGGGACATCGCCCATCCATCGTGATTGGAGCTCGACCGATGACAAAGAACTCCGGCCGGAAAAAAGCCGCACGCAAGTACCAGCAAGAACATCCCGGGACCACGTTCCCCGAAGCCATGCGGGCCGTGGCCAGGCCAACCACCGAACCAGTCTCCCCGCCCGACGGCTACGTTCTGCTCGACCGACTCGACCAAGACGGGGCACCGGTCCACGGCCGCCTCGTCAACACCTCTCCCGAGGCCTTCTTCTTCGGCAGCGCCGGACGGCCCGACTACGCGGAAGCCAAGGCCGGCATCACCGCTCTGACACCCAGCGTTCTGACACCGTCGGACAAAGAAGCGGTGAGTCGGAGCGCAACAATGATCGCGAGCTTGATCGAGAGGCTCGACGCACAAGACCGCGGAATGCTGCAGCGGGCGACCAGCGCTGTACGCGCAAAAGGCCCGCAAGGCAGTGAATACCGTTGGGGGAAGTCTACTCTGAACCTTGACTACCGCGCACCCCTCTTCCGCGACATCAACGACAATGGCCCAGTCAGCTTGCCGGGCGGCACGACGGTGCCAGAAAACATGAAAGGGTCGCCCGCCGTCGCCGCGGCCGCCCTCGAACCGACTCCCGGCGAGGACAGGACAGAGGCACCGAATCTGGAAGAGCCGGCACGGCAATCCAAATCAACGTCCACTCCCGAATGAGGCGAAGGCGAGCCACAAAAACACAGGCGACGACGACGCCGTGATTCGTGCATGATCAGTTGATGCGTTTCTCCCGGCTGTTGCCCGTCTTCGTCGCATCTTCCATCGTTCTTGCAGGTTGCGCCAACGAACCGCCGCCAACTCCAGCACCGGCGATCATCTCTTTTGACGACGGCTGGGGCCAGATATTCGTGGCGAACATCGACGGCAGCGGTGTGCGACAGATCTCCCCAACGGTCGGTGACGACAGCACAGACAGCCGATACGGCAATTTCGCCGCACTATCACCAGACGGAACCCAGCTGGCCTACACCCGCGGAGGAAGAAACATCGAACTCGTGGACCTCGATTCCGGTGAATCGCGCACTATTCGCGAAGGTGGCCACCAACCTGCCTTCTCCCCCGACGGGTCCCACATCGCGTTCAGCACCGGCAGCGGCATCAGCATCATGAACACCGACGGCTCCGACGTGCGCGTTGTCGCCGAGGAAGAGGGCGGATCCGATGCCACGTTCTCACCGGACGGCTCGCGGGTGGTCTTCAGAGTCGGCGGCTACATAGTCGAGACACCGGTGACGGGTGGAGAAACAAAGGTTGTTCTGCGGGACCAATTTTGGAACGCGGACCCCGCCTACTCGCCCGACGGTTCCACTCTGGTCTTCTCGAGCAATCGCGGCGGAAACAACGGATCGGAGATCTACTCGATGCCTGCCGGTGGTGGAGAGATCACGCCACTGACCGACACGTACGCCGTGCATCCGAAGTTCACACCGGACGGTTCACGCATCCTCTACAACAGAGCAACGACGCTGTCGGGGGATGTGGTTGTCGATATTTCCACGGCTGAACGCACCGAGCTTGCATCCATGAACCCTGACGGCACCGACCAGAAGCGGCTGACGCCCCGTTCGATCACAGCCCAGATACCGAGCAGCGGCGGCGGACAGTGACATCACCAAGCGAACAATTTTCGATGGATGATTCCGGCATACGCGTCTGGGTGCGGCCCTAGATTCGTTCGGCCGTGTTCACAGGATCGCTCCTGCGAACATCCGGACGGCCGCCGGATCGGTTCCGCGCCACATCATCAGCAGATCATCGACACGCCTGA
The DNA here is from genome assembly GCF_024436645.1 of Rhodococcus sp. T9N. Taxonomy (NCBI): domain Bacteria; kingdom Bacillati; phylum Actinomycetota; class Actinomycetes; order Mycobacteriales; family Nocardiaceae; genus Rhodococcus; species Rhodococcus sp. T9N. The sequence goes on along the minus strand of NZ_JAMSKS010000021.1, from coordinate 18,888 downwards.
TGATGGTGCCGTTCTCACCCAAACTCGCCGCAACTTTCACCGCGCCGACAAAACCGGCGCAGAGCGTGTCTGCGAGCCTGGACATGCTTTCGGCGCAGTCGAGGGAGCCTGAACGGATCGCGTCGATGACGATCGGCGTCAGGACTTCTGTCCATGCTTCGTAGGTGGCATACGCGTCGTTGAGTGACTGGTCGACGCTCAGGACGAGGCCGGCGCGGATGATCGCCTCGTTTTGGGTGCGGCGGGCGAGTTCGCGGTAAATCAGCAGTACTTGCCGGTCTGCGGGTTGACCGGTTGCGATCGCTTTCCCGACCGTCTCGGTGACTGCGTCAGACCAACGGCGGAACATCTCTCTTGCGATGGATTCCTTCTTCGAAAAGTGGAAGTACATCGCGCCTTTGGTGACCGGGGCGAGTGTGACGATGTCGTCGATGGAGGTCCCCGCGTACCCCGTTTTGCCGAACAGGGTTGCGGACGCTTCGAGGATCGCTTCGCGGGTGGCTTTCGCGCGCGGTTGCATCGGTGGACGACCAGTTTTGCCGTGGTCGATCTCCGAATCAGACTCGTTATGATCGCGCATGGTCACAGTCGCTTTCTGTCGCATTTGCCATCTCCAATGCCTCTGCCTTTCATATCTTTTCGATCTTCGGTAGCTCTCCGTACGCGTCAAGTTGCCCGGCGGCAATGTCGACAACATTGTCGAGGACCGGTTCGATGTTCTCGACTGCGGTCCGTGCGGCGGAGAGTTTCGCGACCTGCTCACGGGTACGGCGCGTACGGCGTTCGCGTTCCTTCGTCAGCTCGGCTCGACGTGCGGGTTCGGCAAGCTCGCGGTCGAAACTGTCGACGCGGTCAGCGATGTCGACCAGTCGTTGCGTTCCGGCCTTCACACGTTCGGTGCACGAGAGAAGAGCAGCTTCGGCCGCGTCGATCTGCTCCCGGAAGTCGGGTACCGACGCCCCGGCCACCTGCTCGTACACGGCGCGCAGTTCTCCATCGAGGTGCACTCCGGCTTTGAACTGCTGCGCGAGGTTCCACAGGGCCGCGTCGACGTCGATACCGGTGAGCCACCCTTCCCGGACTGCAGCAGAGCGCCTGATCGTCTCCGCGGCGTCGAGTGCCCGCACCAGGGGCCTCGCCAGCCGTGTGGGAGCGTTGACGATCTCGCCGGCGGTCACGATGTCGGGGCCTGCAGTCTTCACCTTGGCCGCGCCGCCGAGTCCGTAACCAGCGAGCGAAAGGCCGAGCCCCCCGAACACCGCCCACCCACCTGCCTGCACCAGCAAGTTGGTGGGTTCGTTGTTCGCCTCCTCCACCGCCGGGAAGAGAAGTTCGAACGGGTTCGTGCCCGCTGCCAGAAAACCGAGAGGGAGCGCCAGAATTCCGAGCGCCACCAGGACCGTCCCGATGACGAGGGCGATAGTCCCGAGGGCAGTGGCCACGTAAATCCATCGGTACCAACTGCCCGGACGAGCTAGCACGACCTGCCCAGCCGGTCGCGCCTTCAGCTCCTCGAGCCTTTTCTCCGGTGATGCCATGACCCCTCCTGTGCGCTCATCCAGCCGATGGCACTACCCACCCGCCGGCCTATGTCGATAACATCGCAATTGCCCGCCGACCCTCATCGGCGAGCCTCGGGCCGCCGGATCGACACTGACCTCTCGATTCGGTGGCCTGAACCATTGAGCAGAATGATCAACATTCCGGCACAACAGCTTTCGTACTTACTGAACTCTCAGCGCCACAAAGCTGCGACTGCCGCCCACGGCGGCTGAGGCACAGTCACCTTGACCTGCTGCTGAATATCAGCGCACTCCACAGAATCCATAGGTCCGTTCTACCCCGCACCCATTACATCTCCGCACACCCAAACCCCCGCGGGCCGCGGCACCCCGACACAATCGGGCCCCAAAACGGAAAAGATGCGCCCCTCGACGGCATAGACGCAGAACGGAGCATGAATGTGGCGAAATACCGTGGTTCAGCCGTCGCCCGCCGCTTCGTGTGTCAGAGCAGAAACCCACGTTCTGCATCCGCAGCAACTCTCGCCACTACACGCGGCGCCCATCGATCATGGCCGAGCAGACTCCAGGTGGGGTCACCGTTGTCGAGCGGCGTCGCAGCCAACTGCACACGACGCAAAAACCCGCCAATAGCCGGACATGACAACGCAATCCATCTCCACGAGCCATCGTCGGAGTCGATACCGAGACGGCCCATGACGCCACTCGAGATCACCGACACGTCACCGTTCACTCCCGCGAGAGCCTCCGCACCCACGTTGAGAACAGCCGTCCACGACTGCACCGGAGACTTCGGTCCACGCGGTGACGACTTCAGGCCGGATCTCGCGCGCTGCGGTTTCTCCATCACCGCTGCCACCGACTGCGCCCACACCGCCCCGCCGGTACCGGCCACCGGCAACGGATCCGATCGCACATGCCGGCGCATCTCCCGGCAACCGTCAACGACCTGCACCTCACCGACAGGCTGGGTCGCGAGCAGAAACTGCAACATCGACCCCACATCGCTGGTCTTACGTGCCTCCGACATCACAGCGCCGACCCGACCTCGTACAGATGACGCGGAGTATCGCTCCTCATCGCGCTACCTCCCCTTGATCGAAAGATCCGTGGGCCAACGGATTCGGCGTATGCAACGGATCGGGTCGGCCAATCAACGGGTGACCAACCAGCGGTGTTCCGACAATCGCCAGCCCGTCACGATGAACGGACAGACCCGAGATCGACGCGACCAACACCACCCGCCGGTCGAAAACAACCAGGACAATCGACGACGCCACAACGTGATCAGCACGCACCTTCCACACCCCACGCGCCCGCTCCCACAACTCCTCCGGCGCCAGGTCCGGCGCATACCCGACATGTACTCGCCCGAGCGGGTCGTCGATGTCCGCAGACGCCGATTCCGCGAGCGTCACCCGCACAGCCGTAATACGTTGCGGAAACTCCATCGGCCGAAAATTGTGCAGCACCGCTGCAGATGCCTTCTCACGATCGAACGACGCAGCATCGAACGCCGGATAATGCCGATCCGAGTAATCCACCGGCGACTGCTCCCCCGTCGACGAAAAACGTTGCTGCTCGAGAAAAAGCACACGCAGATCAACATCGACGTCCAACGCCTCGTCGCGGATATCGAACCCCGCATTCTTCAACGCCCACCCGAGTTCGAAACGCTGGTGCACTTCAGGCAGGGTCGTACGACCCGCACGCCCGAAATGCCCCGATTCCGCTGGCACGACCGACTGCATTTCGGTCTGACAACTCGTCGGCAACACCTCCAGAATGCGAAGCATGCACCCGCCAAGCACAGCGGGCTGCGGCCAACTCAAGGCACGACGACCCTGCACCGAATCCACAGCGATGTACAAGCTGACCATCCGAACGAAATAGGCTTCGAACAGCGGAAACAACTGCTCCCACCACTGCACCACCTCTGATCCCCGACTGCAGAACAACGCATACAACGGACTGTCCTCGAGAACTCTCACCGCGGCAGGCCCAGCCTCAGCCTGCGCATCGAGAATCAGACGTGCGTGCTCGGTGATCTCACACTTCTCACAAGGATGCGCAAGCACACGGAAGATCGCGTTCTTACCACCCCGAAACTTCCGATGACCACAACTGTTCACCACACACCCAGGAGCAACGCAATACAGACAGGCATAGCGGTCACCGTTCTTCCACCCCATGTGCGAGGTCCGCTGAAACGCTGACTCCAACCATTCATGGCCGGCCGGGCACAACCACCACAACATCCGGTGCGACGAATTCGTCACCGATCCAGGATCAAGCCCCACGTTCCGTGTCGGATGCAACTGCCGAAACAGCTCCGGATGATCATCTTTGATGCGCATACTCCCCCTTCGACGCCTTTCTCTCTGCCATCGTGTGTCAACGCACCCGCGCACGCATACCGACTACGCGATTCGCCTGAACTGACTCACGGACCTTCCCACTGGATTCGCACCAGCACTGGAAAGTCTGGGTCACTCTTCTGAACCATCGACCGTAGGTAGCTCAGGCGGTGGCGACCGTCCTGGATCGTAAGGTGCCCGTCCTTGAAAAACAGCCTTGGGGGGTGCCGAGCCCACTTGTGTTCTTGCCACTCAGACTTGTTGCTGGAGTAACCAGGTTGGGGCGGCAGGTTCGCCGCGAAAATCCCAATATGTGTCTCGCCGCCTGGTATTGCCACACCGAATGCCGGGTTGGCCTCTGCAATTTCCAGTCCTCGGCGTGCGATGTCCACGAGGTCTCCGTCTTTGGCAAAGTACGGAGCGAGGTGCTCCGCTACGGCAGCCTGATACGGCCCGGCCCAGAAGTGAGCCTCGTGAACCTCGGGATCTAGTGCGTCTGCCCCCAAAAGGTTCTTCACCGCAGCCTGGATCCCCTTGTGCTCCTCCTTTCCCAACCCCTCGGGATATGGCAGATCCTCCACTCGAAGACTCGCGTACTTGGTGTATATCTGCATTCAGTTGCCCCCTCATCCTGGTACGAAATCTGTCCGCACTCATCGGTTTTCGCATCAACACACGCCATTCGGTGACTATCGCCGGATCTCTACGCGCCCCATGGTGCTGTGTCAGCTCAGATCATCACATGTCGCGGGCCGCCGTGGTCAGACCCTTGTTGTTCAATGGGGAAAGCGAGGCGCCGACCCCACTACAGCGTCGACTATCGGAATGAGGGCTGCCATGGCTGGGACGATCTTCTTCCCGTCGGGAGCACGTTGGACCGCCCGTTCGTCAGTCTGTGCCCTCGCTTTGGAGGCGCTGATTCCGATGATCTCGGACCTCGAAACTCACGAGCTTGTCGTTACTCTCAACGAGGGCAACGTCGGCATGCTCGACGTCGAGGATATGCCGCCCCGAGGAAGAACCGAAGAACCGAGGTGTTGCAGATTCTTGCGGACGGGAGGCATTGGGAATCCGCGCAGACGATGATCACCGGTGGCCAAGAGTGGATTGATGCCCTCGAGAAACCGATGGCGAACCTGTCAGCCCTCGCAGCCGCAGCTATCGCGATGCAAGAGGCGAGTGACAGCTCACCGGATAACGAAATTCGCCCCTACGATCGCTGACGAAGGTCAAGACCGGAAGACCCGTGCGGGTTGTCGGGTCTGCGTTGTTCAATAGAGGCTGTAGTCGAACGACGACGAACGCCTCAGCTACCCGCTCCGCCCAGTTCGCCGCCCGCATTGGACAAACGCGAGTCGCGGCGACCGCGCACGTACCTCGCAAGAAACCACACCCCACCCAGAACAAGGGACACGAAAACAGCCGTGGAAACAAAAATGCCGAATGCGGCTGCAAACGAGGTGGTCTCGTCGATCCAGAGTGTCGGCACCGCAGCCAGCAGAATCACCACGACGGTGGCAACTGTTTGAGTTCGGGGAACACCGGCGAAGTGGCCGAACACCACGAAGAAACCCGCCACAACGACTGCAGTCACCATAATGGACATCGGACCGTCACTTTCCTGTACCTACTCAACACACTCGGCCAGCAAGTTTGTCGCAGGGAAGATGCAGACCTGCGGAATGAGAGCAAGACGTCGACGGTGGACCGACAGGATTGTTCTACGCCCACCCCACAGGCTGCGAGCGGAACCATACCCGGTGCGCGCTCGTTCCAATCCTGGCCACGACGGCTAATCTTCGTCGGCACTGCCGATCTGACGATTCCTCAACAGTCCCGCCGCTCGAACCGTGATCTCTTTCCACCGCGGTATCGGGCGGTGACCATTGCCTGGCCTGCGGGGTCAAGTTGCCGCGATATACAGCGTCCCACTTGACGTCCCACCCGGACGCTGTAAAGTTCATCTCTTCGCCTCTGGACGGAGTCATCAGGAGCGTACGCACATGCGTGAGCCCGAACCAGTGCCCCTCGGCGCCGACGGCATCGACATCCAAGCAATTCTGCGCGGAAGCAGAATCCCCCAGCCCGGGTATCGGGCAGAAATCGGCGGCACCCCGGTCCGGATCACCGTCAACCGACACTGCGTCGACGATGACGGAACATTCATCCCTGACACCGGAAACAAAATGCTCAGCTTCGCCGTCACGGATTCCGTTCTGCAACCCTCGACCGCTATCGACGTCGTGCGGCACGCCGCACCGATAAACCTGGGACCTGTCTACATCTACGTACCGGATCTCGAAAAGACATCGTCGAGATACCGTGTCGCCGCATTCTTCTCAGGTTCTGGAACGATGACCGAAGCCCCACCGGATTTCGATTGGCGCAAGTACTCCAACATGTTTCGGGACTTCACTGCGTACCGTGCGGATAAGATTCTCGGCCCTCTGACACCGGTGTATCACTCCCTGAACCGCGATTTCTATCAGCCGTACATGGACCGGCGAGGAAGATACTGGACTCTTCGTGTCACCGCGCCACCCGAAAGTTCGGGTCTCGGCGAGGCATTCGCTGCCACCCTCGGTGCCTTGTCTCGCAGGTCCGCGATCAGAAGCGACATTCGGCCCCTCGCCCTCGAATGGCTCCGCGGCGGAATCGTCCGGTTCACCTTTCAGCGGATCCTCAAAAAGCGATGCTTCCAACTGGAGTTCGAGATCCCCAGCCTCAATCAGATGACGTTCGGCCGCTTCCTTCCACCCGGCTGTAGTCCGATTATTCGCAAACCCGCCCAGTTTGCTGCGGGATTCGTCTATCGGCTCTACGAAGCATCAGCCGCATCGTATTCACTGTTCGGGACGGAAGTTGTATGCGACGAGAGAGGAAACCCGCCGCGTTGACAGGTGTCGAAACCGCTCGGCCCAAGGCTAGGAAGCGAATCACACCCAAACGCGCTCAGCGCCTTCCTGCGGGTTTGGGTGTGCGTTTTGACCATCGAACGAAACGGACAATTTTTTTCCGTGTCCGCCGGCGCTCAACAGCGCATGCGCGATAGCTAGGCTTTGGCCGCGGGAGAATGTGGTCACTCACAGGCGAAATAGGAACGGCTGTCGAATAGCATTCGGAGAATGTATGTGTTCGGTTCCGACTTCGGTGCCAGGTGGGATGTCAGATTCACATTCGAGCCGTCACCGGAACTCCAAGAGGTACTCCTGACCGTGATCGCCCGGATCTCGCGCGACACCCTCCGCTTCGATGGAATGCGGGAGTTCGATCCGGGGGTGTGGCGCGTCGACATTCGACGAGACGTGTTCCCAGTTCCTGGGCTCGTTCTCAGTTTGGGAGTGAACAATCAGGACGGTAGCGGGTTCGGGATCTCCAGTGGCCTCGATACTTTGGCCGCAACCATCGAGATCGCGCACAACTTCCAGGACTACAATGAATGGCTGCAATGGCCGACTCTGCCCAGCGGCGGACACCTGGATCCCGGAATAGTCAACGGTGAGGCAACGTGGATGCTGCACGGCGAGGTTGTCGCCCCGATCGGAAAGCTCACCGAGTATCTCGAACTGCTGGACCATTGAGCCACACACTCAAATTGGTCTCGTACCAACTTAGGAAGTAGGTGAGAACACTCAAACCAATCAACAGTGTCGTAAAGAGTCCGGCGCACAACACGAAGCGTTCAAAATCCATCACTGCACCTCAACTGTCTCCAAGCTGGATCACGCTAGACGGATCCGATACAGTCTCGGCTCGTGCGAACAACGTCGCCAACGAAATCACCGCAGCCGTCCATGCTTGTTCCGGCGGATCGGGCGTGGTATTTGCCGACGTCCATTGACTCCACCATTCGGCGCTCATCTGTTCGTTCAGCGTGATCACGCTGTCGCAGAGCCTGTCGATTTGATCTCCGTTCGCCCGCCTCCACTCGCCGTTACCTTGTGAAGTGTCGAAGCTGGAAAGTGCTGCAATCAAAGCGAATCCCGGTTCGCGGGAGATCGACTCCCTCTCCCCGAATGTGCGATTGTTGAATCTTGCCTTCCGGTCGAACGCTGCTCTCACGCGTGGGACCCACGCATCCTTGCCTGGATGATCACGGAGCCAATCCTCGAACCCGGCCGCCTTCTCCCAGTGATAGTCGGGCGCCGGAACGCCCCACAGAATCTCCACATCGTCGACGTACCGTGCCCATTTCCAATCAGGAAATCCTGCATCGCGCCGCAGATCAGAATAGCGCCCCAGAGAATGCCATCGTTGCCGACCGAGTCTGCATTGCACCGTATCTGCGCCTGCCGAATCAACGCGACACCGGCCGCGAACAGGTTCGCTTCATCACCAGAAAGCCCGGCAGCCTCCAATTGCCCAGCTGGCACAAAATCCTGGATCCATGTCACAGCCAGCCCAGATTCCCGCTCAAGTCTGAACCTTTGCATAGCAACAACATCGTCGAAAAGTCCAAGCCACGCACGGTCTTCCGAACACCTCGGCTCCCTATCACCAGCCAGGTACCGCCGCCCTGGTTTCGTCCCCACGTCGGCGGCGTCCGCTGCCACCAAAATAGCTCCCGCCAACCAGGATCCGTGAAACTCTGGAGTCACCAGCTGCGCACGCAATTGGTCGGCGTCGTTCTTCCACCACAGGACACCGTGATGTTGCTCGACTGCGATGCGCGCCAGCTCGAAAGTTGGGTCGTAGTAGCCGAAGCGTTCTTGCAGCAACATGATTCGTCGTCCTTGATCCGACGCCGGGTACTTGGACCAACTTCGCCTGAGCAACTTGCCCCAATTCGATGGCTTCCTCGGCATCGGACATGCCCGATCCACCGACCATGAAAGCTGCTGTCGCCAGTCCTCCCTGAGAGGAGGAAGTGACGACGAGGTGAACGCCAACCGCTCGCAGATAATTTGTGACGCTATATCCAGAGTTTCCGTCATTGCACCCGATCCCCGTGTGTTGATTGAACTAGCTCTCCCAAGTCGACGACATATCCCATACATAGTCTCACCGGCACATGACATCCCTGACTCGAAGAAAACCACTCACCCGCCTCAACACGACACCAGCACCCCGCCCGGTCATTTGTCTTGCCGCCGCGGTGTTCGGTCGACGAACTCCCAGAACCCAGTTATCGCGAACGCTGCCGCGACACCCCCTCCGACGATGATCGGAACACTCATCCACCAAGACAGCTCAAAGAAGCCTGAGAGGACGGTCAACCCGCCGATCACCAACGCAATGAACCCTGCACTCAACACAACGCGTTCGAAAACCATCACAAACACCTCCTGTTTCCACCCGGCCGGATCAAGGCGACGGCGGCAGCAGCATCCCCCGCTCAAAGCAGAGTCACCTTGTCCGACGTTTTGATCGGCGCACCGTCCGGCCCCGCGATGTACGTCGAAATCCAAATCGGGTGATGCCGCTGCTCACTCGGATACCACTGCCGCTTCCAATGACCTCGAACCGTCCACCTGTGCGAGTACACCCGCGACGGAGACCCGTCCTCGCCCACTGCCGGACGAGATCCACCACGAGAACGGTACGACAAATACGTCACCACCCCCGGCTTGCGACGTCTCCCACTCAACGACGACTTCGCAGTCCGAATTGTCGACGACTCCACCAACGCGCTCTGCCGAAGCATGTGCGTGAACGAAAGGAAAACCGCCAAGATCTGCTCGGACGTCCACCCCTGATAAATACCCTTGCGGGACCAATCCGGCGCATCGTCAGGCATCCCCGGGGTGTACCCGCCGACATTCTGAAGTGTTGGCGGGGAATCACTCTCCGGCGCACTCAATTCCGCCTCGGCAAACGGCATCGGCAAGTACTTGTGCTCGCCAAACCTGTACCCCCACCCAACCTTCTTCTCCCCCTGGTTGACGATGAAATCCCGAGCGCCCGTGGTCGGCACCAATTGAACCGAAAGCAGATCATCGATGGTGTTCCACAGCAACACCAACCCGCCCTCATCTTGCGTCAGATAGGCGACGCCAGATGGCGAGGGCAGATCAGCGAGTGTCACACCGACATCCGCCGAACCTTCGCTTCCCGCCAAAATCAGTGCCGTCATTTCCTCGGACGCGAAATAGGCGTGCCGATCCAAGGTCGCTCGGCTGGTGCACCGATATCCGCAGTACATGACAAGCATGTCTTCCTCATCGGCCGCTCCGTAGTACGACTTCTGAGTTCCACCCAACATGAAGTACCGCTCGGGATCCGCGGCCAACACCGCGGCTGGTTGACCGTGTAGATCGGTCCACCACTTCAACGTCGGCCCGACAACTCCCGATGCGTGGAAACTCCGCAACTCCCACACCACGAGACCCCACGGCTCCAGATACTGCACGACAGGTGTCGAAGCCTCGTCGAACGCATCCAACAACAACGGCATCTGCGACGGCTTCAACTCACCAGTCGACAACGCCATATCCGCTCGCTGCCGAACTGCAAGTCCATGCCGGAGATCATCGCCAGGCGAATGCCTCGCAGGGGCCTGCCGCACAACAGCTTTCCGTTTGCTCTTCGCCTTACCCATCACAACCCCCGTCGTTGATTCTTCCCGAAAATCCAGATCCGCCCACGCCGCCAGAAGAATCAAACGCCGCGAACCAGCCTTTCCTGCCCCAAAGACCTCCCCCACATCATGCCCGCACTACACAGATGGTGAGAGACCACGGCGCCATGAGCACGGTCACTCGTCAGACGTCGCGCTTTCCCGGTTCTTCCACAACCGCCTACCGGCACTCGCTTCCTGTAAGTCGTTGTCGGTCATCCCCTCCGGACGATCACCGACCACTCCCTCGATCACCGACCACCCAACCTCGAGATGATCCGCAGTCTCCAGCGCCCACACCAGCCGCTCCAATTCGACAGGCGCCCCACGCAACTTCGGTGAGTTCCCCAAATGCACAGGCTCTTCAATCGACAGTGCCAGCGCTGCAAGGCATTGCGCAGCTCGATCCAAACCCGTCTGAGCCACCGGCAACGGCAGCACCATCCCTCGACGGTCGATGCCGAACGCCACAACCAATCGGCTCAGCTCACCACCCGCAATCAGATGAACCGTGTCGGGAACAAACCCTGCGGGCATCCTTCGCGGGATATGGAATCGAACCCAGTCGCCATCGACGACAACCGGACGGCGACGATGATCCCCATCAGCGATCCACCCGACATCCTGCGCTGCCCCGGAGGGTTCGAGCGCACGACGCATCCAGGTGTCCGCCGGGTCCTCAATCGGACGCAGGCTCGATTCGATCGCTGACCGCAACCGCACCGGAACCTCCGTAAGCTTCACCTCCGCTACATCGATGGACTCCGGATACCCGTAGAAATCGGTCAACCACCGTGACAGCTCCGGGTCGATGTCAGGCTGCGCGACCAACCATGCCAGCCCCTCGAAAATATCCGTCGCCGGCGGCACCGCAGGCAAAACCGGATCAGCCTCCTCCGTCGACAACAACGCTCGACGCGACGCATCCACCCACGGATACTCTGCACGTTCGCGATAACGCGAAATCACCTGATCCCAAGCGGTATTGCCCAAACCCGCCAACTGCTCGACGACCCCGGGCGGTGCTGCACGAACACCACTGACAATCTCGTCGACCACCAACCGCAACCGCTGCCGGATCCTCGCCCTACTGGCCGCGACTGGCGGAATGCCGGCGAACACCGGAGTCGGCGCGGTCGCCGGCTCCGGAACCCACATCGCCACCGCAGCAGTGCTCGCATACCCTGGCCACCACAGAGGGAGGGGATGTCCGAGAATGCCGGCGAGATCGCGGGGATTCACATAGGGCATCCTGACGAACGATTCATCGAACGACGCTGGCACTTCGCACCCCTGTAGGTATGGTTCGTACCCGTACTGCTCCGATGCCATCCACACGATCGCACCCGCGTAACCGCCTGGGCCGTACCCGAGCGCAGCAGCAGTCTCGGCCGTCAACCTCGAGCCGGTGAACGCCCAATTGAAGCGCTCGCTTGCGTCAGGCTCGTCGATGACAAACGCCACGGTCAGCATCCGGGGCTCGCCGATATCGCCCAACCTCGCGTACCTCATCAACGCATATTGCTCCTTGTACGAAGGCTGCGACGAAAACTCCACCTGGGTATCGATGGTGACGAATTCCGTACGCAGATATCGCCATCGAACGGGCTGGCCCTCGACAGGCGGATCCAAATCCGGCAGAACCGTGACCGGCGCCCTTCCTTCGCTGACCATCCATCGCACGAAGTCGGGTTTCGTCCACCGTGGTGATCGGATCCGGGAATGCCGTGGATCGGGTGCCGGGAAATTCGGGTCTCGACGCCGCGCGTTCGCCAACTCTGAGGAGGACAATCCCAGGATTTTCCGCACGTCCGAAGACGTCAGCAGCTCAGGAAACTCATCTAGTCTCATAGATGTCATCTAACACTATTAAGTGTCATCGGAGGGATTTAAATGTCGGAACCTGGCTGAAACCAGACGTAACCAAAGAAAAAAGTTGGTATTTTCAAGATGAGACGCGTAATACACACAAATGTTGAGAATAAACGACTACATTGAGTGCATGACTTTCCTCGACAAGCTTCGACCACGCCAGGCTCGATCGAAAGCAACCATCCAAGGCACCCCCGCACACCAATCCATCGAAGGACTGAAAAACCTTGCCAACGAACGAAAGACACTGAACACAAACGAAATCCGACTGATCGAAACAGCCCGCAACCACGGAGAAACTTGGGAAACACTCGCCACAGCACTCGGAAAAACCTCCGCACAAGCCCTGCAGCAGCATTACCGCCGCCTCGGCGGCCGCCAATCCTGGCCAACCCGCCCCACCCCCCGAAACGAAACCACCACACCCACCGCCGTCGACGCCGCCGGCCGCACATGGCCAGTCTGCACAGTCGCCGACCTGCAACCCGGCGACCAAATGCCCCGCACCCTCGGCGACCTCCACAGAACCGACGGAATGTGGGTAACAATCACCCACATCAACCCAGGCGCAGACCCCCACACACTCCAAATCGGCTTCGACATGCCAGACAACCAACACGGCATATGGCCCAACGCCGACCCCGCGTGGACAACACCTTTCCGCCGAACATCAGAAATCACCGCACTGAAAACCAGCGCACAAGCACTCCTGTGGTGGGAAGCCCACGACCCACACCTCAACGAAGAACTCACCGAACAACTACACGCATTCGGGATAACACCCTCAAACATCGACGACGGCGACGCCATCGTCGCAGCACTCCACACCGCCACCCGAGACCCCGCAACCTGCTGGCAGATCAACAGCTGGAACGAACGCGCACAACAACACCTCCGACCCGACCTCGGAGACAACCAACACGCATAAAGCCCCACAAGCAGCACTCATCGAACGGACCAGCACCCCGAACAAGCGGGATCCGAGAGCGTGACCGCAGGTTAGGTACAGACACCGGGTCTTACGTAGTTGATCGCAACGCATTCGAAGCGCAGTGACCTTGTCCGCCTCATCATCCACCCCACACAGCGGCATCCGGGTCCCAAAACCCGAGGACAACCTGATTCGACAAAATCGGATCAAGACAGCGCCCTGCCACCACCAACGCCGAATCCAGCGTCAACACCCCACCAGGCAACCCCGAGACCGTCCGAGCAATCGCTTCGTAACCGGCAAACCACCCCACCGAAGGCACCGACATAGCGGCCGGCAACACCAACCCCCGACGTGCAGACTCCTGAGAGAGACCACGCGCCAACACATCAGCCGCGAAACGCCACGCAGAAATGATCAATACCAGATCAACCAAATCGTGATACCGCGACGACGGACCGCCATCCTGCCCGTACCGCCCATACATTGCACACACCTTGTCAGCGATCTGCGCCGGCAACGGATACAACGCAAACTCCGGCATCGCAGCCAAACCCTCCATCGCCACAATCGGTCTCGGGGACTGATAATCGACGTCACCGACCGCAACAAGCTCAGTGGAAAGGTCTATCGGAAAACTGAAGAGATACAGCGCGTCGTAATAGACCTCAACCTTCAGTTTCGCGCCATCGACACCACCAGTCATCGCGACAGGCTCATCGCGAATCAGAAAGCGAAGTGGATCAAGTTCACTCAGATCTGCCGCCGCCCGCAGATCTTCGACTGCCTCCTCGAGGCCCGCCGCAGTATGCAGGAGGTCGATATCCTGGCTGTACCGCGCATCTGGGAGCCGCACCAACAGCGACGCCCCACCTTTGAGCAACCACCGCCCCTCCGGTTGCGAGAAGATCCGCGCCAAGAAGCGCTGCAGATAGAACTCCCGCCGCAAATGCTCGAACGGGCGCCCTCGAAGTGTGGACTCCTTCTTCAGCCGGTCCGTCAGCGACCGCTTGAACGCCGCAGCTCCTCGACTTCGCGTCACTGCGCGCGTCGCTGGCGGTCGGCGATCTTCCGAGCAGCCTCGACCACGGGCATATCCACAGCAGCTGCCGCGTCCCGAAGACTCTGCATCGCAGGAGAATTGAGCTGCACCATCGACTCCTGAAAGCCATGCATCGTCGGAGAATTGAGCATCGCCAGCGAATCACGAACACTCTGCATGGTCGGAGAATTGAGTAGCGCTGCCGCATCCCGAAAGCTTTGCATCGCAGGAGAATTGACCAGCGCCATCGTATCTCGAAGACTTTGCATCGCCGGAATATCCATGAACGCGGAGTTCGGGAGATCAAGCACCCCTTGGCCAGCCAGACGCTGCCCCAGCGCACGCGTGGACTGAGGAATCCCAGCTTCCTCCAGGAAGCGACTCAGAAGAGCTTCGCCATCCCCCAGACGAACCCCGTACATATGCGCAAACGGCCGCAGCGCCTCACTCACACTCTCCGAATCCACACGATTGGTGACAACAGCGTCACGAACAATGCCCGCCAGATGCCCCCCATCAAGGAGCCCAGAGGCGAGATCGACGATCGTCATCAGCACCGTTGTAACCGGCAGCCCATCCTCGAGTGTCCACTCATCCGGCTCATAGGACGCAACGCGATACCGAACATCGCAAAGACGAGACTGCCGCCGCTTCGACGTCGCGAACTCCATCACATCCGCATCGACATCACCAAGCCCGTGAAGCCACGCAGCAGACCTGTGCGTCACCACCGCCGGAGACCCCTCACGCAGCCTCTCACCAGTAGTGGCACCGGGCTCGATCATCATCCACGCAGCCCGCAGCCGCTCGGACGGAACACTTGGCGCCCCACCGATCCGATAGACACCATGGCGGATCCGCTCCACCGTTCCAGCCTTAGCCATGCGCGCGACCTGCTGCGCAGAGAACCCCAGCTCCTTTGCTTGAGCCATGGTGAACAGACCCCACTGCTCCGACGACAGGTCAGCAAGGTCGAGAATGCGAGTATCGCTGGACATATGCACCACTATATCAGCGTAAATATCCACCAATCTGCAAAAGTTACAATCTCATTTGTAACTTTTGCAGCAGGCTGTGGAGAATAGTCGCATCACCAGAACCCGTACCGAACCGCACAACTAGCGCGAACCATTTCCGAGTCGGGTGGAAGACTTACATCAGTCCGGGATCGATCTCGATGAGAGCAAACTGCCCGCCGCCGCACTGGAGGAACTACCAACCGGAACACTCATTCGGTTGAGCGAACATCCTTTGGAAGTCAGCTTCGACGACGTCCTGACGGGGCGGACAGCGCTGCGTTACCCCGTATAACGCCAGAGCCTGTCCCGATTGGTCGATCGTCTTCGAACGGGAGTAACCGTGCCTGCCTCATCTTTACGCCGCAATCCGATGTCTGGATTGACTGTGAACGTCATAGGGCGGAAGCGCCCGCCCGAAGCCGAATCGGTCACTGCAGCGCTGGCAGCGCGGTCGCTACAGTTCCTTCGAGAGCTGGATCCGGTCTTCGACGTCGACTTTTACCAAACCGTCGGGGATCCGCTTCCCGACGGCGCCGGGGTCGAGCAGGCCTTGGGGTCGAATATCCGTCAGATCCTCGTACCTCCGACGGAAGAATCGATCGAAGCTGCATTGGTCGAGCGCAGGCACTCCCCCCACGCCACCGACGGTGTGTACCCGCTCTCGCTTCCGCGGCAGATGACCCTGTATTCAGATGCCGGCGACGTCAGAGTCGCTATCGGTTTCGGGGGCACCTCGGGGGCAGGCAAGTTCGTATGTGCCTTTGCCGACGAATCACTGATTTCGCTGTCGTTGAAGCTGGTCCAAGGGCTGACCGACATCTGGGACTCTCGCGTCACCGTGCTCTACCGCCGAACCGAATCATCGCCTCAGCGCAACGTACCGGGTGATGCGATCGTCGGTAGCTGCACGTACTTCGGCCCCGAGTTGCCGATCGAGGAAACACAGCTTCCGCCCAGCGTGGAGGTTCTGCCGCACAGGGACGGAACGATCGTCATCCAGAAGGATCCGTCCACACCGTTAATCGTCGACGACATCCGAAGCATCCGCGCAGCAGCAGGACTGCCAACCGAACGACCGGACATCCAACTCCCCAAAGGTTTTCGCCGACTGTAACCACCGCAGTGGTCACAGCCGGCCGTACAAAAAAAGAAGAACCCGCATCAGCCATGGAGAAAGATGCGGATTCGTGGTCGATTGCGTCGCCGGAGACTGGCGGCTTCCGCCTCTACCACCCTGCCGCGATGGCGCGGACACGCTGCTTACGGCGCGTGCCCTTGCGAGGGGCGGGTACATGCTTGGACGCGGCCGACGACCGACGCAACTCGAGGCGGGCCCGCAACTGCTCCGGGGAGGCCGGCATGGTCGCATCAGTCCTCTTCTTGGTGGCCATGGCCGGCTCCCTTCTGGTTATGCGGGCAGGTGGTCTATTCATACGAAACGAACAACGTCATGTCGTCCATTGGTCTGTCGGTAGTGAGCTGCCCGAGGGTTACGAGCATCTCGGAGACGTCTGTGTGCAGGTCAGGGAGCTCGCGGGCGACTGGTCGGTGGCCAACCCCGAACTCGTGGGAGCGAAGACCGCCGCCAGCGGGATCGGGAACCTCGACGAGGGTGTGGTCAGACCTGGGATCAAGCGCAGGCCACGGTCAATGTGGGCAACGATACTGATAACCGCAGAAGATGCCATCTTATTTCTCTTGGTGACCCAGCTTCACTAACCCCGCACCAACACCCGACACGCCCGACCGCGTGCGAAACGTCCTTGCCGCCCCCACAACACCCGCATTAACTATCCCCACACCAACACCCGACACGCCCGACCGCGTGCGGGGGTCTGCGACAAAACCCCACCAACCCCGCTTAACTACCCCACACCCACACACCGGAAAGGCACGCAACCATGACACGACGAATCGAACACATCGTCACCCTCGACCCCGACGACCTCGAAGCCCTACACACCATCTACACCAACAAAGGCAACGCCGACCCCATCGTCAACGCCTACCGACAAACACTCCGCGCAACCACACCAACCTGGCTCCCCACCACCAGCACCGCACTCACCCGCAACCACCTCACAGAACTCATCACCTCGATCAACACCCGACGCAACCTCATCACCACACTCGACGACAGCGACACCAAGACAACAGCACTCAACGAACACGACGCACTACACGAAATGCTCACCACCATGCTCACCCACCTCGACCGAACCACCATGCAGCCGAAATGACCCGTTACTCCCCATCCACCTCACGCGCAATCCGCCTCAGATACTCACGCGAATAACCAGTCCGCCTCACCAAATCCGAGTGCCGCACACCACTATCCAACGCAGCACGTATCGCCACATGTAAAGCAGAACGCCGGAACCGGCAGCTCTGAGCCGTTCACTTGCCGGCTGCGCGAGCCAACCTGCGGATTGTTTCGCGCGTGTAGCCAGTTCGGCGGACGATCTCGGCCTGAATTACGCCCTCGTTCAAGGCATTAAGGATCGCGGCGTGCAATTCGGCCCGCGCTTCTTCCGCTCGTGCCATCGCGGAATCGAAGTCGGAGACAGCGCGATCCAAACGATCCATGTCGCAATAGTAGCCGACGATGGACACTCGGTTGGCCAACCAAGGTTGCTTGCAACCGTGCAACTATGCCATGCCCCTAGGCCACATTTGTTGTCATGCCACATCGATAGGCGTACCGTCGAAACTCAAATCCCTACACAGACAAGGCCAACAATGATGTCGCTCACCTCGCCCAGCCTGATCCATGTTGGTCAACACGGAACATCTGCCAGCGGATTCGCCACAATCGCGTGGCTGGAAACCACTCCCGACGACTGGCCCCATGTCACACAAGACTGGGACGAAACTCGCGCACACGTCACCCACCGCCATCGAATTCCGGTCGACACCGAAATCCTTCGATCTGTGGAACCAGAAAGCTCAATCGTCAAACATCGCCGCCAACGTGCACTCTCAAACGCACTCCACACCATCAGTAACCAGAACATCCGCATCGGCAGCGTCTACACCCGCACCACCCCCGACACCCACAGGACCGAGCAGGACGCACTCCACACCGCACTCCTCCGACAAATCAACACTCGACTCGCAGACGATTGCAAGTTCGGAATCCTCTTCACCACAACAGAACTCCCCCCACCCCCAAAATTGGGCCTTAACCGAATCCTCGAGACCGCCACACCCGCACACACCTCCGCCGGCACGCAAATGGCCAACATCATCGCCTGGGCGGCGCACCAACACCTCACCCACCACGACCAACCGAACTTCTGCTGGGACCTCTACCAAGACCTCCGCCACATCGACATCTACGGCGAACCGCTTGCGATCGACACCGAAACAGACTGGCTGGAGCCGGATTTGGCCATCTCCAACTGCAAGAGATAAGCAGCACCCGCCCTGACTGAAGCCAAATTCTGTCGTACCTCTACGCAAGGATCCGCACATGACAGTTCGCGTAGTTCCCGGACAAACCGATCTCGCGACACTCCGACCGGAGATCGCCGGGGACTGTCTGAATAACGGTGGATCCGGTCCTTGATTCAACACGCCGAGCTGAGC